>JALOOZ010000007.1 GCA_025454155.1 Thermodesulfobacteriota bacterium
CCTTTCCCCTGAGCCCCGTGGGCAAGATCCTGAGGAACAAGGTGAGGGAGCTGTTCGGCACTTAAGGACCCCCCCTGCTCAATGGGGTCAGCCGTCAGGGGACTCTCGAAGCGCATATGGGCGCATGCAGACACATGGGCCTGATTATTTGAAATAACTTTTAAAACACGGAGGTACTGCATGGGGGACAAGAGTTTCAGGAGCTTCGCAGGGGCAATCCCGACGCTGGCTGGCATGGAGCAGACATCGGGCCTTCTGAAGACCTTCTATACCCAGTGGGGAGGACTGAACACCCTCCGCATCCTGGTGGGTACGGGATCGAGGACCGGACACCTCAAGACCATCAGAGACCTCGCGAACTTCAGACTGGGGGACATTACGCCGAACTTCATGCTGTCCATGTGGGATGTGTTCGGGGACCGGGAGGCCATCATCTCCGAGGGCAGGCGCTTCACCTATGCGGCCATGAAGAACCGCGTCCTCAGGCTCTCCAATGCCCTGCAGGGCCTCGGCCTGAAACCGAAGGACAGGTGTGCGGAGCTGCTGTACAACTGCAGCGAGTTCTTCGAGGCCTTCTTCGCGTGCTCGCTCATCGGCTGTCCCATGCCCTTCCTCAACTGGCACCTGGGGCGCGAAGAGCTCGTCGACGCCATCAACCGGGTGAGGCCGAGGGCACTCATCCTCCACGCCGAATTCGCCACCGGTATCGTTGCGCTCAGAGAAAGGCTGCCGAGCATTGAACATTATATCATAGTGGGCGGCGATGCCCCTGCCAGCATGCTGGACTACGACGAACTCCTCGAGCGGTCCCCCGCCACCATGCCCGACACCCATCTCATCATTGCCCTGAACCCGTATACGGGCGGCACCACGGGCACGCCCAAGAACGTGAACTACTACGACAGCATCGGGTATGCCTTCAGCGACCTGGCCGAAACCCCCAAGGTTTCCCTGGAGGAATATCTGCGCTTTCTCATCCTCCAGTTCAGCTTCCTGTACTGGTTCGGCGGCACCGAGATCAAGGACCCCATCACGAAGAACATCCGGTGCCTCATCCCTGGACCTCTCTATCACGCCGGCTCCATTGCGGGATGGGTGCCTTTCATCCTCCTGGGGGGCACGGGTGTGCCCATGAAGAGCTTCGAGCCGGAAGAGTTCCTGAGGCTGATCGAGGCCGAGCGCATCAACTGGGTCTTCGTGGTTCCCACCATGCTCGAGCGGATCCTGGCCTTGCCGGATGAAGTCAGGAGGCGCTACGACCTCAGTTCCATGCATACCGTCATCTGTGCGGCTGCACCCGCCACACCCGAACTCAAGATGGCAACCAACGCCTTCTTCAGGCAGCAGGGCTGCAGCCGCAACGTCTTTACGGAGTTCTACGGCTCTTCAGAGACCGCGGTCACTTCGGTGCTGCTGGCGAGGGACTACGAGGAGAAACCGGGTCGCTATGCCAGCGTGGGAAAGATCAGGTGCGCGGATACGAAGATCTTCGACGAGGACTCGGGAACGTGGTGCCCGCCGGGCAAGGATGGCAAGGTGCTGACACGCAGCCTCACCACCATCAGCCTCAACTACGTGGGTTCGCCTGAAAAACTCGAAAGCGCATTCAAGCGCATCGACGGGGAACTGTGGTTCGACGACGGCCTGCTGGGACACCTGGACGACGACGGGTTCCTCTTCCTCACCGGCCGCGAGAAGGAGATGATCATCACCGGCGGTGTGAACATCTTCCCCAACGAGATCGAGACCGCCATCAAGAGGCATGAAAAGGTCATGGACGTGGCGGTGGTGCGCTATCCCCATGCGGAGCTCGGCGAGGTGCCTGCCGCGGTCATCCAGCTCAAGGACGGCCAGACGCTCGGCCGGGACGATATCGTTGATCACCTCAAGGCGCTGAACCTCACGAGCATCAAGATACCCCGGCATGTCGAGTTCGTCGATGCCCTGCCCCGCCACATCGACGGCAAGATGATCAAGAAGGAGATCGAGGACCGGTTCTGGGAGGGGGTGGAGCGGAGGGGATAAGGGAGCATCCGCATCAATGATCAGTGGCGGATAAAGTTCTACGCACCACATCACGGCCTGAAACAGGATTTGCCTATCATGTTTCAAGTTGTTTATACATGATAAAGGCATCCACAAAGCCAACTTTCGGATGTCGGAAAGCCTTCGGCAAGGCACCGATTACATCAAAACCATGCCTTTTCCAGAGCCTGACAGCACCTCCATTCGTAGAAACCACCAAGTTGTACTGCATCGCTTTGAAGCCTTGGGCTATGGCTTCACGCTGCGAATGTTCACACATTTCGGACGCAATCCCGTTACCACGAGCGTTTTCAGCAACGATATAACCACAGTTACAAACATGAGCACCTAGGGCGGGTTGATTTGGCTTTAGGTAGTAAGTGCCAAGGATACTCTTGTTTTGGTCTACTGCAACATAGGTCGATGAAGGTATTTCGACCCAGATCTTGTGTGCCTCTTCAATTGTGATATCAGGTGAGAAGGCGTAGGTCTCACCAGCACGAAACACGGGCTCTATTATCCGCCAAGTGGCGGACCAGTCCCTGTCTTCCAATGGTCGAATCTGGATCATGACATGCTCAGTCCTTGAATATGACGTTTGCCATACTATGTACAAGTTGGCAAACATATCAATGAGTTCTTCTTTACCTGCCTTTCTTTAATGTCAGATCCAGTTAGTTTTTTTAAACATCATTACTGTATAATAATTGTTCGTTGACAAAGGAGGAAACCATGAGAAAGCAGGTCAGGGTCGCAGCTATACAGCTTGCCGTCAGGATAGCGGACTTGTCAGCAAACATAGCCAGCTGCGAAAAACTGGCACGGTCGGCCGTGCAGGAAGGATCCCAGTGGATCGCGCTCCCGGAATTCTTCACTACCGGGGTTGCCTGGGAGCCGAAGATCACTGATGCTGTTGAAACTGAAGACGGCGCGGCCGCATCTTTCCTGCGTGATTTCTCGACCCGGCATGGCGTCGTCATTGGCGGATCTTTCCTGTGCCGCATCTCCACCGGGGCGGTAAGGAACCGGTACCTGGCCTTTGCGAACGGCACTCTCGTCGGCCGGCATGACAAGGATCTGCCAACCATGTGGGAGAATGCCTTCTACGAGGGCGGGGATCCGGGCGATACCGGTATGCTGGGCAGTCATGAAGGAATCCGCATCGGTGCTGCCATGTGCTGGGAGTTCATGCGCACCATGACCGCACGGAGGCTCCGTGGCAGGGTCGATGTCATCATGGGCGGGTCATGCTGGTGGAGCATTCCTGATATCCTGCCCGGGTTCATCAAGTCTCCCTGGGAGAAGCAGAATGTGCTCAATGCCATAGGCTGTATTCAGGATACTGCACGGCTTGTTGGCGCGCCGGTCATCCATGCAGCGCATTGCGGTAGTATCGATTGTCCCTTTTACGGTCTGCCGCCCCTGCGCTACCGCGGGCACTTTGAAGGAAACGCCGCCATTGTGAATGCATTCGGCCAGGTTATCGCAAGCCGGGGGCATGACGCAGGCGAAGGCATTGTCTGTGCCGAGATTCCCCTGGATACAATGCCGGCCCGTGAGGGCATCCCCAACCGGTTCTGGATGAGGTCTCGCGGGTTTCTGCCCGCAATTGCCTGGCATTACCATGGATGGCTGGGGAAGCTCTGGTATCGCCGACATGTCAGGAAGACGGAAAGCTGAAGCATTATCCCTGACAAATTTGATGATAGATCAAGAACACCATCCGCCCCCCGACCTACAGCAGCTATATCGGTGCGGTCTCCAGGGGGACGGTGAGCTGTACGTTCCCCGGCGGGGTAGCCCTGTGGTAGCACGAGCTTTTGTGTCATGAAATGGATTATCGTAGATTGGCTCTGGAAGAGTGCGCCCAGCAAGACTCGAACTTGCGACCTTTGGATTCGTAGTCCAACGCTCTATCCAGCTGAGCTATGGGCGCACACGGTTTTTGAACTTCCTGCTTATAGAAGGATTCAGACAAAGAGTCAAGAGAGCTTGAGAATCAAAGAGGGGCCTTTCACAGGCCCCTCTTCATGTATTGCAGCTGTCAAGAATACTTACTTGGACTTTTCCCAGTTCTCCAGAACCCTCAGCTTGATCTCGGCGCGGTGAAGGCGTTTCTCCCATTTATCGTGTTCCGGGTCATCCCTGCCAAGCTGACGCAGCTTCTCACTGGCCTGCTCTATGTCTGCCTTCACCTCGTCAGCCTTGATGTCTTCGGCCATGTCCGCCGTTTCGGCCAGGATGATCACCCGGTTGGAGATGACCTCGGCGAATCCCCCTCCGACGGCAATGTAGATGTCCCGGTCCTCGGTCCTGACAATGATCTGGCCGGGTTTCAGGGTGGTCAGGAACGGGGTGTGCCCGATCAGCACCCCGAACTCACCCATGGAGCCCGGTGCCACCACTTCGAAAGCCTTGCGGCTGAGCACCGCCTTCTCGGGGGTGACCACGTCGAGCTGCATGTATTCTTCAGCCATGAGTCTTCTCCCTTAGTCTGCGGCCAGCTTTTTCGCCTTCTCGATGACCTCTTCGATGGGCCCCACCATGTAGAACGCCTGCTCGGGAAGATCGTCCAGCTCGCCGGCCACGATCATCTTGAAGCCCCTGATGGTGTCTTTCAGCTCCACATATTTGCCCGGCATGCCGGTGAACTGCTCGGCAACGCTGAAGGACTGGGACAGGAACCGCTGTATCCTCCTGGCGCGGGACACGGTGAGCTTGTCGTCTTCTGAGAGCTCGTCCATGCCGAGGATCGCGATGATGTCCTGCAGCTCCTTGTACTTCTGCAGGATCTGCTGCACCTGGCGGGCGACGTTGTAGTGCTCCTCACCCACGATCTTGGGGTCAAGGATGCGCGAGGTGGAGTCGAGCGGGTCCACGGCCGGGTAGATACCCAGCTCAACGATCTGCCGGGAAAGAACCGTGGTGGCGTCCAGATGGCTGAACGTGGTGGCCGGGGCCGGGTCGGTCAGGTCGTCGGCGGGCACGTAGATGGCCTGCACCGAGGTGATGGATCCCTTGGTGGTCGACGTGATGCGCTCCTGGAGCTCGCCCATGTCGGTGCCCAGGGTCGGCTGGTATCCCACGGCCGACGGCATGCGGCCAAGCAGCGCGGACACCTCCATGCCTGCCTGGGTGAACCGGAAGATGTTGTCGATGAAGAGCAGCACGTCCTGGTTCTGCTCGTCACGGAAATATTCGGCGACGGCGAGGCCTGACAGACCCACGCGGGCACGCGCTCCCGGGGGCTCGTTCATCTGGCCGTACACCAGTGCGGTCTTGTCGATAACACCGGACTCCTTCATTTCGAGCCACAGGTCGTTCCCTTCGCGGGTGCGCTCGCCCACGCCGGCGAACACCGAATAGCCGCCATGCTTTGAGGCGATGTTGTGAATGAGCTCCATGATGAACACGGTCTTGCCCACGCCGGCGCCTCCGAACAGGCCGATCTTGCCGCCCCTCATGTAAGGGGTCAACAGGTCGATGACCTTGATGCCGGTCACGAAAGAATCAATCGATGTGCTCTGCTCGACGAACTTCGGGGGGTCACGGTGGATGGGATTCCGCTTTTCGGTGTTCACCGGGCCCATCTCGTCAACGGGCTTGCCCACGACGTTCAGGATGCGCCCAAGAACCGCGTCTCCCACCGGGATGGAGATGGGCGCACCGGTGTCCTTGACCGGCATGCCCCTGACCAGACCGTCGGATGAGTCCATGCAGATGGTACGGACCGTCCTGTTTCCAAGGTGCTGTGCTACCTCGAGAACCAGGTTGTCTTCTTCATTGGAGATGAAGGGGTTGGTCACGAACAGGGCGTTATATATGTTCGGCAGCTCTCCCTGGGGGAACTCAACGTCCACAACAGCGCCGATGACCTGTGCGATCTTGCCAATGTTCATATGTTCACTCCTCCCGATTAGGATCCTAAGGTTGTTATCCCTTCAGGGCTTCGGCTCCGCCCACCACTTCCATGAGCTCCGTGGTGATGGCCGCCTGGCGTGCCCTGTTGTACTTGATGTTCAGTTTTCCGATGACCTCGCCTGCGTTCTTGGAGGCGCTCTCCATGGCCGTCATGCGCGCTCCGTGCTCTGATGCGGCTGATTCCAGCAGCGCACGGTACATGAAGATCTTGAGGCTCAAGGGCAGCAGCGCTTCCAGCAGCACGTCCTCGGAGGGTTCGTAGAGGTACTCGACATTCATCATGTCGTCCTCCACCTCCATGGGCTCCACGGGCAGCACCCTGTCTTCGTGCATGATCTGCGTCATGGCCGAACGGAACTCGTTGAAGTAGATGGTGAGCTCGTCGTACTCGGCATTGACATAGCCCTTGATGAGGTCGTCGCTGATCTCGGATGCCAGCGCGTAGCTCGGCTTGCCTATGACGTAGGTCGCCCGCTTCTTCACATCCCTGCGCTTGTAGTAATCGCCGGCCCTCTTGCCGATGAGCACCAGCGAGAGGTCCTCGTACTTGTCCCTGTTCTCCTTGAGGAAGGCGTCGGCCCTGCGGAAGAGGTTCTGGTTGAACGACCCGCACAGCCCCCTGTCGGATGCGATCACCACCAGCACTGCCCGCTTCGGCTCTCGCACGCGGAGCAGCGGGTGCATGTCCGGATTCGTCCTGGTTACCAGGGACACGAGCACCTCGCTGGTCTTGATGGCATATGGCCTGGCGGCGATGATGTCGGCCTGGGCCCTGCGAAGCTTGGCAGCAGCCACCATGCGCATGGCCGAGGTGATCTGCCTCGTCTTCTTGACCGAGTTGATCCTCTTGCGTAAGTCCTTTAGGCTAGGCATGTGCGCTCCTGTGTCATTCCGCCACGAAAATCTTCTTGAACTCCGCGATGGCGTCTTTGAGGGCCTTTTCCGTGTCGGACTCGAGCTTGCCGGTCTCGCGAACCGTCTTCAGGATGTCGGCGTGCTTGCTGTCCATGAACGCGAAGAACTGATCTTCGAACTTCCTGATGGCCGATGCGGGATATTCGTCGAGATGACCCTGGGTGCCCACGTAGATGATGACCACCTGGCGCTCGACCGGAAGCGGCTTGTACTGGGGCTGCTTCAGCAGTTCCATGAGGCGCTCGCCGCGGTTCAGCTGGGCCTGTGTGGCCTTGTCCAGGTCGGAGCCGAACTGGGCGAATGCGGCCAGCTCGCGGTACTGGGCCAGGTCGAGGCGCAGGGTTCCCGCGACCTTCTTCATGGCCTTGATCTGGGCGTTGCCGCCTACCCGGGAAACCGAGATGCCCACGTTGATGGCGGGCCTGAAGCCCGAATAGAAGAGGTCGGTATCCAGGAAGATCTGGCCGTCGGTGATGGAGATGACGTTGGTCGGAATGTACGCTGACACGTCGCCGGCCTGGGTTTCGACTATGGGCAGTGCGGTCAGCGAACCGCCGCCCAGTGCATCGCTCAGCTTGGCAGCGCGCTCAAGGAGCCTGGAATGCAGGTAGAACACGTCCCCGGGGAAGGCCTCGCGTCCCGGGGGCCGCCTGAGCAGGAGCGAAAGCTGGCGGTAGGACTGGGCCTGCTTGGTGAGGTCGTCGTAGATGCACAGGGCATGGCCGCCCTTGTCGCGGTAGTATTCGCCGAAGGAGCAGCCGGAATAGGGTGCGATGTACTGGAGCGGTGCAGGATCAGATGCGGTGGCTGCGACCACTACCGTATATTCCATGGCGCCGAACTGCTCGAGGGTAGCCACGACCTGGGCCACGGTGGACTGCTTCTGGCCGACGGCCACGTAGATGCATATGACGCCGTTGCCCTTCTGATTGATGATGGTGTCGATGGCGAGAGCGGTCTTGCCGGTCTGGCGGTCGCCGATGATGAGCTCGCGCTGGCCTCTGCCGATGGGGGTCATGGCGTCTATGGATTTCAGGCCGGTCTGGAGGGGCTCCTTCACGGGCTGCCGCTTGACGATGCCCGGTGCCTTGATGTCGACCGTGCGGTATTCCTCGGCCTCGATGGGCCCCTTGCCGTCGATGGGCTGGCCGATGGCATTCACCACGCGGCCCAGCATGCCCTTGCCGACGGGAATTTCCACGATCCTCTTGGTGCGCCGGGCCTGGTCACCTTCCTTGATGCCAACGCTCTCACCGAAGAGCACGCACCCGACGTTATCCTCTTCGAGGTTGAGCGCCATGCCCATGATGCCGTGGGGAAACTCGATGAGTTCGCTGGACATGACGTTTCTCAGGCCGTAGACACGGGCGATACCGTCACCGACCGACAGGATGGTACCAGTCTCGGCGACATCGACTTCTTTCTCGTACCCCTTGATCTGCTCTTTGATAATCTTGCTTATCTCTTCCGCCCTGATCTGCATCCTATATCTCCCCTTTTAGACTCTGTTTTAATCTGGATATCTGCGTCTTGACGCTTCCGTCGTACACCATGCCCTCCACCTCGGCGATGAGACCACCGATAAGCGACGGGTCCACTGAGACGTCAAGATCCACATCCTTCTTCACGACCTTCTTGAGCGCACCGGAGATGCGCTCGATCTCTTCCTTGTCGAGCTCCATTGCACTGGTCACTGCAGCCCGCACCCTCCCCGATGCCTCGTCGAGGATCTGGCGGTAGGCATCCAGGATGGAAGCCAGATATTCGAAACGGTCTTTTTCGAGCAGGATGTTGAAGAAGTTCTCCGTGTACTTGGTGAGCTTGGCCTGGGTGATGACCTGGCCAAGGATTCTTTTCTTGAGGGTAATGTCATAGAGAGGGCTTTCCATGAGGGCCCTGAACTCTTCGCTGGAATCCAGAACAGAGACCAGAGCCTCCATGTCCCCAAGGAACTTGTCCTGCAAGCCCTCTTCCCTGCCCAGGTCGTAGAGGGCCTTCGCATACCTTTTGGCTACGACGTCGTCTTTCAAGGTTACCTCACTACCTTCTCTAGGTATTCTTCCAGGATACGCTTCTGGTCATCCGGAGTCATGCTCTTGGTGATCATACCTGAGGCCATGTCCCCGGCCATCTCCACCACGTGATCCTTGAGCTCGTTCTTTGCCTTGACCACTTCCTGTTCGGCAGTCCACTTGGCCTGCTGGATGATACGCTCGGCCGCGACCTTGCCCTCCTCGATGATGCGGGCCTTCTCGCTGCCCAGCTCGCCCATGATGGCACCCTTGATATCCTGAATGTCCTTTTCCACGTTCTTGAGCTTCTGCTGTATGTCGGCATACTGGGCTTCGGCATCCGCCTTGGCCTTATCTGCCTCATCGATCATCTGGGCTATCTCTTCCCTGCGGTCGACGAAATATGTCTTTATCTTGTCCGCCAGGAGTTTCCAAAGCAGCGCCATGAGGATGATGAAATTGACGACTCGCCAGATCATGGTACTCAGAGACGAACCTTCCCCGCCGCCTTCTGAGGCAAGAACCACGGCAAAGGTAGCGAGCAGAAGCACGGAGACAATCGATATAACCCGGGGCAGGATATTCCTGAATCTGCGTTTCATGCGGCCTTCCTCCCCAAAATTTGCTGGGCGATCGTTGCTGCCATGACACTCAGCTCAGGCTCGAGTTCTTTTTTCGCCTGTGCTATTTCGGTTGCCATCTGCTGCTGCATCTGTTCAATGATGTTTTCAGCGTTCTTGCGAGCCTCTTCGATGATGCCGCCCGCCTCCAAGGAAGCCTCGTTGCGCGCGGCATTCTTTGCGTTCATGGCCTCGACCTTGGCATTGTAGAGTTTCTGATTGTAATCGACCATGAGGGACTGGCAGTCCTCAACGACCTTCTTGGCCTCCTGCTGCTGCCCGTCAATCCTCATCTCCCTTTCCTCGAGAACCTTCAGAATGGGCTTATAGAGGACAATATTCAGGATGAATATGAGAGCAAGGAAATTGATTATCTGGATGATAAGGGTAAAGTTAATCTCTATCAAAACCTGCCTCCTTAGACGTTGGTAACCGAGAAAGCGCTCGTTAACGAATCTCCGTCCTTCTCAACCGTTGCCCAAGATTTTTCTGCCCTGCAACATGCTCCAGAACGTTGAGCCGCCGTACCTCAAGGCACCTGCAGCATGAATACCACCCCATTGCCTGCCGCCGGGTCGAACCCTCAAGATCAACTGTCACGATCTGCGGAACGGGAACTATCCGAAAACGACCTGTCCACCCTCTTTCC
The DNA here is from genome assembly GCA_025454155.1 of Thermodesulfobacteriota bacterium. Classification (GTDB taxonomy): domain Bacteria; phylum Desulfobacterota; class Desulfomonilia; order UBA1062; family UBA1062; genus MWEI01. Next base: position 10,143 of record JALOOZ010000007.1, read on the forward strand.
AACTGGCCTTGTTCTTCTCTCCGGCACGGCCTTGACTGAATGGCTGTTCACTCATTCAGATCAATTTTTCCTATCATTTCAAACTCGACAATGTCAAGGATTTTATTGTCCCCTCCAAGGATCGGTTTGCGTCATCGATATCCGGGATAGAAATCTTTGTTCCCTGATTATACAGTGAAAAGGAGGTGAGGCTTTACCTCACTATATAAAATGGAGAAATCGCTCCCGGCACACCGGGGATTGCAGGGCAGGCTACTTGCAGGCAGGTATCTCTTGTGGTATTTCAAAAATGCCATGGTGGATTTTAGCAGAGTCTCCCTCAGGGTCGACCGGAAGGATATCTTTTATATCCATCATATCGTCGAGGGATATGAAGGCCTGGGCACCGTAAGCACCCAGGACCCCTCCCGGGGGCTCCTCTGGCTGACTTTCCCTGAAACCCGCAGAAAAGCCTTGTTCGATCTCATTCATGCCCTTCAGGCGGAAGAGGTCATAAAGGAGGTTATTGAGTCATGAAGAAAACTGCGTTTCTCATCGGTGCCGTTCTTCTGGTGGCCCTCTCCCTCCTCCTCATGGGAATGGGCGGGACAGGTTCTCCAGGACAGGAGCCGGCCGACTCCCTGTTCAACGCGAAGATAAGGGACACCTCCAACAACGAGGTGCGGGTCACATCAGTGACTTTTGACGGCAAGACCTCCTTCAATGTACTCCGGGGCAAGGGAAGGATTCAGATCCCCTTTGAGAACATCTCCCGCATTGAACTGAAGGAAGGCTCCGTGTGCATAACTTTGAAAGGCACTGGATCCATGTGTGACCTCAAGACCAACAGCATGTCCAAGGTATACGGAAAGGTGCCCTATGGATGGTACCAGATAGCGATGAAAGATGTGTCATGGATCGAACTGACAAAGGCTGAACCGTGAACGCCCTGGACATCCTCGTCATCGCCCTTGTCGTCGTCTTCACGGGCCTGGGGGTTTATCAGGGCCTGATCAAGAGCGTGTCTTCGTTTGTAGCCATCATCGGGGGCCTACTCCTGGCAAAAAGGTTTTCCATCGAGGTTTCGCAGTTTCTCACGGTCCTCCATGTCGAAGACGTCAGGGGTGTCATGGGATTCATCGTTGTCTTCCTCTTCTTTTTCATCATCATCAAGGTCTTCATGCACTTTCTCCAGAAAATCCTGAACGCCTCCGTACTGGCAACATTCGACACCGTCTTCGGTGGCCTCTTCGGTTTTCTGAAGGGCTTCATCCTTGCCCTGATGGTGGTGGCCATACTCCAGGTAGTCCTCCCCAAGAATTCTGCCATCCTGGTCAACTCTAAAACCTTGCCCGTCACGAAACAGGCGGCCATCGTGGTCATGGGATTTGTGCCTGCTCAGATGCAGCCTTACATCCATCAGACGACCCGGAGAATCATTAAATGATCCGGATCACACCTCGTTATTGGGAGTGTTCCAGATCAGCGTTTTCCTCCAGAACGATATCTTCCATATCGAGCACATACTCTTCCACTTCTTCGTCGGCTTCCATGGGGACACCGCCCCCTTCGGGCATGGTCCCGAGGTCGGTCTTCACCTTGGCCAGTGAACGTTTCCTCTTTCTCTTGAGCATCCGTTTGGTGTCCTCGTTATTCTGATCCTCTCCACAGGAGGGACAGAGAGGCCGTTCTTTTCCCAAGTCATAGAATTTCGTGCCGCACTTGTAGCATTTAAATCGTGTCCCGAGATCGGCCACAGAATGCTCCTTCAGATGTATTTAGAAAACACATACTCGTCGTGGGCCAAAGTTAATGTCAAGTGAAATATATTGATGCCCGCATCCCTCGATCCACCGGGATGCACCCGGGCCGTTCTTATGAGAAGCCAAACAACGAGTCCAGCCACATATTAATAGGATTTGACTAATGGATACTCCTTACATAATCTAGGACCTGCCATGGAGCGCAGGACCATCCGCACAGAGACTTTGATCGAGGGCACGGGACTCCACTCGGGAGTTTCCTCCACCCTGTGCCTCAGGCCGGCTTCGGACGGTATCGCCTTCATCAAGGAAGGCGAACGCATCCAGGCAACCCCTTCAAATGTCATCGATACACGCCTGAATACCACCATCGGCAGAGGATCGGTGAGGATATCCACCATCGAGCATCTCATGGCGGCTCTGTACGGCATGGGGATCACCGATTGCGACATAGAGGTTTCCGGGACTGAGATCCCGGCCATGGACGGCTCCGCCTCCGCCATGGTCAGGTATATCCAGGAGGCGGGCACTGCATCCCTGGGGCTGCCGTGTGTCCCCATAGAGATCCCCGGGACCCTCCACGTCGATGGGGGAGCATCATGGATCGACGCAGTTCCGGGAGAGTTCTCTCTCAGCTACGAGATCGACTTTCCCGATCCGGCCATCGGCCGCCTGAAGTATACCTTTGATGGAACGGGCTTCCCCGAAGAGATAGCCCCCGCCCGCACCTTCGGGCGGATGCAGGATGTGGAAATGATGCGCTCGGCAGGGCTTGCCATGGGCGGTGGACTGCACAACGCGGTGGTGGTGGACGGCGAACGCATACTCAACCCCGGAGGCCTGCGTTTCCCCGATGAATTCGTCCGCCACAAGGTGCTCGACATCCTGGGCGACCTGTGGACGCTCCATGCCCCTCTGAAGGCAAGAATACGGGCCTACCGGGCCAATCATGCACTGCACATACGCCTGGCCAGGACCATCTTCGAAGGTTTGAAGGGATAGAGACCATGTCCAAGAAAACCAGGGAGATGATCATCGTTGCAGCCATTCTCCTGGTGATGATCCTCATGAGCATCGCCAAGACGAACCTGAGCAACCTGGGCCTCGTGCCTTCCAGCAATGCCGTCATCTTCACCATCATCAGCCTGAACGTCGTTCTGCTGATCCTGGTCGTGTTCCTGGTGACCCGCAACGTGGTCAAGCTCATGCTGGAGCACAGGAGAGGCGTCCTTGGCACCAGGCTCAGGATTAAGCTGGTCGTGGCCTTTGTCACGCTGACCATCATCCCCACCGCAGTGCTGTTCTTCGCCAGCGTGGTGTTCCTGAACAGGAGCATGGAGGGATGGCTCTCCACGGAAGTTGAGAGCGCTATCGAGGAATCCATGAACGTGGCGAACATCTACTACCAGGAAGCCTCGGTGGACGCTATCCACTACGCCACATCCATCGCCAAGGAGATCACTGAACGCAGGCTCCTGAAGGAGGAGAACCTCAATATCCTTAACTCCATGCTCAAGGAGAAGATGATCCTCTTCCGCCTCTCCTCCGTGGTCGTCTTCTCCTCACAGGAGGAGGAGCTCGTCAAGATCCTCTCGCCCGACATCCGGGCAGACGCCATGCCAAGCCCCGAATCCACCAACGTCCAGTCCGCCATGCTCGGCAAGAGCCTCTCCATGGTGGTGCAGAAGGGAACCGCAGACATCATCGAAGGCATCGTTCCCATCCGGTCTTCCTTCAATCCGAACGACGTGGTGGGAGTGCTCGTGGTTGACTATTATGTGCCCGAGAGCCTCTCGGGAAGGCTCAGCCTCATCAAGAGCTCCTTTTCCGACTATTCTCAGATCCTCCGGCTCAAGGGACCCATCAAGACCAACTACATCATCCTGCTCACCTCGGTGACACTCCTCGTCATCTTTTCCGCCGTCTGGTTTGCCCTGAACATAGCCAAGGGGCTCATCAATCCCATCGAGAAGCTCGTTGAGGGCACCCAGCGGATCTCCAAGGGTGACCTGGGCTTCAGGATCGATGTCCAGGCCGATGACGAACTGGGGATCCTGGTGGATGACTTCAACATCATGGTGGACGACCTGAAGACCTCGCGGAAAAACCTGGAAAGCGCCTACAACGAAATCTCCGCCCGGAACCGCTACATCATGACGGTCCTGAACACCATCTCCACCGGGGTCATCACCATCAACCAGCAGGAACAGATCGCGCTCATCAACCCTTCAGCCCAGAAGATGCTCGGGCTCATTCCCAACAAGGTGCTGGGGAGGCCTGCCTCAGAGGTGCTCTCGGGTGAGTACCTGCCCATCTACACCGAGCTGGTGGCTGGCCTGAAGAACTCCCGCTCATCGACAGTCTCCAAACAGCTCTCCGTTTCCGTTGCAGGCAAGGGCCTGACGCTCATGGGGCAGGCGTCGCCGCTCCATGTGGAAAGCGACGAGAGCATGGGGGTTCTCGTCGTGTTCGACGACCTCACCCAGCTCCAGCGCATGCAGCGCATGGCCGCGTGGCGCGAGGTGGCCCGCAGGATCGCCCATGAGGTGAAGAACCCCCTCACCCCCATCCAGCTCTCGGCCCAGCGGCTCAGGCGGAGATATCTGGACAAACTCGGCGATGACGGGGAGGTCTTTGATGAATGCACCAGGGTCATCATCAACGAGGTCGACGTGATGAAGCGGCTGGTCAATGAGTTCTCGGCCTTCGCCAAGATGCCCACGTCCATGCCTGTGCCCGACGACATCAACAAGGTGGTGACCGATTCGGTGGCGCTCTACCGGCAGGCCCACCATGGGGTGGAGTATATCCTTGATCTGGATGACCGCATACCCCGGGTCGATATCGACAGCTCCCAGATGAACAGGGCCATCGGCAACCTGCTGGAAAACGCCACCACGGCCGTCCTGGGAAGCGACTACGCCATCAAGAGGATCCTGATCAAGTCTGTTTACGACCCGGAGCTGCATATCGCAACCCTGGACATCATCGACACCGGTCCCGGGATCCCGAAGAACGTGAAGGAACGGATGTTCGAACCCTACTTCTCCACCAAGAAGGGAGGCACAGGCCTGGGTCTCAGCATTGTGAATCGGATCATCGCGGATCACAACGGATTCATCCGTGTGCGTGACAATGAACCGAGAGGAACCATATTCAGTATCGAACTGCCTGTGAAGGAGTGAGCATGAAATACACCATACTCATCGCTGATGATGAAGAGAACATTCGGCTCTCACTGAAAGGAGGGCTTGAAGACGAGGGTTATAACACGATCCTTGCCTCATCGGGAGAGGAGGCACAGAAGATCGTAGAGAAACAGGACGTGGACCTCTTGCTCCTGGATATCTGGATGCCCGGCAAAGACGGCCTGCAGACCCTGGAGGAGATAAAGCGTGACGGGCACGCCTTCCCGGTCATCATCATGACAGGCCACGGATCCATCGAGACAGCCATCCGGGCCACGCGACTCGGAGCCCTGGATTTCATCGAAAAGCCCCTGGACCTCAACAAGATCATCATCACCATCAACAACACACTGCACCTGAAGGCCCTGGAGGAAGAGAATGCGCTGCTGAAAAAAAAGGCCGAGAAGGACGACGAGATCATCGGGAATTCACCGTCAATTCTCAGGCTCAAGGAACAGATCGACCGGGTATCTCCCACGGACGCATGGGTGCTCATCCTGGGAGAGAACGGCACCGGGAAGGAACTCGTGGCCAGGCGCATCCATAAGAACAGCAGGAGGGCCGTTCATCCTTTCGTGGAGGTGAACTGCGCCGCCATACCCGAAGAGCTCATCGAAAGCGAGCTCTTCGGACACGAGAAGGGGGCCTTCACCGGCGCCACCGAGCGCAAGAGGGGCAAGTTCGACCTCGCCCACAACGGCACACTCTTCCTGGACGAGATCGGCGACATGAGCATGCCCACCCAGGCCAAGATACTCCGCATCCTTCAGGAGCAGCGTTTCGAGCGGGTGGGTGGCTCACAGACCATCCAGGTGGACGTGCGTGTCCTCACGGCCACCAACAAGAACCTGGAGCACGAGATCGCCGAAGGGCGATTCCGGCAGGACCTCTATTACCGCCTGAACGTCATACCCATCCTCGTACCCCGGCTCATCGAACGCCGTGACGACATACCGGAGCTGGTGGACCATTTCCTCAAGCTCTTCTCGCCGATGAAGGGCGGCAAGAAGAACATAACAGAGGGCGCCGTCAAGAAGTTCATGCAGCACGACTGGCCCGGCAATGTCCGGGAGCTCAAGAATATCATCGAACGGCTCGTGATCATGACACCGGGGAACACCATCACGGCCGATGACATCATCCCCCTGGGCACCAGGACAACCAACGAGATGGACAGGATCTTCGACATGCAGGAACTCAAGGACGCCCGGGCCGAGTTCGAGAAGATCTTCATCGAACGCAAGCTCACCCAGTGCGGCAACAACATATCCAGGACCGCAGACCTCATCGGTGTGGAGAGGAGCAACCTGCACCGCAAGATCAAGAGCTTGGGGATCGATGTGGAGTGAGGATGGATCAGTCCGAAAGGACCCGGGCGCCAAGCTGAACATCGCGCTGGTATACCCCAATACCTACTGGGTCGGCATGTCCAACCTCGGTTTCCAGCAGATGTACCGGCTCTTCAACATCCATCCGGGCATCCTGTGCGAGCGCTTCTTTACAGACAGGACACGGTCGGTGGAGGCGGACAGGCCTCTTTCGGACTTCCACCTCATTGCCTTTTCCATCTCGTACGAGATGGACTACATCGAAGCCGTGCGCATCCTTGTGGATGCCGGCATAACGGTATCCACCAGTCTGCGCCTTGGTAAACCGATCGTCATGGCCGGGGGGGCCGCCATCACCATGAATCCCGAACCTCTGGCCGATGCCTGCGATATCTGTTTCCTGGGCGACGGGGAAACCCTGCCGGAAAGTCTTCATGGGGCTTTCACGACAAGCTCCGGCTATGATGAGTTTCTCGACCGGATCGGCACTGCCGGCGGTGTGTACCTTCCGGCCCGCACCAGGCCTGTCAACGAAGGTGATGCCATCGCCTCCTTCGAAGGCCCCGCTCCCCGGCTCTCCCGGGCAGACCCGCTCACGGACCCTGCCCGGACCAGTGTCTTCACCAGAGAGACTGCCTTCGGCGACATGTTCCTGGTGGAGACCGCCCGGGGGTGCCCCTTCACCTGCTCCTTCTGCGGTGCCCGTGAGATCTACTCGCCTTACCGGTGCGTCCCCCTCGGCAGGCTCGGCCCCATCCTCGATGAGGCCGCCGCGCACCGTGACAAGATCGGCCTGGTGAGCACCTCGCTCAACAATCACCCCGATGCCGCAGCCATCTTCTCCGAGATCCGCAGACGAGGCCTGAAGGTGGCACCGCCCTCGCTCAGGCCTGGCATGATCAGCCCCGAGCTGATAGCGGCCCTGGGGGATTCAGGGGTCAGGGGGGTGACCCTCGCACCCGAAACCGGAGCCGAAGATCTTCGATTTTCTGCTGGCAAACACATCCGCAACGAGACCATCCTGGATGACGTGAAGGCTCTCGTGACTGCAGGGATTCGCGATATCAAACTCTATTTCATGGTGGGCCTGCCCGGCGAGCACCTATCCCACCTGGATGAGACCATCGACCTCATCAAGCGCATCCGCCAGACCTTTATCCATGTATCCCGTGGAAACAGGAAGATCGGCACGGTGGGCGTAAGCATCAACACCTTCGTGCCCAAGCCGCATACCCCCTTCGAACGGCAGCCCATGATCGAGCCCGGGGAGGCTAAATCTCGGATAAGGCGAATTCAGAAGGGCCTCAGGGGCGAAAGCAATGTCCAGCTGAGCTTTGAAGGGCCCAAGTGGGCCTACCTGCAGGCCCTCATATCCCGCGGAGACCGCCGTCTCCTGAGCCTCCTCATCGAGCTGGCAGGCCATGATGCGTCAACCTGGACCCGCATCCTGAAGCAGTGGCCGCTGAACCCGGACTATTTCGCCCTCAGGGCCAGACAGGAATCCGAGGTCCTGCCGTGGTCCTTCCTCAGGGGCACCTGCAGTACGGAGGACAGCCATGACTGTTAACCCCGGAGGTTCCGGAAAACCCCACTACCTGGGCCACAGATTGAGGCTCAAGGAGCGGTTCCGCAAGTCCGGGAGGAAGGCCCTGGCCGATCACGAACTCATCGAGCTGCTGCTGGCGTATGCCGTCCCCCGGAAAGACACCAAACCCATTGCCAAGAGGCTCCTGGAAAGATTCGGGTCCTTCCAGGCAGCTCTCGACGCACCGCAGGAAAGCCTCGAAGAGACAAACGGCATCGGTGATCATGCATCCACCCTCGTCTCCCTGTTCAGGGCATGCATGAACCGCTATCTCGAGCCGTCGGGAGACAACCGCACCGTGATCACCGGCCCTGAAGATGTTGCAGACTATGTGAGGGCAGAGATCGGGGGCAGTGCCAGGGAGCAGTTCCTGCTCATCTGCCTGAACGCCGCCGGCAGGATCATCCACACCCGCACCATGGCCGAGGGTACTGTGGATGCTGCCCACGTCTATCCCCGGGAGGTGCTCAAGGCAGCCATGAACTGCAATGCCACGGCCCTGATCCTGGTTCACAACCACCCCTCGGGAACCCTGGCGGCCTCCGAGCAGGACCTGCGGCTCACCCGCTCGCTCACGGAAATCTGTTCACAGGTGGGCATAAGCCTTCACGACCATCTCATCGTCACCCGATCAGGTGCCTACAGCATCCGGCTCCAGGCCGCGTTGCCCAGGCGGTGAGCCCTGCGGCTTATGCCCGCCCCATGTAAATCATTTGCAAATGAAATGTAATTTGAATGTGAAATCAAATAATTAAATAGTATTCAGCGCCGATCTGACCGATAGTGCCCCCTAAATCTTCACACCAAGGAGAATACCCATGAAGGCAGAGAACCCGGTGCATCCGCAAGGATCACGAGCGAATATTCTCTTCACAAGCGTGTTCGGTCCCTATGCCGTGGATGACGAGTACGGGAGCCGGAAGATCAATCCCATGGAACTCTACCACAACCAGGTCACCCGGGAGCAGGGCCCCTTTTCTCTGCGCATGTTCCACCGCTCCTTCGGCCTCATGCTCATCAAGGAGAACCTCGATGCCCCATGCACGCTCCTGGACTTCCCGAGTCTGGATCGGTTCATTGATGAAATCACCATGCATTCCTACGATATTGTGGGCATCAGCGCCATCATCCCCAATGTCGGCAAGGTGAAGAAGATGTGCGAACTCATCAGGACCCACCGGCCCGGGACGACCATAGTCATAGGCGGGCACATAGCCAACCTCCCGGACCTCGAACGCATGGTTGATGCCGACCATGTCTGCAGGGGGGAAGGCGTCCGCTGGTTCAGGGCGTTTCTCGGGCTCGATGTGAACGCCCCCATAAGGCACCCCTATGTATATTCCGGTTTCGGCACCCACATCCTTGGGGTAAACACGCCGGACAAGCCGGTAAACACGGCTGCCATGCTGATCCCCTCGGTGGGATGCCCCATGGGTTGCAACTTCTGCTCCACCTCCGCCCTGTTCGGGGGAAAGGGATCGTCCATCAATTTCTACGAAACGGGCGACGAGCTGTTCAGGGTCATGTGCGACATAGAGGCGACCATGAAGGTGAACGCGTTCTTCGTCATGGACGAGAACTTCCTCCTTCACCGCACCAGGGCGCTGAGGCTCCTGGAGCTCATGCAGGAACACCGGAAAGCCTGGGCCCTCTTCGTCTTCTCGTCTGCGCGGGTACTGAAATCATACACCATGGAGCAGCTCATACGCATGGGCATATCCTGGGTCTGGATGGGTCTTGAGGGCGAGAACAGCTCGTACAAAAAACTCTGCGGCGTGGAGACGAAACCGTTCGTACAGGAGCTGCAGTCCCACGGCATAAGGGTCCTCGGGTCGACCATCATCGGCCTGGAAAACCATACTCCGGAGAACATCGAGAAGGTCATCGATCATGCCGTGAGCCACGATGCAGTCTTTCACCAGTTCATGCTCTATACCCCGATCCCGGGAACCCCTCTGTACGAGCAGCACCGCAGTGACGGGACCCTCCTGGGTGACGATGAAAGGCCGGCAGCGGACAACCACGGCCAGTTCCGCTTCAACTATCGCCACACTCACATAACAGAGGGCCAGGAAACCGGATACCTCCGCAATGCCTTCGTCCGGGACTTCGAAGTGAACGGGCCCAGCCTGGCGCGGATGATCCGCACCATGCTGGTCGGATGGAAAAGGTACAGGAACCACCAGGATCCCTGCGTTCGCAAACGACTGAAATGGGAGATCAAGTACCTGAAAACCACCTACGGGGCGGCGGTATGGGCCATGAAGAGGTGGTATCGGAATGATCCCCGGATGCATGCCATGATCGGTTCGATCCTCGCCGACATCTACAGGGAATTCGGGTGGAAGACCAGGATCATAGCACCGCTGCTGGGCATCATCGTGGTCTCTGCCATCAGGAGGGAGCAGCGCAGGCTCGCCACCGGCTGGTCTTACGAGCCCCCCGTGTTCTACGAGAAGAATGCCAGGGCCCTGGCGCTGAAGTCGCCGGAGCCATCCCCGGACAGGCCTCGGCGAGTCCCGCAGGGTGCACTCATGCCGCAGGCCGCCCGGAACTGAATGAATGTGCTTGTGCGACCCTGCATGAAAGAGCTAAGTTATGTCAGCTTCTTGCTCTCTTCATGCGGGGGTTTTCATGGAATACGTCCTTTTCAGCCTTGCGTTCGCAGCCGGCGGCCTTGCCGGGTGGCTCTTCGCGAGGGCTCAGTATTCAGGCGAACTGAGGGCCGCCGAGCAGGCAAACACGGACGTCAGGACCCTTGAGGATCGTCTCAGGCGGGAACTCGACGAGGCCCGGAATGTCATCGAGCAGGAACGCATCGAGCAGGCACGGCTCGAGACAAGGCTCCTCGAGACCCAGGCCTCGCTGAGTGAGCAGAAGGCAATGGTCGACGATGCTGGCAGAAAGCTCTCCGAGACCTTTAAGGCCCTGTCCCTGGATGCGCTGAACCAGAACAATGCCACCTTCATCCAGCTGGCGGACAGGACCATGCAGGCTGCGCTCGCCGAAATGAAGGGCGACTTCGAGAAGCGCCAGGGCGCCGTTGAAGCCCTCGTAAAACCCCTTGAAGAATCACTCAAGCGCTACGAGACCCAGATCCAGGCCATCGAGGGCTCGCGTCAGGCGGCCTACGGCGATATCAGCCGGCACATCGGGGAGCTCGTCAAGATGCAGGAACGGCTCACCGACCAGACCCGGACCCTGGCCTCGGCACTGAAAGAACCGCAGGCCCGGGGCCGATGGGGAGAGATCACCCTGAGGCGGGTGGTGGAGCTCTCGGGCATGTCCTCCCACTGCGACTTCGTGGAGCAGCCCTCCACAGATACGGAGACAGGGAGAAAACGGCCCGACCTCATCATCAAGCTTCCCGGAAACAGACAGGTGGTCATTGACGCCAAAGTGCCGCTGCGGTCGTATCTGGAGGCATACGAGTCCACGGACCCGGATATCCAGGCCGTATGCCTGGCCCGTCATTCGAAATCTGTCCGCGATCACATGTACGGCCTGTCCACCCGGGAGTACTGGAGACAGTTCAGCCCGACACCCGACTTCGTGGTCCTGTTCCTTCCCGGCGAGGCCTTCTTCAGCTCGGCCCTGGAGAAGGACACGACCCTCATCGAGGACGGCATCGACAGAAAGGTGCTCATCGCCACGCCCGTGACGCTCATCGCCTTACTGCGCTCGGTGGCCATGAGCTGGCAGCAGCACAGTGCCGCAGAGAACGCCCGCAAGATCTGGGAGACCGGCGTCGAGCTCTTCGATCGCCTCAAGACCTTCATGAGGCACTTCGACAGGGTCCGCGACGGCCTCGTCAAGGCCGGCGAATCCTACAACGCGGCGCTCGGGTCCTTTGAATCTCGAGTCCTGCCATCTGCGAACCGCCTCAAGGAACTCGCTGCCCCCGATCATGATGAAGCCCTGGAAAGTCCTGAGCCGGTGGAGGTGGTACTGAGGACCATCCCGACGCTGGGGGATCCCGGGACAGAAAAGACCACTGAAACCGATTCCGCGCCGATGAATCAGTCGGAGGATTCTTGATTTTCCCAGGGAACCGGCGCGCTTTGGATTGTGCGCATGTTTCCTTTACTTGTCCGCCTCCAGCAGGCTCTGCACCTTGAACAGGATGATGTGCGCCGGCGACGGCTTGACAAGGTAGAGGTTCGCCCCCACCTCGAAGGCGAGCTTGCGGTTCTCCGGGGAGGAGTCGGTGGTAAGCATGATGATGGGCAGGTCCTGGTAGAGGGGATCCTTCCTGATGGTTCCGATGAACTCGATGCCGTCCATGTTGGGCATGTTCAGGTCCGATATGATGAGCTTTATCTGCGGATTCTGGGAAAGCTTCTCCAGTGCGTCGAAGCCGTCCGAGGCCTCGATGCACTTGAAGTTCCTGGTCTTCAGAGTCGCCGCGAGGAACTTCCTCACCGTAGTCGAATCATCCACTATCAGGATCGTTTCCATGAATCCCTCCGCCTATTCCTTTTTATATCCCAGAGCGCCCGGGAAATGCACGAGCTTGAAGGCACGCGATATGTTGTGCAGTGATTCGGAATGCCCGATGAAGAGATACCCTCCGTGGTTGAGGCAGTCGTAGAGCTGGGACACGAAGCGTTTCTTGGCTTCGTCGTCAAAATAGATGAGCACGTTTCTGCAGAAGATGACGTCGAAGCCCTTCATGATCTGAATCCGCCTAGTATCGTTGAGGTTGAGATACTGCAGATCCACCAGGTTGCGCACCTCCTCGATGATGCGGTATGCATTCCCCTCAGACAGGAAGAACTCCCGCTTGATCTCAGGTGGTACGGAGCGCAGGGAATAATCGCTGTAGACGGCTGCCTTGGCGGACCGTAACGCCTTTTCGCTGATGTCGCTGGCCACGATCTTCACATCCCAGCTCGTGCCCTTATCGTTCAGAACCTGCCTGAGCACGATCCCCATGGTGTAGGGCTCCTCTCCCGTCGAACACCCTGCCGACCAGAGCCGGATCTGTTTTTCGCTCTGCTTCTCCTTGCGGGAGATGACTTCGGGCATTACCTTGTCCTGGAAAGCCTGTATCTGGGGTGGGCTCCTGAAAAAGCTGGTCTCATTCGTGGTCACCGAGTCGAACAGAGACCTCAGCTCCCTGGCCGCGTTGGGATCATACTTGAGGAGATAGTAGTACTTGTCGTAGTCGGCGAGATTGTTGGCCCTGAGCCTCAATCCAAGCCTGGCCTCCAGCTGTCCCTTCTTGTTGTCGCCAAAATAGATGCCGGACTGCTCGTAAATGAAGTCCCGCAGCAGGATAAAGGTTTCATCGGTCATCTTGTGGCATGAGCTGGACAGGCTCTCATCCATTGTCCTGCTCCTTGTCCGAGGGTTCCATGACCGTGCTTATGTAGCTCTTCACCTGATCGCCGATGCTCTCCATCTCAAAGGTTATTCTCTCGATATCGAGCTCATCAACGGGCAGCCCCCTCTCCTTGAGGACCTTCCAGGCCTCCTGGTCTGCGAGAACGAACGACATCCTGTCGCCGCACGACAGTTGAGCCGCCTTTGCAAGAAGGTTCGCCATCGAGATGAGCGCCGCCATCTCCCGGGATGATGCCTGGGAAGGCTGGTGATGCCACAGGACGACATCCGCCAGATAGGGGGGCAGGTTCCACTTCTGTGCGATGAAATACCCCACCTCCATGTGGTTAGTCCCGCACATCTCCATCTCGGTCTCATACATGGGCCTGTCCTTTTCTATGGACATATTGTACGCGGCCATGAATTCCTGATGGAAGTACTGGTCGAGTATGATCTTTCCGATGTCATGGAGAAGTCCGGCCACAAATTCCCTGCCCATGGTCCGCATGCCGAGCTTCTTGTCGATGTGCCTCGCAATCAAGCCGGTGGCCACGCTATGGTCCCAGAAACTCTCCCGTACGGACACCTCCTGGGTCTTTCTCGACTTGAGAGCCGAAAACACCGAAAGCGAGGTGGTGATGTTGATGATCTCGGCAAGCCCCAGGAAGATGATGGCATGATGGAGGGTATCGACCTTCCGGTCCCCCCTGCGGTAAAAGACGGAATTGGCCATCCTCAATACCTTTGCGGCCAGTGGAGGATCCCTGTGGATGCTTTCCGCGATGCTCTGAATGGTCACGTCGGACTGGTGGGCCAGGCTCAGGACTTCTAGAGCCACCGAGGGCAGCGTGGGGAGGTCATCGATGTTGCGAATGCGATCGAGCACATGATCTTTCATCTCAGAAACTCACCCCCTGAAGGCTGTCGATGGCCTCGATGGCAGCTCGAACAACGTCCGGGTTCGGATCGTCGAGATAAGGGTCTATCTCTGCAACGAGGTCCTCCTCTTCCCACTTTCCAAGGGTCCTGAGGATGGTGATGCGGAGGAAATCCGCTTTACATGCAAGCATGGCCAGGAGCCTGTCTCTGGCCTGGGAGTCCCTGAACATGCCTAGGGCCTCGATGGCATGAGATGCAGCCCACATATCGTTGCCGGCCACGGTGTCCTCGAGGACATTCCTGAGATCCTCCATCTTCTTCAAACCAGCTATGTCTATGGCAGTATTCCTGATCTGCTCATGTTCATCAGCAATGAGAACCTTTAGCTTTTCCGGGGTGATGGCAATATCCCTGTCCCGGACAGCCCTGAGGGCAGCGGCTCTCACCTCCCAGCCCGCATCACCGACGAGGCTCCCGGCAACCTCTCCCAGCCGGTCGCTCCCCATACGGACAAGGCCGTTCAATCCGGTGATTCGCCTGCCCGGGTCAGTGTCGCCGCACATGCCTGCAAGCACTTCCTCCGCTTTCTCCGTCCCAATCTGCACGATCGATACAAGGGCCGCCTCTCGTACATCGGGGTATTCATGACCCAGGAACGGCTCTATCTCTGTTATATCCTCCGGATCCCCGTATCTCCCCAGTGCACGCAGAGCGGATGCCATGACATGTCCGTCCCTGTCCTTGAGGAGCCGGAGGAAGGTGTCGTGGAGATCCGGGCCACCGATGGCGGCAAGGGCATCGATCATGGCCCTCCTTGCATAGACCTGTTCGGAAAAGACCCTCTCGCACATCCGGAGTGCTTCCTCCCGGGAGCCGATTCTCGCCAGGACCTGTACCGCCAGAATCTTGAGATTGTCCTCCTCATCAAGGAGTTCGACCATTGCATCGACATCATTGATCCCGCACAGTGCCTCTGCCAGAGAGGCGAACGTGTCGGCCTGAGTATCAGGGTCAATGCCCCGGGCGAACTCGATGATGGCTTGAACACTGGACCTGTCGCCGATGCGGGAAAGGATGAGGAGCATATCGCCAAGCAGATCGTCTTCAGCCTCTGCCAGGTGCATCTCTATGGCGGACTTTATGGTGAGGGAGTCCTTCCCCTGCAGGTCCCCGATTTCACCGGGTGAAATTGTCTTAATCAGTGCCTTGACAATCTCGATCTCGATATAGGGTCCTGAGTATTCCAGCATTTCAATGAGTGGCGTCACGACCTTTTTTGACCGGATCTTGCCCATGGTCTCGAGCAGGACCGCTACCGTGAGTTCGTCATGCCCCCACTTCTCGAGCTGACCCAGCAGAAATTCCGGAAGACCCCCATGCGGCAGATGTGACATCGCCTCGATCGCACTGAAACGGATCCACTCCTCGTCATCGATGAGCGGCATGAGATGCTCGAAGGCCCTGGGGTCTCCGAGCAGCCCCAGAGAGACCACCGCGGCGTTGCGGACATTGGGATTCCGATCTTTCAGTCCTCCGATGAGGACATCTACACTTTCAGGATTTCCCAAGGTACCCAGGATATCAAGAACGAACAGTCTGATGTCATCGTTGGCGTCCATGGCAAGCCTGTGCATGACATCTATCCCGTCGTCCCCGATCCTGCGGAGGATATCAATGGCTGCATTGCGAAGCCCCGGATCTGTCTCAGCCACAAGCAGGGCAACCTTCTCGACGGCAGTCTGCCCCCCCAGGAACATGAGCGCACTCTGGGCTGCGTCCCTGACGCCGCTGTTTGTGTCCCTGAGCAGAACGACCAGCCTCTCTATGGAGCTATCATCCCCCGACTCCCCCAGCATGGTGGCAGCCGCACGCCTGTCCGAAGAGTCCTTCGAGGCCATCAGGACATCGATTCCGGAATAATCCATGCTGCCCTCTATGCCTTAGCGAGTTCTCTGGAATCCGGCATCATCCGCCGGAGAATGTTCAACGGGAGCTGAACTGGACAAACGCCACTTCCTTTATGGGATAATCCATGAGATCGTCCGACAGCATCAGGGAGATCTCGGTCTGTGAATACACGCTCGCAGCAGCACTCAACCTCCTGTAGATGATTCTCCTGATGTCATAGAGCCTGCCCTGTATCGTGGGTATCACCGCGGGATCGACCTTCAGGCTCACCTGTGCAATGAGCACCCCCGATTTGTTCGGAACCCGGGTTTCATAGAAGACCATGAACGGATCAAGCGTCATCCCGTCGGCACCAAAGACAGCCTCCTTGTTCTGGTTCACCGGCCTGGAGCCCTGGGTTGGTGTTTCCCCATGAGATCCCAGGAAGAAAACGCTCGTGACAATGGTGAGGACGAGAAGGCAAGCCGCACCCCCTGCACCCAAGACGATGAGCCTCTTTCTGGATTTCGGCTTTCCATCGGTTTCCGGATCGGAAGGGGTCCCGTCTTCACTCTCCCCTCCAGTCATGGCCTCCCGGCTTTCGAGAGGGATCCCGTCCTTGTCGAGCTCGGCCTTGTCGGCGTCCGCAAAGACGATGCCTTCATTATCGAGATCTGCTTTTCTGCCTGTCTGGTCCGCCACGTCTTCACCTACTTGCTGAATATCTGATTGATCTTCTGGCTGAGCGTCTCCGCGGTGAAAGGCTTCACGATATAGTTGCTCACACCTGACTTCACCGCCTCAATGATATTCTCCTGCTGGGCCTCAGCCGTGACCATCAGGAACGGTATGTGCCTAAGGGCATCATCAGAACGAACAACCTTCAGGAGTTCAAGGCCGGTCATCTTGGGCATATTCCAGTCCGACACCACCAGATCGATCTTCTCCCGCTGGAGTACCTCGAGCGCTGTCGATCCATCGTCTGCTTCTATGATATTGGCGAAATTCAACTGCCTCAGGATATTTTTCACGATCCTGCGCATGGTTGAGAAATCGTCAACGACGAGGATCTTCATGTTCCTGTCGAGCGTCATGGACACCTCCAATACTCCTGCACTTCTCTACTGATCGTATCTTCCCAGGCAAATCTTTACACGCATATCTCTTTCAAAATCTTGTTCATCTTGGACCGCAATCGCAGCACGGCCTTCGTGTGTATCTGCGATACCCGCGACTCTGTGAACTTGAGGACATGCCCGATCTCCTTCATGGTGAGTTCGTCATAATAGTACAGTGAGATCACCATGCGCTCCTTTTCCGGCAGCGACTGGATGGCCTTCGCCACCATGGTGCTGACTTCGGCATAACGGATCTTGTGCGAAGGCCAGTCACGTTCATCCTGGATGATGAATTCCAGCAGGTTCCGCTTGGATAGATCCGTGTCGTCCTCTCCAAGATCATCCAGGCTGAGCAGCGAGACGGATGCCGTCTCGGACAGGAGGCGGTAGAAAGACTCCATGTCGACATTCATCTCCCTGGCGACCTCTTCATCTCTGGCAGGCCTTCCCAGGGTATATTCCAGCTTCGAAATCGCCTCCTCAACCTTGCGGGCCTTCTGCCTCACTGACCTGGGAACCCAGTCCATGGAGCGAAGCTCATCGAGGATGGCGCCCCTGATCCTGAATTCGGCATAGGTCTTGAACTTGATCTGCTTGCTGGCATCGAACTTCTCTATGGCATCGATGAGCCCGATGACCCCTGCATTGATGAGATCGTTCAGGTCGATGTGCGGGGGCAGCCTGATGGCAATACGGCTCGCAATGTACTTGATCAGCGGGGCGAATTCATTGATGATCGTTGCCCTGATCTTGGGATTGAGCTTCTGTTCCTCAGTAAGTTCCGTGTACATGATATCCTGCATGGTCCGTTCCTTTCGCTTGGTTCAAGAGCATCTTCCTGAAGAAGAACTGAAGGTTTCCCCCCAATGATGCCCGCGAGGTTTCCTCGAGCCTGCCGGCTATCCTGGCAAGCTTCTTGGTGGCATCACTGTTCGGATTCACCCCCACGAACGCCTTCTGTGCCTTGATACATTCAGGAATGAATTTGTCATGCGGGATGGAGCCGAGCATCTCCAGAGCTACATCCCCGAGGAACCTATCACATACCAGAATCAATTTTTCCGCCACTTGATCCCCCTCGATTTTCGATGTCACGTTATTGACGATGAGGTCGAACCTCTTGATGCCATAATGCTTCCGGAGCACCTTGATGAGCGCGTACGCGTCGGTGATGGAGGTAGGCTCTGCAGTTGCCACCACGATGACCCGCTGAGAGGCTGCATTGAAGTACATGACATTCCGGGATATCCCCGCCCCGGTGTCTATGATCATGTAGTCGAACTCGCCATCGAAATGGTCCAGTGCATTCACAAGGCTGATCTGCTGTTCCGGATTCAGATCGGCAAGTTCCTGAATGCCTGAGGATGCCGGGATGATCTTTATGCCTGCAGGACCTGCAAGCACGATATCCTCTATGGAACAGGCGCCGTCGAGGACATGCTGGATGGTGAGCTTTGGTGTAATGCCCAGCATCACGTCCACATTGGCAAGTCCAAGGTCGGCATCCAGCACGAGGACCTTCTTGCCTCTGGAAGCCAGCAGGATGGCCATATTCACCACGATGCTCGTCTTCCCCACTCCTCCCTTGCCGGAGGTCACGGAAAGGACCTCGGGGTTTTTTGATGTGCCTTCTTCGAAGATTCTCCTGAGGGTGTGGGCTTGATCCTTCATCATGCATCTCCAAGTGTGCGTGCTATTATCTTTTCGCTGCTCGCGGGTTCGATGTCCTCGGGGACCCTCTGACCGGTCGTTATATAAGAGACAGGCGTGCGGTGGATCATGTTGTGCGTGACGATGCTCCCGAGGGTATGGGCCTCATCAGACTTAGTGAAGATCATGCGGTCCACCTTGAGCGGTGAAAACGTCTTCGTGATGGTGTCCATCTCCCGGTCGCGGGTGGCGACCGGCATGAGGAGGAATCTGCAGGCATCGATACCGTCAAAGAACCCGATGAGCTGGCGCACGTACTCGGCACAGAACGCCGAGCGGCCCACGGTGTCCACGAGGATGAGATCGTTTGACGAGAGCTGGTTCAAGGCGGTCTTGAGTTCCGGGGGGGTTGTCACGGAAAAGAACGGGATGTTCAATATCTTGGCATAGATTCGGCTCTGATCGATGGCCCCGATCCGGTAGCTGTCCAGGGTTATGAGGGCCACCCGCTTCCCTTCGGAAAGTACCGCGCGGCCTGCCATCTTGGCGATGGTGGTGGTTTTCCCGACCCCGGTGGTGCCTAAAAAGATCCTGATTCGGCCGCTGGGGGGATCTTCCGCACGGATCAGCTTGGAGAGGAGGTTCTTCACCCCCTCTTCGGATGCATCGCCGCCGAGCTTGGAGAGAATGAGATCAACGAGGCTCTCGCGCACCCCCCTCGAAAGAAGTTTTTCCCGCAGAGGATTGGAGGGGGTGACCATGCCCTGGTTCATGAGCTGCTTGAGCATCTTTTTGAGCTCGACGATCTCGTCGCCGATATGCGCAGGCGCCGGGAGAAACTGGGCACCCTGATTCCACTCATCGCCCTTCCCTGCCTGGGCTTTTCCCCCGTGCATCCTCTTCATGAAGGCGTCTTGGTCATAATCAACAGCGGCCACCACCTCTATCAGGGGCTTGCTCATGAGACCGTAGCCGCTTTCCCTGATCTCCCGCGTGGAGACGATGACCGCATTGGATCCGAGTTCGGACTTGATCTGCGTCAACGCATCCTTCATGGATACTGCCGTGTAGGTTTTAATTTGCATCGATCCTCACCAGGCCAAGATTCTTTATGGTCACATCCGGAGGTATCTCGTTGTGGGAAAGCACGACCAGGTCGGGAAAGCCTCTTCACATATGCCCTGCTGATGGGCGAGGTGAGGAGGATCGGTACCAGTCCTTGTTTCCCCACGTTGTTTACCTCCTTGTTCAACGTCATCAGGATCTTCTGCGATTTCTCGGGATCTATTGCAAGATACGAACCATGGTCCGTGTGCTGGATGGAACTCGAGATCATTCCGTCTATCATGGGATCCAGAGCCAGTACGTTGATGGTGCTGTTCTGGATATAGGGTGCACTGATGGTGCGCATGAGGGCTTGTCTGACATACTCCGTCAAAATATCGGGGTCCTTGGTCATATGGCCGAAGTCCGCGCACGTCTCCAGAATGGTGAGGATGTTCTTGACGGGAACCTTCTCCTTGAGAAGGTTTCTGAGCACCCTGAGCACGACGCCGGCAGGCAGTGTTCCGGGGAGGAGGTCTTCCACCACCTTGGGGTGTGTCCTGGAAACCGAGTCCAGGATGGACTGCAGCTCCTGCCTGCCCAGAAGGTCGTGTGCATTGCCCTTGATGGCCTCGGTGAGGTGGGTGGCCACCACCGTTGCAGCGTCGACTATGGTCAGACCGGCAATCTGGGCGCGCTCGCTGTCCGCCTTCTTGATCCAGAGGCCAGGCAGGCCGAAGGCGGGTTCCTTCACGGGGATGCCGGGTATATCGATCTCCACCTTCTCAGGATTGAGGACCATGAGCCGGTCGGCTATGGCCTCGGACCGGGCGATCTCGATCCCCTTCAGAAGGAGCCGGTACTCGTTGGGCTTGAGCTCCAGGTTGTCCCGCACATGGATGGGCGGGACCACTATGCCCAGCTCGGAGGCGACGGTCCTTCGCATGCCTTTGATTCTACCCAGAAGCTCGCCTCCCTGGGCGGTGTCCACAAGGGGTATGAGGCCGTAGCCCACTTCGAATTCGATAATGTCCATGGGGAGAAGGGCCTCGGCTGAGACCTCTTCGCTCTGGGGC
Organism: Thermodesulfobacteriota bacterium; assembly: GCA_025454155.1. Lineage (GTDB taxonomy): Bacteria > Desulfobacterota > Desulfomonilia > UBA1062 > UBA1062 > MWEI01. The sequence goes on from JALOOZ010000007.1 coordinate 30,965, forward strand.
GGCGACTGCTCCTCCACCTTCTCCTCTGCCTTGAACCGGAGGCTCACCCATCCGAGAGCTCCCATGACGGATGCCATGGAGAGAAACGCGAAATGAGGCATTCCCGGCACCAGCCCGAAGATGAAGATGATGCCTGCAGCGGTCAGCAGGGCCATGGGCTGGAAGGAAAGCTGTTCTGAGAGCTGGCTCCCTACGGACTTGTCTGCGGCGGACTGGGTCACGATGATGCCTGCTGCAGAAGAGATGACGAGTGCCGGGATCTGTGCCACCAGGCCGTCGCCGATGGTGAGGACGGTGTATGTCTTCAGGGCCTCGGCAAAGACCATGCCGTTCTGGAGCACGCCGATGATGATGCCGCCCGTGATGTTGATGAGCACGATGACGATGCCCGCAATGGCATCGCCGCGGACGAACTTGGTCGCACCGTCCATGGCCCCGTAGAATTCCGCCTCACGGGCGATCCGTTCCCTCCGCTGCCTTGCCTCCTGCTCCGTGATCATGCCGGCGTTCAGGTCGGCGTCGATGGCCATCTGCTTGCCGGGCATGGCGTCCAGGGTGAACCGGGCGGTCACTTCACCGATGCGGGTGGCGCCCTTGGTGATCACCACGAAGTTGATGAGAACGAAGATGGCGAAGACTACGAATCCCACGACATAACTGCCGCCGACCACGAACTGGCCAAAGGTGTGGATGACCCTCCCTGCCGCCAGTTCGCCCTCGGAGCCGTGCAGAAGGATGACCCGCGTGGATGCGATGTTGAGGGCCAGCCGGTACAGGGTGACGATCAGCAGCAGAGACGGGAAGACTGAAAAGTTCAACGGGCTTGTGGTATACATGCTCACCATGAGTATGATGACGCCGATGGCGATGCTGAACGTGAGCAGGATGTCCAGCATGAAGGTCGGGATCGGTACCAGCAGGATGAACAGAACGGCCAGGACACCTGCCGCCATGAAAATGTCGCTGGTGATCTTTTCCGGGAGCTTGATGGGAAGGGTCTGAATTGCCATATTACCTCACGAGTTTCGCCTTGAGGCGGTATACATGTGCCAGGATCTCGGCCACTGCCTTGTAGAGGGCCTCCGGGATGATGCCGCCTATATCCACGCTCCTGTAGAGGGCCTGGGCCAATGGCTTGTTTTCAACAAGGGGAACGCCGGCCTTTCTTGCGATCTGCTTGATCTTTTCCGCCACCTCTCCCGCCCCCTTGGCGACCACCGTCGGTGCGATCATCTTTCCCCGATCGTACTGCAAGGCTACTGCCAAGTGGGTGGGGTTGGTGATGACCACGTCAGCCTTGGGCACCGCACGCATCATCCTCTTCCGGGCCATATGCATCTGGATAGACCGTATCCGGCTCTTGATGATGGGATTGCCCTCTGACTGCTTGAATTCGTCCTTGATCTCCTGCTTGGTCATCATGAGATCCTGGGTATACTGCCATCGCTGGAAACCGTAATCCGCTGCCGCGATGATGATGAAGATCCAGAGGACATCCCAGAGGAGCCTGGTGGTTGAACGGAATATCGTCAAAACTATGACGCCAACGTCAGCCGTCATGAGGGGAGGATACACAGGCAGCTCGCGTTTGATGGCCCGGTAGGCAACCCAGGCGATGATAAGCATGATGATGAGGGTCTTGACCAGCTGCTCAAGACTCTTTATGGACATGAACCTGTTCTTGAATCCGGTCAAGGGATTCATCTTGGATAGTTTCGGTGAAATGGCCTCCCCACTGATGGTGAATCCGACCTGCATGATATTTGACGCAAGCCCTATGATGAGGAAGAGCACCAGCAGCGGCAGGATCATGACGGCAAGCTCGAAGACACTCTGCCTGAAGATAGAGATGACGCTCGTACTGGTGCCGTCCCACATCGACAGGTCAGCCAGGTACGAGCTGACGACTGTACAGAGCCTCCTTGCAACTGATGGAATATAGAGATAAAAAGCCAAAACCGTGGCAAGGAACAGCATCATCGTGGACACCTCGATGCTCTTGCAGACCTGTCCCTTTTCACGGGCATCCTGGATGCGTTTACTGGTAGGTTGCTCTGATCGCTCTTGACCACTCTCGTTTTCTTTGGCCATGACGTGAAGGAATGCGAAAAACATACCAGGTGGAACCGTCGTCCCACCTTTCCGAAAAAGAGGTTTCTTCTATACACACCATTTATTTTATGTAACATGACGGGTATAAATGATTTTCAGGGCTCCGGCAGACCGGGAAAGGGGGATGTCCTTCCGGTGAAGACATTCAAGGAAATGCGGAAATCAAAGGGGTTGACCATGGGCAAACTGGCAGAGCTCAGCGGCGTCTCGGCAAAGACCGTCTCCCAGTATGAGCAGAGCCCTCCGGAAAGGCCAAGCAGGAAGGTTCTGGGTAAGATCTCGGGTGCCCTCGGCATAGGCACGGACGAGCTCATGGAGCATGTCTACCCGTCAAAAAAACCCTCCGGAAACCACAGCGAGGCCGTGTCTGAAGGGACCATCATGCTGGAAGAGGCCCACGTGAACAGAATGGTAAGGCTCATCGACAAGGAGCTCGAGGAGCTCAGATACATACTCATGGATAGCTCTGAGCTCGTCGATGATTATCCGGCACTTGCACGATGCATGGATATGATCAATGATGATATCGATCTGCTCATAGAGATGAAGGGTCGTTTCCTGGATGAGGGAAACGATAAAGCCACAGGCAGACAATGAATGGCAGGAAAGATCCCCTGAAGCGCTAGATGATCCAGTTCGAGAACGTCACAAAGATCTACCACGACACCGTCTATGCTGTACGGGATATATCCCTGAGTATCGAGAAAGGTGACCTCTGCTTCATTGTGGGGCCCTCCGGTGCAGGGAAAACGACACTGCTCAAGCTCATGTTCGGCCTCGAACACCCGTCCAGGGGGACCGTCTCTCTCTTCGGCCGCAATCTCGAGGCGCTCAATGCATCGAACATCCAGGCCATCAGGAGGCACACGGGGTTCGTTTTCCAGGATTTCAGGCTCATCGACGACTGGACCGTCTATCACAATGCGGCGATCATCCTGGAGATCCTCGGCAAGCCGGCGATCTACATACGGGGCCGGGTGTGGAGGATGCTGAAGTGGGTGGGCCTCCAGCACAAGGTCTACGAGCGTGCGAAAAATCTCTCGGGCGGCGAGAGGCAGCGCCTGGCCCTGGTGAGGGCCATTATCCACGATCCTGATATCCTGCTTGCCGACGAGCCGGTGGGAAGCCTGGATGAATCCATGGCCCGGTACATGATGAACATGTTTCTCAAGCTCAACAAGAAGGGCACAACCATTGTCATCGCGAGCCACCGCCAGGACCCTCTCATGGATTATGCAAAGGTCATCCGGATGGAACGTGGAGGACTCGCAGGGGACATATAGTCGAATGATACGGCTCTACTATATCCTCAAGCTAATCGCGCGTGGCCTGCGTCTGCGGCCATGGGGGAGCGTGCTTACGCTTGTGGCCTGCTGGTTTGCGCTGTGCCAGCTCTCGCTGGTGTTATCTGCTGTGGATCTCGCGGACCGTGCGAGCACCCTGCCTGCGACCTCCGGGGCCATGGTGACTTATCTCAAGGAAGGGACACCTCAGAAACGCATTGCCGAGCTGGAACAGACCTTACGGTCCCGGACGGAGATATCCAGGATTCAATTCGTCTCACCGGAGCATGGCCTGGAGAAAATGAGGAAATGGCTCGGGCCCGGAAGCCCGCTGGTTGAAGACGTGGACCCTCAGATTCTGCCGCAGGCCTTTGAGATAACCCTCCACCGGGATCATGCGGACAGGGCCGCCCAAATAGCGCTTGAACTCAGCAGGCTTCCCGGGGTGAATGACGTGCGCTTCCGCAGGGGCCTGATCGGATCCATAGCAGGCTCCTTCACCCAGATCGTCATCGGGGCGTCGGTCGTCGGGGCCATCGTGATGATATGTCTGGCTCTGGTCATCTTCCTGTCCATCCGTGTCGGTATCGTCTCGCGCAAGCAGGAGATCGAGGTCATGAAGATGCTGGGGGCCAACGCACCTTTCATCTATGCCCCCTACATCATCGAAGGGGCAATCTACGGCCTCATCGGGTCGGCAGCGGCGCTGTCCACGACGTCCATGGCGCTGCATTATATGCAGGTCGGATATCCGGCCCTGCAGACCCTGATCCGTCCATTCGCGGTCCATCAGGTTGCAGGGGTGATTTTCTTCGCCTGTTTCTGCAGCATCACGGGGGCCATGCTCGCTATACAGAGGAGCATCGATGTCTAGGAGGCTCGTCCTGGCGGCACTGATCTTCTTCCTCACCCTATCAGGAATTTGCCTGGCCAAGGACGAATCAAAGAAAATCAAAGAGCTCGGCAGGAAGGTCCAGGCCATTGATCAGAAACGGCGGACAGAAGAACTGCGGCTGAAGGATATCGACAGGACCATCTCCTCTGCCCAGGGTGAGATTGCATCCGCCAGCAAGAAGGCAGAGGCCATCAACGAGAAGATCTTCACCCAGAAAGCCCAGATCCGCACCTATCAGAGGGCCCTGTCACAGTCCCAGGGAGCCTTGAGACAGAAGTGGATCGCCCTGTATAAAGGCGCATACCTCGATATGGTGGATGTGGTGTACACCCATGCCGAGTATTCGGGATATGTCGACGCCATCATCACCCGGAACATGGAGGAGATGTTGGAGTACCACCACGCGAAACAAAGGCTGCTCGACGCCAAGGTGCGCCTGGATGAGGCATCCAGGGCCCAGAGGGAGAACCTGAAATCCTGGGGAAAAACGGTCAGCACCCTCAGCAAGGAGCATGAGAAGAAAGCCCTCCTGCTCGCCTCGCTCCGTAAGGAAAAAGAGACCTACGAGGAACAGATCCAGAAGCTCCTCAAGAAACTGCAGGAGCGGAAGACCGAGGTCCCCAACCGGGGCATGGCCAAACGGATGGGAGACCTCCCCTGGCCCGTCCAGGGCATCATCGTACGCGGATTCGGGATCACACGGGAGGAGGGGTATGCCCGGATCTCCCATGGCGTGGACATCGAGGCCCCCGAAGGCGCTCCCGTGAAGACGATCCATGCCGGCACGGTGGCATATTACAGCTGGATTCCGAAATTCGGGAACACCATGATCATAGATCACGGGGGCGGCCTCTTTTCCGTGTACGGGCACCTCCAGAAGGCCCTGAAGTCGAACGGCGAGTCGGTTGGCGCTCGTGAAGAGGTCGCCATGGTCGGCCAGAGCGGGGATGTCATGAAACCGACCCTGCACTTCGAGATACGGTACAAAGACAAGCCCCAGGACCCCGTGAGATGGCTTTCCAGGCAACAGTGATTATTTTATCCTCATGACAGATATGCTATAGGACGATTCAGAATGAAGTACTGCTCAAAGGAAAGGTATTCTATGAGAAATCCTAAGGCAATCCTGCCTGGCCTTATAGTGGCAGGGCTTGTGGGCTTCCTGTTCTTCCAGCATACTGGAGCCCTCAAGGCTGAGACACCCAGCATCTTCCCCGAACTCCAGAAGTTTACGGACTGTCTCGACCTCATCGAGAAGTATTACGTGGAGGAGGTGAAGCCCAGCGCCCTCATCGAGGGGGCCATCAAAGGGATGACGTCGACCCTTGATCCCCACTCCACCTATCTCTCGAAGGAAGACTACAAGGAAATGCAGATCAGTACCTCGGGCTCCTTCGGAGGGCTCGGCATTGAGCTCGGCCTGCGGGACGGCCAGCTCACGGTCATAACACCCATCGAAGGCACTCCCGCCTTCCAGGCAGGCATCAGGCCCGGGGACAGGATCCTCAAGATCGACACGACCTCCACCACCGATATGACCCTGGAAGAGGCGGTGAAGATCCTGCGTGGCCCCAAGGGGACCAAGGTGACTCTGACCATCGGCCGGGACTCGGCGGAGAAGCCCCTGGAAGTAACCATCACCAGGGCCATCATCCACATCCAGAGCGTCATCTCCCAGATGCTCGAACCCGGGTATGGCTACATCAAGATAAGGAACTTCCAGGTGGACACCTCCGAAGCGGTGCGAAAGGCCATGCAGGGCATGCTGAAGTCGGGAACCCTCAAGGGCCTGGTTCTCGACCTCAGGTACAACCCCGGGGGACTGCTTGACCAGGCCATAGCCGTGAGCGACCTCTTCCTGAGCGAAGGCAAGATCGTCTACACCGACGGCCGAAGGCCGGAAGACCGCCTCGAATATCTCGCCCACAAGGAAGGCACCTTCAACAGCTTCCCCATCGTGGTCATCATCAACGGCGGTACGGCGAGCGCGGCAGAAATCGTTTCCGGAGCCCTTCAGGACAACAACCGCGCCATCATCGTGGGGGTCAAAAGCTTCGGCAAGGCCTCGGTGCAGACCATCCGCCCCCTGAGCGACGGGTCAGCCCTCAAGCTCACCATTGCCCGGTACTATACGCCCTCGGGCCGGTCGATCCAGGCAAAGGGCATAGAACCCGATGTGGCGGTGGAGCAGAAGGTCGCATCCCAGGAATCCACTCAGACCTTCATCCGGGAAAAGGACCTGAAATCCCACCTGGAACCCACGGGAGCCGAGCCTGCCGAACAGGGTGACGCTCCGAGCGGGCCCGTGAACCTGGAGCGGGATTTCCAGCTGAAGTATGGACTTGACATGCTCAAGACATGGGAGGTGTTCCACCGGATGAAGAAGGCGGCATGAGAAAACAGAAGAGGAAGAAGACACCCGGGAAGGCGCTCATCACTGCCGTCACCTGCGGCCTCATCGCCCTGATCATCATCGCCACGGGTCTCGTCCTGTTCATCCAGAGACCGTCGCGACCCACGGAACGAATCCCTGGTCCGGAGAAGCCTGTCACCATCACCAGGCCCCTGATCATGGGAGAAGAGATCCTCATCAAGGGCTGTCTGTACGAGCTGGGCGTTCCGAAAGAGAAGGTCAGCATCAAAGGCAGGACCGTGCGTGTCACCATGGTGCGGGCGCCTTCCGAAGCCCGCATCCTCAAGGCCTTCTCCGCGCTCGAGCAAGAAGACGGGGTAAAGGTGGGCATGGAGGATTCTTCCCGCCTGATCGTCACCATGAACGGCCATACCTGGGTGGTCGTCTTCAGCGCCGCCAGGGCTCAGATGGAGACCAGGGCCAGGGTCGCCATCATCGTGGATGACATGGGGCAGGATATGGGTATCGCCCGCAAACTCGCAGCAATCGACGCCGACCTCACCTTTGCCGTACTTCCCCACGGGCAGTATTCCTCGGATGTCGCCCGGTATCTCCACAAGGCCGGAAGACAGGTGCTCCTCCACCTTCCCATGGAAGGCAACGGGAAGAACCCGGGTCCGGGGGCCATCTACGGCACCACTGCTCCGGACGAGGCCGCCGGGATCCTTCGCGAAGCTCTTGACCTGGTCCCCCATGCGCAGGGCGTGAACAACCACATGGGCTCCGTGGCGACCCAGAACAGGGCCATCATGGATGCACTCTTCTCGGTCATCAAGGAGCGGGGCATCTTCTTCGTCGACAGCCTGACCACAGACAACTCGGTGTGCCGGGCTGCCGCAGAAGAGATCGGGCTGCCCTTCGAGGCCCGCGATGTCTTCCTCGATAACGAACAAACCACCGAATACATATCCGGCCAGATCGAGGACCTTGTCGCAGCGGCATTACGCCATGGCGAGGCCATAGGGATCTGCCATCCCCATCAGGCCACCTACAGGACCCTGGCCCGCGAGGTTCCGCGACTGGGTGATATAGGCATCGAGGTGGTGAAGGTCTCCGAACTTGTGGATGAGCCGGACATGTGATGCCCGGATTGAACAGGCTGAACGACCCAACCTCCGTGGTCCCGCCTCGATTGACTCCATCCCGGCCATTGGGATATAGATGAAGTCGCAAAAAGGTCTGGAGCAGACATGAAACAGTGGTTCGTGGTACAGACAAATCCCAAGGAGGAACACCTGGCCTCCCTTGTCCTTACCCAGAACGGCATCCCCATCTATCAGCCGTTCATGGAGAAATTCGTGTTTCATGCCAGGAAGAAGACGCTGAAGCGCTACCCCCTCTTCCCCAATTACCTCTTCGTGCACATCCCTCCCGTCGAGGAGGAATTCCACAAGATCCGATGGAGCAGGGGCGTTCGGAGGATCCTCATCGACAACTACCAGCCCATCCCCATAGAGGACGAGTTCATCACCTCCCTGCAGACTCTCCAGGACAGTCAGAGCGGCGTCATCAAGAAGCCCGTTGAGTTCGAGCCAGGGGACACGGTACGGATCAAGTCGGGCCCTCTGAAGGATCTCGTCGGGATCTTCGAGGCATGGGGCTCGGATGAAGGCAGGGTGAAGATCCTGATCCAGATGGTCAACAACCGGGCCAAGGTGGTCATGCACCCCTCCCTCATCGAAAAGGCATGATCCCTTAGGAGGGGCCTATCCAGAAGATCTACGGCAATGGAAAGACCCTGAAGGCCTCCGATGCCAAGGCCATCGAGCGGCTCTATCGGAGGCGCGTTCCCTTCAATGCCGTCATCTCCCACGAGCTCTGCACGGAGCTGGCCCGCATATCGGTTGAAGCCGGCATCCAGATCGGCCTGCTCGTCAACCGTCTCGGCGGAGTTGAATACGTGCTCGCCGGCAGCGCCTCGGGCATCTCCATCCCTGAGTTGAACCGCATGAGGACCCATCCCGGCAGACTCCAGGGACTGAGGCTGATCCACACGCACTTCAAGGACGGACGTCTCACCTTCGAGGACCTCACCGACCTTGCCAAGCTCCGCCTCGATATGGTCTACGCCATAGAGGTGCTGGAGGACGGCAGCCCCGGCCTGGCATACGGTGCCCACCTCCTCCCCGCCGAGGAGGGCGGAACCCTGTGGAAGGTTCTCGACCCGGTGCCCACCTACCGCATCGACATACCCTTCGATGCCTTCATCGAGGCCCTGGAGGGGGAGATCACGAAGAGGCAGACCCTCCTCGTCCCGGGGGCCCATGCGGACCGGGCCATCCTCGTAGTGGTCTCATCATCGGGCGGGGACATGCTCAAGGATGTCATCGACGAATTCCAGTCCCTTGCAAAGGCCGCAGAGGTCACGGTGGTGGACACCGTCGTGCAGAAGAGACCGAAGCCGGACCCCCGGTATGTCATCGGCAAGGGCAAGGTGGCGGACATCTATCTCAGGGCTCTGGCCAAGGACGCCAACCTGCTCGTCTTCGACCATGAGCTCACACCCTCGCAGGCCCGCTCCATCGCCGAGATCGCGGATATGCGGGTCATCGACCGCACCCAGCTCATCCTCGACATCTTCGCACGCAGGGCCAGGACCAGGGAGGGGAAGATCCAGGTGGAGCTCGCACAGCTCAGGTACAACATGTCCCGGCTCGTGGGCAAGAACCCCTCTCTGAGCAGGCTGGCAGGAGGCATCGGCACCAGGGGTCCTGGTGAAACCAAGCTCGAGGTAGACCGTCGTCGCGCCAAGGAGCGAATGGAGCGCCTCGAACGTGAGAACTCCCGGATCAGCCTCAAGAGAAGGATCACCAGGGCCCGCAGGGAAAGGCAGGGACTGCCCGTGATCTCCATCATCGGCTACACCAACACCGGCAAGTCAACCCTGCTCAATGCCCTGACCAGGAGCAGCGTGCTCACGGCGGACATGCCCTTCGCCACCCTGGACCCTTCCAGCAAACGACTGCGGTTCCCTAAGGACATCGAGGTTATCATCACCGATACGGTTGGATTTATCCGTGACCTGCCGAAGGATCTCCGGGCAGCCTTCATGGCGACACTGGAGGAACTCGAGGACGCCCATCTCCTCCTGGAGGTCATCGACCTCACCGATCCCCACATCGACTACCGCATCCAGGCCGTGGAAGAGATCCTCAAAGGGCTGAACCTCCAGGACAAGCCGCGCCTGAAGGTATTCAACAAGGCCGACCGGGTCCATAGAAGCACTGCCCGCTCGTGGGCCGAACGCCATGACGGGGTGATCATTTCGGCCCTGGACAGGGCAACATTGAGAGCACTTATCGAGCGGATGCAGGGATACTTCCTGAAGGTGTAGGCTCTACTTCTTCTCGCCGCCCATGAACCGCAGAGAATCGTCGAAGAGCTTTCCGGGAAGCTTCAGCGATCTCAGGAGAGATGAAGCAACCGTGCCGGACAATGTTTCAACGGGCGCTACCCTGACCTTCGGATCATCCAGGGTTCCTCCGACATTCATGCTGATGACGATGAATTTTCCGTTATCCCCCGTAAGCACCCAGCCAACCAGAGGTATCATGCTGATGGTCTTGTCCACGGTCTCCAGGGGTTGCACGCCGATGACGGCATCGATCTTCCTGGTGTCCATGAAATACTTGCCGACCGCCGAAATCTGGATTGAATTGCTGTCGAGCAGGAAGTCGTCGTAGCTGATTGTGTTGTCCCTGATCGTGAACGTGCAGTTGATGCGGTTGTAGGTGAAGTGCCTGCTCAGGAATTCCGTATCCTGATGCTGGTAGATCTTGTAGACGTTCAGCAGGGAGAAGATCTGGGAGACGAGAGCATACTTCCTTATCTCTCCGTCTGTTGCGTTGATGGTAAGGTTGCCGTTGAAGGTGTCAGAACTGCCCCAGACGCGGCCTTCGAGATCCAGCGCGCCATCGATGCCAGGGGTGCGGTTCGACGCCTTGAGTATCTTCCTGAGATCCGAATCCCGCAGTGAAACCACCAGGTCGAAGGAAGTTTTTCCCTCCAGCGAAAGACTCGCAGTCCCCTTCACCGTACCCGAAACTGTTTCCATGACTATGTGGTCCAGCTTCAGCTCCCCTGCCTCCAGGGCGGCCTCGGCCGTGGCGTTCTCCACTGGCAGCCCGTAGATGACACACTGAACAAGGCGGAGCCTGGCATCGGCCCGGAGATCCTTGATGCCCCCGAGCTTCCTGTCTTTCCCATCCATGGTCATGCCCTCAACAGTGATCATCCCTTTGAAGTGGGGCTGCTCACCAATGGTGAGTTCACCGCTTAGGGTGGACCGGACATCTCCTATTCTGACCTTCAGGGCATTCATCGCGATCAGGGACGGTCTGACGACCAGATCTCCATTCATGGTCATCACGTCATCGGACAAGGGCAGCGCAGCATCCTGCAGGGAGATGATTCCGGAAGCGGATACCTTGTCGCCCCAGGAGAGAGAGAGGTTGCCGTCCGCGGCGCCGCTCAAGGCTTTCGTGGCCGTCGGGCTCTGTATGGTCATGTCCTTCAGGTCCACCCTGCCGGAAAGTTCCGCCGAACCGTCGCCCCCCCTAATGTCAGCCTTCCCCTCCAGCCTGCTCGAGGTGGTGCGGATCACCAGTGAGCCGAAAGATATGGATGAGGGGCTCCCCAGCCTCGCCGTGAATTCTCCCTGTGCAGTAACTGCCTTTGCCCTGTAACTCTGATCGCCTCTTTCAAGGGCCATCCCCGGGGCGTTCAGCTCCATGGTGCCACTGAGGACATGGCCTCTGCCCTTGCCCGAAATCTTCAGAAAGGCGTCTTCAAGGGTGAACTTCCCCAGAGGGGGCAGACGGTCGGCGAGGAGGGTGAACGTGGAGATGCTTTCACCAAACGGAGCCATGATGCTCGCGTTCAGTCTCCTGATGCGGGTGTTGTCAACCGACCCGCTGAGGGCTATGACCTGCGGCTTTGAAAAGCCCTCTGAGTGATAGGTTCCGGACACGTTCGTCATCGCGTGCCTTTTCCATTGGAATGAACACCCGTCAAGCCGGAGATCTCCTTGGAGCATCAACCGGTTCTTGAGCTCCTCGTCATAGACCGTCCTTACCCGTCCCTTGATATGGCCCGCCTTCACCCTGGATACAGGCTCCAGGAGTCTGAGGACTTCCCCGGGAACCATGGCGGCCCGCCAGACCCGCAAGAAATCAGGTGCAGGCATGTCCACGTCGACATCAACACCCACTCGCATAAGGGGCTTCATCGCTCGAGGGAACACGATATCCACCCGGGTGAGGCGGGAACTGCCCATCATGCCTGTCAAATTCATGAACCGGATATCTCCCGTGCCATACATGACCTGTCCGGTAATGCCCGTAAGGCGCTCGGGTACATGCCCTGCACCGAAGCTCTGGCCCTTCAGTTCCTGGACCACATGGAGGTTGTCCAGAAGATCAACGCCCGAGATGAAACCCTTGAGGGGGCCATGGTATTGCGCAGTGGAGAACCGGGATCTTCCGCTCCTTATCTGTTGAGAGAGGAGTGTCCTGAGCCATCCGGGGAACTTCTCCAACGGGAGGAGGGATACGACCTCCTCATAGTCGAACTCCCTGGAGGACAACTCCAGATTGAGCCTGGTGTTCTGCCACGATGCCATATCAGTGAACCCGCTGATATCCGCTCTTCCCGAGACATCGAGAAACGGGGTCTTCAAGACGATGTCGTTGATCCTCATGGTGTTTCTCTCACCGGTGAGGGATGCGGACGCACTCAGTCTGTCGATGGTGCCTTGCACCCAGGGGTAGCTCAAACCCTTGACCTGGAGCGAGAAAGATCCCGACTGACCGTCTCTCGTGTCCTCAACGGAGATATTCGCATGGGCAGTTCCCTTGAGCCTTCCATCCAATTGGTCGAGCTGGATGGCATAGGCATCAAAAGTGAGCTTTCCCGGTCTCTCCAGATCGGTCTCCAAAAGCACCCTGCCCCCGAGGGTACGGGCCCTGAGGTTTGCCCAGTCACTGGTGATGCGGCCGCTCACATCCGCCAGCGAGATATCCTCGCCCCGGTAAATGAGCTTCAGCGAACCTTTCCAGATCACTATCGCGGGCCTTTTACCCTCGCTGTCACGTGCCTTGAGGTTCTTCAAGTTGTCGAGATCCACCGTCCCGGTCGGCATGATAAGCCGCACCTTCCTGACGCCAACATCCCCGAAGATGATAAGCCGCACCTTCCTGACGCCAACATCCCCGAAGAAGAGCTTCCACAGGGAAAGATACGCCGTAATACTCCTTATATGGAGGGTTATGACGCCGGGCTGGTCGATGTCCACCTTCGACAGGATGACCCGTGGACCGCTTTTCCATTCGAATCTCGCCTTCTCTATGGTAACGGGCACGCCGAGATTCTTCTGCAGCTGGTTCTGGACTGTTGCTGTCACCTTCTCGGGGGACTTGGAGACGAGGTACAAGAGGGAAATGGACCCTCCCGCCACGAAGGCGATGACGACAAGCAGGGTAAGTATGAGTACTTTGAAGGACTTCTTCATGGGGTTGTCTCTCCCATTAATACACAGCAGCTTCGAATTGCAAGCGTTCTCGATGGGAACCCGCAGCTTGAGAGTCCAATCCTTGACGGGTTTTCATGAAAATGTTACACTCAGTGCATGTTAGACGTTAAATTCATAAGACAAAATGCGGACTTAGTGAAGACATCGCTGAAGAACAGAGGGGCATCCATCGGACTCGACCCGCTCATGGAAAAGGACCATGAACGCAGGACTCTCATCCAGAAGGCCGAGGAGCTCAAGGCAGCGCGAAACCAGTTTTCCATGAAGATCGCCAAGGCGAAGGGCCAGGGTGGAGACCTGGAACAGGAAAAGGCGGAGATGCGCCGCATCTCCGATGAGATCAAGGACCTCGATACCCGGATCCGGGATGTGGAGACCGCCATGGAAACCATGGCCATGGAGATCCCCAACATCCCCCACGAGAGCGTTCCCGTGGGCTCCGATCCGAACGACAACCAGGTGGTGCGGAGCTGGGGGGAGAAGCCGCACTTCGACTTTACCCCCAGGGACCACTGGGAGGTGGGCGAGAATCTGGGCATACTCGACTTCAAGCGCGCCGCCAAGATCACCGGGGCACGCTTCACCGTGAGCTGGGGGCTCGGCTCCCGCCTGGAGCGTGCGCTGATCAATTTCATGCTCGACGTGCATACCGGCGAGCACGGCTGCACCGAGGTATGGACTCCGTTCATGACCAACCGCGACAGCATGACCGCCACGGGCCAGCTCCCCAAGTTCGAGGAAGAGCTGTTCCGGACCGACGACTTCTTCCTCGTCCCCACAGCCGAGGTCCCGGTGACCAACCTCTACCGGGACGAGACCCTGGCCGAGGAAGACCTGCCCATCAAGCTGGTCGCCTATACCCCGTGCTTCCGGAGGGAGGCCGGTTCCTACGGCAAGGACACCCGGGGCCTCATCAGGCAGCACCAGTTCAACAAGGTGGAGCTGGTGCGGTTCGCCCACCCCGAGCGCTCCTTCACCGACCTGGAGGAGTTGACCTCGGAGGCCGAGGCCATCCTGAAGAAGCTGGGCCTGCACTACCGCGTGGTGGTGCTCTGCACCGGCGATCTTGGATTCTCCTCGGCAAAGACCTATGACCTCGAGGTGTGGATGCCGGCCCAGGGCGTGTTCCGGGAGATCTCTTCCTGCAGTAATTTCGTCGACTTCCAGTCCCGGAGGGGGCAGATCCGCTTCAAGCCGAAGCAGGGCAAGAAGACCGAGCTCTGCCATACGCTCAACGGAAGCGGCCTGGCCGTGGGAAGGACCGTGGCCGCCATCCTGGAGAACTACCAGCAGGCCGACGGCACCGTGCGGGTCCCCGAGGCCCTCAGGCCCTACATGGGTGTTGACCTCATCGGCCCCATGCGCTAAGGAGATTGCCGTCCGGAGGGATGGCCGAGTGGCTTAAGGCGTCGGTCTTGAAAACCGATGTACCGTCAGGTACCGTGGGTTCGACTCCCACTCCCTCCGCCATTGAAACATCTCTTTGAGCAAAGATGAACTACTCCTCCCCTGCCGGCTCGAATTCCAGGACACCGCTGTCCGCCTTGAAAAAGATGGAGAGGCGGCCATCCCTGAGCATGCATGAGGATGCCTCCTGAAGGGCGCTGGTATACTGGTCGAACAGGGAGTTCGCCGGGCAGATCATGCGCGTATAGGCGAGCTTCCTCATGATCAGGGCATTGCCGGCCATCAGGTAGGTCCCCATGCCGCGGTTGCAGTCGGCAAGCACGGTCACCGTCCCGTCCGCCGATAGGACCAGTGCATACTTCGATGGGTCTTCGGGTGCAAGGGCAGTGCTGTCTGGATACCGGATCTGCAGGAGCCTCCAGACAGGCCTGGAAACGGATGGGTTCCGCAAGAGGCGCAGACCCTCTTCACCCCAGACGTCGCGGTCGAACTTCAACGCGGTGAGGCCTTCGCCGTCCACCACGAACGTCATGACTACGGGCTTCTCATAGGCCCGATCCTGCCGTCCGGTCAGCGCCACCCTCACGGTGCCGCCGAGGCGGTAATCCCAGGTGCCTGTCTCCACGACGGCCGGTGTTTCGTCCATGAAGTCCGTGAGCATCTCGGCCCGCCTGTCCCGTGCGAGCCTCAGCCGTATCATGCGGCCGGGGCTGTCGGCAGCCGGCAGCCTGGCGCCGTAGGATCCATAGGTTCCCTCCGGTATGACCGGAGAGACCTTGTCCTCGTCTTCGGCCGTGAACCAGGAGGCGCACCCCGCACTTGTCAGGACGAGAAAGGCCACCACGAGCACGGTCCACTTCCTGTGTCCAACCGGATCCATCATTCCTCCATACTCTTCACCTGTGGATAGGTGTCCTCCCCTGATGGGATCTGCCTTTCAGGCCGGTACGACCGAAGCATCAGGGTGAAATCGCCCTCGGGCGCCTTCAGCCAGTTCGGTCCCCTGTCTGCCCCGGGGGGGTCTTTCCGGATGAAGATCTCAATGGCACCGTCAGGGCTGGCCTGAAGACGGTCCCCGCTGCCGAGAGATGCGTTCTGGCCGCGCTCCGGATTCCGGGGGGCCTCCGCATCCCGGACAGACAGAGCCCAGCAGGCCTGGTTCAGCGGCAGCCGGTCCTTTTCCATACGCAGTACATATCTTTCGTTTCCATTCAGACCTCTTCCCTGAGCATCCACCCTGCAGAAAGCCAGGGGCGCATCCTGCGCAAAGGGTTCTCCCAGGGCGTAATACGCAGTCGCTGCGCGCCTGAGATAGTCCGCCCCAGGGGTTACCGGAGATGATACGACGACCCAGCCGTCTCTCAGCGGAAAACCCTCTCCCGTATAGTGTCTGATATCGTCCATGCCCTTATTCATGCCCTGTTCAATGGCCTTCCTAGCCGCCGGGCCCAGGCCGGAGGTATCGAAAAAACCGGTCCGTGCGTCGATGCCGATTCGTGTCATGCGGCCAAGGAGTGCGGCATCACCGGCTGGTGGAGGGGTGCGTTTCATGAAGAGCGCGAGCCTGCCGAAAAAAGCCTGCATGTCCATGAGGAGCACCTGCCTCAGGGGTGACATCGGCATGGGGACGTCTGCCGCCGCTTCATGCGGGGCCTCCCGCTTGCCCCTGCTGAAACGGGAAAGCGTGGTCAGGCAGTACCGGCCCATGAAGGTCTTCAACGCCTCTTGGTCCCGGGGCCCTTGATACAGGATCCTGCCGAAGATCCAGGCACCTCTGGTGGGGGATCTCATCCCGTTCACCCCCTGGGGAAGGCTGCCCTTCCAGCCTGGACCCGTCAGGGCAGTGCACAGCTCAGATGTCCCGGGTGCCGGGAGGGCATGAGTGTAAGCGTCTATCACTTTGAAGAAAACCTTGCTTCCCGGCCCGTCAGGGCGGCAGAAGACCACGGGCTCCTTGGCCAGGTCCACATAGGCGGCGATACTGATGACGGACGGTCCGGCCTCGATGGGACCACTCTCCCCTGTACGATCCGGGAGAGGGGAATACATCATCTGATTCGCACCACCCAGGGAGCGCATCCGGGTCTGCCGTTCGGTTTCGAGGAGGATGGGGGCAAATCCGTAGACAAAGGCCTCTTGGGCCACGATCGCTGCCTCCTCGGCAGTGATGCCAGGGGCCGCCTGGACCGGTTGGATGAGGAGGCAAGGAATGAGGAGCGCAGCATATGCGAGGATAACAGCAGGCTTCATTCCCTTTCTCCTTTTCACGGCGGTTCACCCGACACGATTCTGCCCCTATTAGTGCTTACAATCCATGGTGGAGTCAAGCACAGGATACTCACTCAGAAAAACCATAAGAGGGCTTGACTCCCCCCCGCCAAGTGTTGTTAAGATGTGGCGTTCACGGTGCCTCCGGCCTTCAGTGCGCACGGATGCACCTGTATGCGGTGGA
>JALOOZ010000089.1 GCA_025454155.1 Thermodesulfobacteriota bacterium
TTCAGTCGATGAGACCTTCGGGCCGCCGCCCCTCCAGGATGTCTCTGACCTGCCGGACCACGGAGTCGGAGAGGCGGTCCCCGGCTTCCCGGCTCAGGGCCCCCAGGTGGGGAGTGTGGACCACGTTCTCCATGGTAATCAGGGGATGGCCTGCAGGCAGGGGTTCGGCGGCGAACACATCCAGAGCGGCCCCGGCAATCTGTCCCGTCCGAAGGGCGTCAATCAATGCCACCTCGTCGATAACCCGCCCCCGGGAGGTGTTCACCAGGACCATACCCGGTTTCACCTGCGCCAGGGCCCGGGCATCGAGCATTTTTTCCGTTTCAAGAGTCAGAGGTACATGGAGGGTGACCACATCCGACCGGGACAATAGATCGGCCAGACCCACCGGCTCCACCCCCACCCGGCCGTACTGTTCAGGGCCCATGAAGGGGTCGTACCCGATCACTTCCATGTCAAACCCCTTCGCGATCCGTGCCACCCTGGCCCCGATCTGGCCCAGCCCGACGACCCCGAGCGTTTTTCCCCACAATTCATTTCCCATTGCCCAGTCCGGCAATGTCCTCCCCGACTTTATCCATTCATCTACCCGTATCCATGCATCGGCCATGTGGATTTTCCTCAGCAGGCACAGGAGCAGGCCAAAGACCAGCTCGGCCACGGCCTGGGCATTCTGTCCCCGACAGTTGCAGGCAAGCACGCCCCTGCGCTTCAAAGCCTCCACATCGATGTGGTCGTACCCGGCCCCGTAGGCGATCACCCCTTTCAGGGCCGGGGCATGGCTCAGCACCAGGTCGTTCACCGGGACGTACTCGGAGACGATTATTTTTACCGAGGATGACCCCCCGATCTTTTCAGCCATGTCTTGGGCATTCACTGCATCAGCAAGGGCACAGCCTCCAAGCCTGGAGAGTTCTCCCATGGCCTTGTCCGACAGGAAGAACCGGTCGGCACAGACGATGGGGACGGGAATAATCCCATATCGGGTCATCGTTACCTTTCCCCCTCACATTATGGTGACACCATATATGTTTCTGTGGCCGCAGGAGATGCTATTGATAATTCGGTAAGGAATCCTGTCCCTGCTATGTCCTCCGTGTGTTTCGGTGAGAAAGACAGGAATTATGTATACTGTCACCTTATTGAGTCACCTTATTGAAAAGGATCCCATGGTGGGTCATGGATTTACCACCCCCCCTACATGACCAGCATCAGTTTCAGGTCGTTCACGTTGGTGCCTGTGGCCCCGGTGAGTATGGCATCCTCCAGCTGCAGGAGGACAGGGGTCACGTCGTGCCTGTTGAGCGCCGCATAGATGTCGATCCCCAGCTTCCTGGCCCGCTCCGCGGTGAAGTTGTCCACGATCCCCCCGGCAAAGTCCGTGGGCCCGTCGGTCCCGTCCGAATCCTGCCCGATGATCACCACGTCTCCGATCCCGTCGATCCAGAGTGCGGCCCCTAACGAGAACTCCTGGTTCGGCCCCCCCTGCCCGGCATCACCCGTGATCTTCACCGTGGTCTCTCCGCCTCCGATGATCACACAGGGCGGCTTCAGGGGACGCCTGTTCATGAGGATCTCCTTTGCCACCGCAGCGAACGTGCCGCCGAGCTCCCTGCTTTCCCCCTCCAGCATGGTGGACAGGATCATGGTCTCGAAGTCCAGCTCCCGCGCCCTTGCCGCCGCTCCCTCGCAGGCGGCGGTTCCGGCGACGATGATGAAGTTGTCGATGAGGTGGTCGGAGAGGTCTTTGGGCGTCTCCAGGGCCTCGTTTCCCGCCTTCAGGTACCGGCTGACGGAGGCCGGCACCTTTTCCCAGAGCTCATACTTGGTGAGCGTCCTGCGGGCATCGTCGAAGCTCGACGTGTCGGGCACCGTGGGGCAGGTGATGTAGTCCAGCGGGTCACCGATCACGTCTGACACGGTCAGGTTGATGAGATGCGCCCGGGGATGGATGGCCTTGGCCAGCCAGCCGCCCTTGATGCGGCTCAGGTGCTTCCGGACCGCGTTGATCTCGATGATGTTGGCGCTGCAGGTCAGGAGCAGCCTGTTGACCAGTTTTTTTTCCTCCAGGGTGACACCCTCCACCGGGTAGGGCATGAGCGCCGAGCTCCCGCCGGTGATGCCGGCGAACACGATGTCGCCCGGCTGCGTGTTCCGGGCGAGGGCAAGGGCCTCGCCGGCGGCCTGGAACCCCGCCTCGTCGGGGATGGGGTGGCTCGAGAAAAAGAGCCGGGACCGGGAAAGGGTGCCTTCCTGGCCGTACTTGCAGATGATCACGCCGTCGGCGATCCGGTCTCCAAGGATCTCTTCCAGGGCCCTGGCAATGGGATAGGTCGCCTTGCCGGTGCCCAGGAGGAAGATCCTTCCCTGTTTCTTCAGGTCAAGGCGCAGCTCCCCCACCTGCAGGATGTCTCCCCTGAGGCGGACCAGCTCCTTGACGGCCTTGTAGGGATCCGCCTTGGCCAGTCCATGATCCACGATGTCCAGGGCGATCCGGCGGAGCCGCCCGTTGCCGTGCGCCAGCAGTGTATCCAGGTTCTTGATGTAACTCATGGGAACGCCTCCCGTGGTTCCCCCTGTCCCGGCCGGGACAGGGGGCGGAGATTCTCTCGTTTTGTGCCGGGGAATTACGGGGAGAGCAGCGATGATTCCGGGGGAGAGAGTTCCCCGTAATTCCCCTTTATATGGTCTCCCAAGTCATTAAAATGCAGCCTTGAAATTCCTTCCTGCATAGAGCGCCTGTGACCCCAGCTCTTCCTCGATCTGGAAGAGGCGGTTGTACTTGGCGGTCCTTTCGCCGCGGACGCCGGCGCCCGTCTTGATCTGGCCGGCGTTGATGCCCACCACGAAGTCCGCGATGATGGGATCCTCGGTCTCTCCCGAACGCTCCGAGACCATGATCCCGAAACCCTGCCTATAGGCGAGCTCTGCGGCGTCGAGGGCCTCGGAGAGCGTCCCGATCTGGTTGAACTTCCACAGCAGGGCATTGGATGCGCCCTTGGGCGCCCTCGCCCGGATGCGATCAGGGTTCGTGCAGAAGAAGTCGTCGCCGACGATCTGGATCCCCAGCTCACTGGTCGCCCGCACAAAGCCTTCGATGTCGTCCTCTGCGAAGGGGTCCTCGATGGACATGATGGGATACTTCTTCATGAGGTCCTTGTAGTAATCGAGCAGCTCGCCCGTGGTCAGCTTGTTGCCTTCGAGGGTGTACTTCCTGGTCTTCGTATCGTAGAAGTGCGTGGCTGCACAGTCGAAGCCGTACACGATCTTCTTGGCATGACCGGAGCGCTCCACGGCCAGGACGAGACAGTCCATGGCCTCGCGAACCTTCTTGATGGGCGTGGCGAACCCGCCCTCGTCGCCCACGTTGGCCGCTATCTTGCCGTACTTCTTGATGACGATCTCGCGGAGCTTGTTGTTGACCGCGTTTCCGATCATCATGGCCTCGCTGAAGGTCTCGGCGCCGATGGGGAAGATGCAGAACTCCTGGAAGTCGAGGTCGTTGGAGGTCAGCTTGCCCCCGTTGAGCAGGTTCAGGAAAGGAACGGGCAGCACGTGCGCGTTGCAGTTGACGTACCGGTACAAGGGCAGCTGAACCGCTATGGATGCGGCGCGTGCCACGGCCACCGAAACGCCGGCGACGGCATTGGCGCCGAGCTTGGACTTGTCCTTGCTGCCGTCTGCGGCGCGCAGCTTCTCGTCCACCTTGCGCTGGTCCGTGACGTCCATGCCGACGATGGCAGGTCCCAGGATCTCGTTGACGTTCTTGACCGCCCTGCGCACGCCCATGCCGTCGTACCGCTTCTCCTTGTCTCGGAGCTCCTTGGCCTCGTTGGCACCTGTCGACCGGCCTGCCGGAACGTCGGCCCGGCCCAGGATCTCGTCGTTCACCCAGACGTCCACCTGCACCGTCGGGTTCCACCGGCAGTCCAGGATCTCCCTGGCAATGACGCCTGTGATCTTGAATTTTTTCATCGTGCTTCCACTCCTTTCGAATCGTTGATTTTTTAGTGAACGGACACCTGGTCAAGGACGGACAACGCCCGCTGCGCCTGGGGGAAGAACAGCACCCTCGGGTTCGGATTCAAGACCATGTCCATGGCCTTCTCCAGGGCCTTCTGGGGCGATCCTGCCGTGTCCAGGAACATCTTATGCAGCAGGGACTCCTCCACGCTGGGCGTGGCAACGACGATGCGGACTCCCTTCAGGAGGATCTTGCCCAGCAGCAGGGCATGGTCCATCTGGATCCGGTATTCGGTGTTCAGGCGCCGGATGACCTCCTCTACATCACGTGCCCCCTCGTAGGGGATCAGCATGTCCTGTGTGCCGAGCCCGTCCCTGCAGGAGCAGTAGAGGACGAGGACCCCTCCAGGCGCCATGACCGGGGCCAGGGCGATCAGGGGCTTCACGGACTGGTAGAAGTTGATGTTCAGTGGCCTGCCCGGCGTGGTGACGATGATGTCGGGCCGAGCCTTCAGGGAGACCTGGCAGAAGGACCTCATGAAGCGGACCGCCGCCAGGTGCGCCTCGATCAGGTCTCCGGCGAAGATCCCGATGGTTTCGCCTGCCTGGTTCAGGACCAGGTTGACCGTGAAGTGTATCTTCAGCATCCCGGCCGCCTCGATCATGTCCAGATGGATGGGGTTCTCCAGGAGCTGTCCCGGACGGGCCTCCGGTGCCATCAGCATCTCGGGCCGGTGGTTGGCCTCGATGGTCCTTTCGCTCGCGATCCCCGGGAGGACCGACTTCCTTCCCCCTGAGAAGCCCGCGAATTCGTGCGGCTCCACCTTTCCCACCGCTATTCTCAGATCCGCGTCGAAGACGGTCCTGGAGACCTCGACGGGCGTGCCATGCGTGGTCTTTCCGAGATAGACGAGCTTCCCCGCGTCATAGGGGTCATGGCTTATGACCCTGAGTCCTTCGAGGGACTCCTTCCCCACGATGTCGCCGACCTCATCGGGTGTGGCCGGCCGGTGGACCCCCGTGGCGATGACCACCGTGACGGCGCCTTTCTGGACGCCCGCAGAGGCGAGCTCCTCCAGAATCATGGGCATTACCCTGGCCGTTGGGACGCCCCGGGTCGAGTCGGCCACGATGACGGCTACCCGCCCGGCACCCCTGGCAATGTCCCGCAGCACCGGTGTCCCCCTGGGGGACCCGAAGGCGGCCCGGAAGCCGTCGGGCCAGGAGACCGCGGGGGGTTCCTCGAAGCCGATCAGGCCTGTACACCGTTCACGGCCGACCGAGATCTCTACGTTCTCGATCCCGTCCCGGTAGACCATGTCCGGACCATGCTCATGGATGGAATACACGGTTGCCACCTATTCCCTGAGCTCCGCATGGTTCGAGTTCAGTGGTGGAAGCCCCTTGATGTCCCGGATGATGTGCATGAGGCCGTAGATCAACATGAGAAAGAAGCTGACCGGGATGGCCGCGTAGGGCAGGGCGGTGGAGATGCCCAGGGCCGGCGTGATCTGCTCCCATGTCTCGGAGACCAGGATGGTGCCCGCCACGGTCACCACTCCCACGGTCACGGTCGCCAGGTAGATCACGATACGCTGGAGGAATCTCTGCAGCCCCTTGGGCATCATCTCCCGGAAGACGGTGATGCCCAGGTGCCCGTTCCTCTTGTGCAGGATGCTCGCGCTGAGCATGGCGAACCAGACGATGGTGAAGCGGAGGAATTCCTCCGACCAGGTCAGCGCACTGTTGAAGGCATACCGCCGGATCACATGCATCCAGGCGACCACGAGCATGACCGCGCAGATGGCCATGGTGACGTCGAGGGTTGCCTTCTCGACGAGGTCACAGAACCGTTCCAGCCTTGACTTTTCCATTTCAGCCGCTCCTTTGCATCGCCTTCAGGCGTGGTCTTCCTCACCTCTCTCGGATCGATGCAATTCAATCAAGGGGGCGGGCCCGTCTTCTGGCGGGCCCGTCCCCTTCTGGTCACGGATTAAAAGCCTGCATTGACGTCCTTGTTCATGGCGGCAATGGCCGCGAGCCACTCATCCACGAACTTCTTGTCCGTGCTCGCCTTGATCTTTGCCACAACGGCGCCCTGTGACTTGAGCCTCATCTTCTCCTTGCCGGCCGCTGACACGTCGTTGACCTTCATGCCCTTGGCGGTCAGCTTGGCGACGATGGCATCCTCGCGGGCCTTGTTGACGAACCGGCTGTAGTTCTGCGCCAGGACCGCACCCTCCTTGATGATACTCTGGTAGTCCTTGGACAGCTTGTTGAACCACTTGAGGTTCGCCACCAGGGGCATGGGGTCGTAGATGTGACCGGTCAGCGAGGTGTACTTCTGCACCTCGTACATCTTCACTTCCCAGATGTTGGCCAGCGGGTTCTCCTGGCCGTCCACGATCTTCTGCTGCATGGTCAGGTAGAGCTCGGTCCAAGGGACCGGGGTCGGGTTGGCGCCCAGCGCCTTGAAGTTCTCCATGTGCATGGGTGCTTCCATGGTGCGGATCTTGATACCCTTCAGGTCGTCGGGTCCGTTGATGGGCCGGACGTTGTTCGTCACATGGCGAAAGCCGTTTTCCAGGTAGGCCAGGCCTTTCAGCCCGATGCCTTCGCTGGAGTCGATCAGCCTCTGGCCCATGGGGCCGTCGAGGACGCCCCAGGCGATCTCGTAGCTGTCAAAGGCAAAGGGGATGTCCAGGACCATGAACTTCTTGTTGAAGGTCGTGAGCGGGCCCGCCGACGCGGTGGCCATCTCCAGGGAACCGGCCTTCACCTGCTCCACGGACTCCCTCTCGCCGCCGAGCTGGGAGTTGTAGTACAGGCCTACCTGGATGCCGCCCTTGGTCTTTTCCTCGACATACTTCTTGAAGACCTGCATGCCGATGGACTGCGGATGGGTCGGTGAGTTGCAGAGCGAAACCCTGGCCTTGATGGGCGACGCGGCAAAGATCATCCCCGAAAAGAGGAAGGTGCACGCCGTAATCAGGGCCACCATGGTGAACCATTGAGACTTCTTCATACTCTTACCTCCGTGATAATGTTTTGGCTGTAATGCTTACCGTCCGTGTTACGACACCTATATATCCTTATATTCTATTCTCCCCGGCTCGCCGTTCAATAGCCGAACATCCTGGGCAGCCACAGGGTGAGCGGCGGGAAGTAGGTCAGCAGCAACAGCACGCCCACGCTGGCCGCCAGCATTGGCCAGCCCGCCTTGAAGGTCTCCTCCACCGATACCCCGGTCATGGGGCTCGTGACGAACAGGACGATCCCGAAGGGCGGCGTGGCCAGGCCGATGACCAGGTTGACGCAGATGATGACGCCGATCTGGAGGGGGTCAACGCCCAGGGCCCAGGCGATGGGCGCCAGGATCGGGCCCAGCACGATGACCGAGGCGTAGTCGTCCATGAACATGCCGTTGATCAGGAGACCGATGTTCAAGAGGAGGAGGAAAGCCCAGAGGGGTACGTTCGAGAGCGAGCCGGCCAGGGTGTCGATGATCTGCTCGTTGGCGATGGCCCAGGCCGTCACCGTGG
This sequence comes from Thermodesulfobacteriota bacterium, assembly GCA_025454155.1. Classification (GTDB taxonomy): domain Bacteria; phylum Desulfobacterota; class Desulfomonilia; order UBA1062; family UBA1062; genus MWEI01. Next base: position 7,506 of record JALOOZ010000089.1, read on the forward strand.
CGCTCCCGGCCAGCAGGATGACCAGGCCCGAGGTCACCGCCGTCTCCATGAAGATCTCGGGAAGGTCGCGCCACTTGACCTCCTTGCTGTAGAACATGGAGATGACGAAGGCATAGGCTGCAGCTGCGGCGGAGGCCTCGGTTACGGTGAAGATGCCGCCGAAGATGCCTCCCAGGATGATGACGGGGAGAAACAGGGCGGGCAGGGCCTTCTTGAACTGCTTCCCCCTATCGGGCCACGGGATCCGTTCGTGTCTCGGCAGCTTGTCCCGTTTCGCGATGAAGTAGATGATAATCATCTGGGAGACCGCGATGAGGAGGGCCGGGATCATTGAGGCCAGGAAGATCCCGGCGATGGAGGTCCGGCCCACGGAGATGCAGTACAGGATCATGAGCACGCTGGGCGGCATGATGGGCCCCAGCAGCGAGGCGCTGGCCATGACGCCCGAGGCGAAGGCAGGCTTGTACCCCTCCTTCTTCATCATGGGGATGAGGAAGGACCCCAGGGAGGCGGTCTCGGCCACGGCCAGGCCCACGATGGCGCCCATGAACAGGCACGAGCCCACCGTAACCAGGGCCAGGGCCCCCCGGACATGGCCCACGAAGGCGTTCACGAAGTCGGTCAGGTCCTTCAGGATGCTCCCCTTGGCCATGAGCTGGCCAGTCAGGATGAAGAAGGGTACTGCGAGCAGCGCGAACCCGTTCATGCCCTGGAACATCCGCTGGGGGATCAGGGTCAGCGGGTAGTCTCCCACCAGGAGATAGACGAAGGTGCTGAAGATCAGGTTGAAGGCGATGGGGAACCCGATGATCAGCAGGAAAACGAAGCAGATGATCAGGGCTAGCAGGGCCATGGACATGGGATGCTCCTCCTTGTGATCCAGGTACTGTTCAGTTTCAGAAGATCTATCGTCATGGGCTGGACCGGTAGAATTCCGACATTGGCCGCTCTTTCACTGCAGTTGACCTGAGAATCCATACGGGCCTCATGATAGAATAATCTTTTTGATGCCATATTCAATGGAACACCTGAGTTTACGATCATGCCCGGCTTCCTTCATCCCTCTCGGAACTTCCCAGGGTCGTGGAAATCTCCTTGGCAGCACCCAGGACGGCCATGACGAGGTTCGGCTTCTCCTGTTCCGAAAAGCGGAAGATGGGCCCGCTGATGCACAGGCTCGCTACGATCTTCCCCTTCTTTCCCAGGACCGGTGCCACCACCGAATAGGTCCCATCCTCCCGCTCCCCGACGCTGACGGCGTAACCGTTCTGCCGGATCTTCTCCAGGTCCGTCTCCAGCTCCACCGGATCCGTGATGGTCTGCGTGGTGTACTTTTCCAGGGGCCTGCCGCAGATGATCTCTTTTCTTACTTTTTCAGGGAGGTGGGCGAGGAGGACCTTGCCTGATGCACCGCAATGCAGCGGCAGTATCTTGCCGAGCTGGGTGACCTTGGCGACGCCGTACCGGCTTCTCACTGCCTGCACGCAGATCCTGTTGCCCTCACCGGGGACATACAGGGTGACCTCTTCGCCGCATGCGTCCCTGAGTTTCTCCATGACCGGCTTTGCCAGATCGGCTATGCCCGCCTCCTTCGACAGGATGCTCTTCCACTGGTGAAACTTGACCCCGAGCCGGTACTTGCCTCCGGGCGTTTCGCGTTCCACACACTTCTTCTTTTCGAGCGTGGCCAGGATGCGGGACACGGTGCTCTGGTTGAACCCGGTGAGAAAGCTGATCTCCGTGACGGTGAGCGAGGGTGTTTCTATGGTGAAGCAGGACAGGATGTCTATGGCCTTTTCCACGGATTTGATGCTCTGCATAGCCGCGCCTCATTCACATTGTGAAATGCTCATGCATATTGTGCATATGTCATGAACTCATTCTTGATGTCAAGATATTTTTTTCAATGACAAGGATATTATCTCCATCCACCCGGGGGCTGGTTTCTGGTAAGAGAAGAAGGGTATGA
>JALOOZ010000090.1 GCA_025454155.1 Thermodesulfobacteriota bacterium
CATCACCCAGGTCGCCAAGTCCCTTATCCCTGCAGTGGTGCACATCGAGGTCACCCAGCAACAGCTCGTGCCGTATTCCGGATTCCCCGACCTCCCGCAACCCCCGTTCTTCTTCAAAGAGCCCGACGCGACGAAAAAATTCAAGCGGGAGATCAAAGGCCTCGGCACCGGTGTGCTCATCGATGACAAGGGACATGTCCTCACCAACAATCACGTGATCGAGGAGGCCTCAGACATCAAGGTCATCCTCTCAAGCGGCAAGCATTATCCAGCCGTCATCATCGGGAAAGACCCCAAGACCGATCTCGCAGTGCTCAGAATCACGTCCGAGGGCAAACTCCCCTTCGCCGAGTTCGGCGATTCGGACAAGGTGGAGGTGGGCGAGTGGGTGGTTGCCATCGGCCACCCCAGAGGTCTCGATCAGACCGTGACCCAGGGCATCATCAGCGCCAAGCATCGTCAGGGCATCACGGAACCGAATTCCTACCAGGACTTTCTCCAGACCGATGCCGCCATTAATCCGGGCAACAGCGGCGGTCCTCTGATCAATCTCAAGGGCGAAGTCATCGGAATAAACTCGGTCATCGCATCGGAATCGGGTGGCTTCGAGGGAATCGGCTTCGCCATACCCAGTAATCTCGCCATCTCCACCGCACGTGCCCTTATCACCTACGGCAAGGTCAAGCGCGGCTGGATCGGCATTGGCATCATTGACATGGACACCGAGAAGGCTTCATCCCTGGGCATGGATGCCCCCAGGGGCGCCGTGGTGGTTGACGTGGTGAAGGGCGGGCCCGCAGACAGGGGAGGAATGAAATCGGGCGATGTCATCATCATGGTCGACGGCAAGGAGGTCAGGGACGCGGGAAGGTTCAGGAACCAGGTGGCGGAAACCGTGATCGGGAAGACCATGCAGGTGGGTCTGCTCCGAGGCGGCAAAGAGATGGAACTGGGTGTGCCTGTGGGAGACTTGGACGATTCCCTGAAATACCTCGTGTCAGTGGTCAGAGACCGCCTCGGCATGGAAGCGAGGCCGGTCAGACAGCAGGAAGCGGACACCTACGGCATCGATTCCGGGGTGGCGGTGAAATGGCTCGAACCGAAGGGCCCCATGGCCCAGGCAGGCTTCGAGGTGGGTGACATCATCCTGGAGATAGACGGCCAGACGATCAGCGGCATGGATGACTTCGCCGGCATCGTGGCCCTGCTTCAGCCCCGGCAGGAAACCATCCTCCTGGCACTGGACCACCGGAGCGGCCAGAGCACCTATGTCCAGGTCGCCACGCATTGAGAGGGCTCGAGGGCGGGCTTGGACCCGGAGGAGATGAGGAGGGCTTTGCAGCTCCATGACCAGGCCTGATTACCCCGTCACCCCGGCAGTCCGAGTGCTGCGGGAGAAAAAGATCGATTTCACACCCCACCTCTACCCCTTTGTGGATCATGGGGGTACCCACCACGTGGCTGAACACTTCCTCGTCCCCGAGCACCGGGTCATCAAGACGCTGATTATGCAGGACGAGAACAGAAAGGCCTTCATCGTGCTCATGCACGGCGACTGCGAGGTGTCCACCAAACAGCTCGCCCGGGAACTCGGCGTGAAGCACGTGGACCCGTGTGACGAGAGGGACGCTCAGCGCTATACTGGCTATATGGTGGGCGGGATCAGCCCCCTGGGGACGAGGGTGAGGCTGCCGGTCCATGCGGAAGGCTCCATCTTCGAACTGGAACGTATCTTCATCAACGGCGGCAAGCGCGGCTTCATGGTGGAGATCAGATCTGCTGACCTTGAGAGGGCCTTAGCCGTGACAAAGGTGAACGTGGCGATCAGGGAATGAACGCATCTCAGGGAGGAACAATGCCAGAGCTCATCGACGCAAAGACCAGGAAAGAGCTCAAGGATGTCCTGAAAAGCCTGAAGAATCCGGTCCGGCTCGTGTTCTTCTCCCAGGAACACGCCTGCGTGGCCTGCCGGGAGCAGGAGAACCTCCTGGCAGAACTGGCATCCCTGTCCGACAAGATCACCCTGGAGCGCCGCGACCTCCTTGCAGATGGAGAGATTGCAAGGAATTACGGGATCAACAAAGTCCCCGGCACTGCAGTGATAGGGGAAAGGGATTACGGCCTGCGCTTCTTCGGCATGACCATGGGCTACGAGTTCGGGTCGCTCATCGAGGCCGTGCTGCTCGCTTCTAACGGTCAATCAGGGCTGCCCGAGGAGATCGAGCATCTCCTCGGTCTCGTTGACACGCCCTTGCACCTGGAGGTCATGGTGACACTGACCTGCCCCTACTGCCCCAAGATGGTTCACCTGGCCCACCAGATGGCAGTGGCCAATGGAAACATCCGTGCCGACATGGTGGAGTCGTCCCAGTTCACGCCGCTCGTACAGCGCTACAACGTCACCGGAGTGCCCAAGACCGTGATCAACGAGGGCGCAGCATTCTTCGAAGGGTCCCTGAGCGCCCACCAGGCCATCCTCGAGATCCTCAAGGCGGTCAAGCCCAAGGTGTACGAGGAGATCGACGCCCAGATGCGCGAGGCGGCGGGCGAGCGCTTCGCGCGGCCCGCGTCGCCTGATCAGACCTACGATGTGATCATCATCGGCGCAGGACCTGCAGCACTCTGTGCAGCCATTTATGCCTTCCGCAAGAACCTTGGGGTTGCGCTCATCGCCGAATCCTTCGGTGGCCAGATCACCAACACGTCAGCCATCGAGAATTGGCTCGGCATACCCAGCATCAGCGGGATCGAACTCACGGCTCTTTTCAGGGCCCATGCGGAGCGTTGCGCCATCGCGGAACAGCAGGGCATGAAGGTCAATGCCGTCGAGATGAAGAACGGGGGCATCTTCGAGGTGAAGACTACAGCAGGCGCGAGTTTCCAGGCAAGGTCGGTGATCTACTGCGCAGGCAAGGAGTACAGGACCCTTGGTGTGCCCGGCGAAAACCTTTTCCTCGGCCGCGGCATCGCCTTCTGCGCCACCTGCGACGCGCCTCTGTTCAAGGACAGGAACGTGGCGGTCGTCGGGGGCGGCAACTCCGCCTTCACCGCTGCCCGGGACCTTCTCGGGTATGCCCGTGAAATCCACATCATCAACATCCTGAAAGACTTCCAGGCCGACCCGGTCCTCATGGACGAGGTGGCCAAGGCAAGGCACGTCAGCCTGCACGGCGGTATGCAGGTGGTTGAGTTCCTGGGCAGGGACAGGCTCAACGGTGTCCGCCTGGTGTCCACGGACAACACCCGCCGCATGGACCTGAGCGTTGATGGGGTTTTCCTGGAGATCGGCCTGAGCCCGAACTCCCTGCCGGTCAAGAACCTGGTGAGCCTCAACAAGGAGGGTGAGATCGTGGTGGGTCGCGACCAGTCAACCTCGGTGCCGGGCTTCTTCGCCGCAGGCGATGTGACCGACGAGACCGAGAAGCAGATCGTGGTGGCTGCAGGGGCCGGAGCAAAGGCGGCGCTGGCGGCGTACCGTTATCTTCTCGATCAGAAGCTCATCATGGTACACTGAATCGACAGGATCGTGAACCTTCATGGGAGGAGTTGCTATGAAGAAGCAGCCGGCAGGAGCTCTGATGCGTTCCCTGGCCCTCGTGTGCACCGTCTGCCCCGTGTGCAGGACCGCGCGGAAGAACCAGAAGGGTTTGCTCTATTCCTTCGTGAAGACCATCGAGGGGAGGTTCTGCCCCTTCTGCATGGCCTATGAGAAGGTGTACGGAAAAAAGGCGCACGAAGGATAGGCCCGCTGCCCCATGTCATGCTGAGCGGAGAGGTCCATGGGGACATCGGGGTATCACCTGCGGTTCAGCCTCTGGTACATGGCCCGGTTGTTCCGGTAGATCCCCACGAATTCCCGGAACAGCCGGTCGTAGACCTCCCGGTTTGCCGGGTCCGGATCAAAGGCCCCCTCGAACTCCATCAATGCGGGGATGTCTGCGAAGTCGATCTCGCCCAGCCCCACGGATGCGATGAAGGCGGCACCCCGGGCATTGGCCTGCATGGGGTCCTTCGGCTGAAGGATGCGCCGGTCCAGGACATCGGCGAAGATCCGGCACCACAGGGCTGACCTGGCTCCGCCCCCCACGATGGTGATCGGGTCGAGTCTGGAGCCCACGAATCGCTCCACATACTTCAGGCTCCATCTTGTGTTCAAGGCTACACCCTCGAAGAAGGCCCGCACGATGTGGTCAAAGGTCGTTGTCGTTGAGAGGTTGTGGATGCCGGCACGGACCGTGGTGTCATCCACGGGGGTGCGCTCGCCGTTGAGCCACGGGGTGACAATGAGCCCATGGCTGCCGGCGGGCACCCGGGAGGCGGCCTCGTTGAGGGCGTCATAGGACACCCCCTCATGGTGAACAGGGCCTGCTGCGATCTCGCAGCAGCGTCCCATGAGCCCGGCGAGGAAGTCCAGCGCCCCCCCGGCGATGTCCTGCTCGTTCACGCTCTGGTACCTGCCCGGTATGGCCGTGGGGAACGAGGCTATGGAATGGATGACATCGGTCTTCTTGAAGGGGATGACGCACTGGACCCATGACGAGGTCCCGATGTACAGGTGGCCCTCGAAGTCGCGGACCGCGCCCGACCCGATGCAGGCACACTGGTGGTCGGGAGATCCCGCCACCACCTTCACCCCGTCCGGAAGCCCCATATCCCTTGCGACCTCGGCTCTGAGTGTGCCTATGACATCGGTGGATCCCACCAGCGGAGGGAGCTTGGACCTGTCAATGCCGCTCATCCTGATGAGCTCTTCATCGTAGTGGATGTTCCGGATGTCCCTGATGTCCGTGAGCCAGAAGAGGTGCACGGAATCGTAGGTGGCGGCGAACTGCCCCGACAGGCGCAGGTTCAGGTAGTCCTTGCTGGGCAGGAACATGAAGGTCTTTTCATAGACCTCTGGATATTCATGCTTGATGAGGAGCGCGTGGGCGATGTCGTCCTTGCCGGACAGTGTTGGTGCCCCGGCCGTTCTGGGAAGCCACTTGAGGACCTGGGGAAGTCCGTAGCCCATGAAACTGGGAAAGCCTTTCATGAGAGCCTTTACATACGGCGCTCCCCGGGAGTCCATCCAGGTGACGGCATCCATGAGGTGGTTGCCGTCCCTGTCCACTGCAACCGTGCTGGAGAAGGTGCTGGACACGCAGACCGCCTCTATGTCGGCGGGCCTTGCAACACCCGAACCCACCAGGCGACGAGCGACGCTCAGCAGGGCATCCCACCACTGGCCGGGATCCTGAACCGCGCCTCCGCCAGGGAGGAACCGGATGGTGGTCTTCTCCGAGTCTGAGGCGAGGACCCGTCCATGGATGGTCACCAGGGACGCCTTCACCCCGGAGGTCCCGTGATCGATGGCCAGGATTATCCGCTGACTGCTCAATGCTGCCTTCCCTCCCCGGTGGTAGCACGGGTCCTTCAGATGTCCAGCTTGGTGACCCTGCCCTTCTCATCGACCATCTCGACGATCACGCCCCCGAATGAATCCCCGTCCTCTTTCCTTGCATCGAGCTTCATGACCTTTGAGATGAGCTCCACGAAATCCATAGGTGCGAGGCATGCCTCGGGGGGCAACACCCCGGTCCCCTGCACCCTGCCCATGGCCATGAGGATCACGCCCATGGCCGCAGGGATACCCGTACCTTCGCCCAGGGCCTGGGAACGGGATGCCATGTGGAATCGGTACTCACGGGGCGAGCCATCCTTTTTCCCCCTGGCGATGACCGAGCAGCAGCCGCATGGCCGGGAGAAGCCGGTTTCCTTCAGGATACGCTCACGCTCCCTCAGAATGTATGCGACGGCGAAATCATAGGGGACCACGGCCTGTCCCTTCACGTCGACCGGTTCGGTGCCGGCCAGTCCCAGCCCGCACAGATCCCGGATGAGGTTGTAGTACTCGTTCGGAAGAACCGATCCCTTGTTGGTGACCTGTCTGAGTTTCAGGTATCTCGGGAGCGTCACCTGCTCGGGGTGCGGATAAGGGTAGATGGGGATGTTCTTCCCCACCACCGGGAAGTCGAAGGTCTGCCGCAGCGCCATGCCGTCTGGCTCGAAATACTTCACATGGGTAAGCCTGCCATCCAGATACATGGGGATGTCGATGCTCATGCAGTGGAACCGGTGCCCGATGACACCCTCTCCCTCCACCGTCTCACCGCCATGGGTGTGGAAGATGTCGATGGCATCAGTCTCGTCGAGAAGCGTTTCATAGGCAAGCTTGGCCAGCAGATTCGTTGCCCCGGGCGAGCTGCCCATGCCGATCAGCGCGGTGACCCCTTTCTTCTTTGCCTCACCGTCCATGTCCAGGATCTCCAGGGTCACGTCCACATCGTCGCAGATATCCACGTAATTGATACCTTCCCCGATCACGGCCTTCAGGATGGGTTTGACAGTTGAATAGAAAGGCCCGATGCAGTTGAGCACCACATCAGCACCATGGATCGCCTTGTGAACGGTCTCCGGCTCGAAGGCATTCACACAGACGGCCGAGACCTTGGGTGAACCGAGTCTTGAGATGATCTGATGCGCCTTGTCCATGGCATGATCACCGATGATGACCTCGGTGAACATGTCCTGTTTCGCCAACGTCTCCACTGCGACACTGCCCACTGCACCGCATCCGCCGAGGACAACGACCTTAGCCATGACAGCACCCCCCTGGATAATGAACATTGTTAATTTTAACATTGTTCATTATTACGGCGTTTGTCAATCTTCTCCTTGTCGCAACCACCTGAATGGTCACTGGGAGATAACGGTTCTTTGATTCAGTTCCAGTACTGGCCGATGATCTCGTCAAGGATGCGGTTGTGGGTCTTTTCGATATCCGTGGCCACATACCCGATGATGTTGCTGTTGGCGAGTGAAACCATACCGTGCAGCATGCTCCATATCTTGATGATGTCATGGAGGACATCCTCTGCGGACAGCGGTGAGGCCTCGCTCTTGAGGTCCCGCAGGGCCTCCATGGCCAGCCTCGCAATGTCCATGGAGATCTTGTATTCGACGGCAGAGAGCTTTTCATAAGAGGTGCCCACATAATCGTTGTATTTGGGTGTGGGCATGGTGAACATGATGTCATAGTAGGACTTGTTGGTCATGCCGAAGCGCACATAGGACTCCAGCATGGCGTGGGCTTTCTCTGCAGGCCCTGAAGACGAAGCGGTCGCCTTCTTCAACTCGTCGTGGAGCATCTGGAATCCCTTGATCACGATGGAGATATAGATCTCCTCCTTGCTCTTGAAGAAGTTGTAGAGGTTCGGGGCGCTCATGTGCAGACGGGATCCCAGCCTGCGCATGGTGAGACAGGGAAATCCTTCCTCGATGATGATTGCCAGGGCTGCCTCGATGATGCGCTCGCGGATGCGTTCGAGTTCTTCACTGGTCCTGGGTTGTTTCATGAACACCAAGCCTTAACGGGATCCGGAGAGGAAGTCAAGGAAAACCAGGATGGCTGTGCTATTCTATCAGCTGAACCCCTCAACCACCCACAGTTGATGTCTTTTTTGATATTTTAACCATAGCGAAAATATTCCTCCGGGATGCATGCCACTCATCAGCGGCCAGTCATCGAACCTCCCGATGCGATCCCGGCACCGAGCTTGATCTGCTTGAGCCTGCTCACACGCCCGGCGAAATTCACGACGTGATCGAGGTCATGGCTGAGGGCATGCCAGCCTTCCGAGGGATGAAGGTCCGCCATTGACGCGATCTCACTCATCTCGGTGTGCACCTGGACGAACTGGCTTCGGAAGGATATCACCAGGGGCAGAAGGGATTCGCTCACCCCCTCGTCTTCCAGGACAAGGGCCGACTCGCGTGCCAGAACCTCGAGAGCTCCCAGGGAGCTGTACAGACCGCCCAGCCTGTAGGCGGTCTCCTGCTGGAGGAGTTCGCCCTTTTTCTGCAGTGCCTGCACGATATCGTCAAACCTCGCCTCCTGTGCACCGAGAAGCGGCCCCATCATCGCCGTGTCCTCGACGTCACGGAACGGCACAGCCATGTCTTCATAGGCGGTGCCGGGGCTGCCGATCAGGCTCTCTTCTGGAACCATGCACCCGTCGAGGAGAATGCCTCCATGCTGGCATGGCCTCAGAAAGCCGATCGGTAGATAGCGTGAGTGCAATTCTGAAATATCCTTGAGGCTGCCGATTTCGATTACTCCCTTAACGTAACCTTCGTATGTGAATGGGGTAATACAAATAGTGTTCGGAACCTTCTCACCCACTCCCGATCTGATCTTAAAATAGTCTTCGGGAACATCGGAGATTAGCACTTGACGGTTTTCGAGGGCCGCTTGTCCTACTAGACCGTTACCGAACTCAAAAATCCTATTGGGGTCGTCCGATCCGTTGAATGCATAACTTCCGAGAAGCTTTAATGTCGTCCCTGCTCCGTTCCCAACGAAGTAGCAGGCTCCGATTTGAGCGCCCACGTATGTGGTCATTTCAGAGATTACTTTTGACGCGAGCGTTTCCGGGTCGGGATCACCACTCATTACTGTGTTCAGTCTCCCGATTCCCGTTTTTAGCCATTCACGATCCTGGGTTTCTTGTCTATTCCGTCTGAGAGACTCCTTCATGGATTCAATTGCGGCCCTTATTCCGCTCCCTTCCTTCGGATCTCCTTCAAATTGTATCTCGAGATTTCCCTTTCCAATCTCCTGAGCTATGCGACTTATTGACTCCGGTTCTCCGCCGACTTGTCTGATGACTTTGCTCGTCGTGGTCAGAGCAACGGTGCTGCCGGCAAATAGTGCCACAAGCGTACCTAACACGACCACCCAGATAGTTTCTGCCGCTAATTGGTCATTTTGTTTGAGCTGTTCCTCTCGGATACCCCTTTCATTTTTCATAAAAGACTGAACTTGGCTGAAACTTTCCCCAAAGAGACTCCTCCCCTTGCCATCCTCAAGATCTACCGGCAAGACCTCGGATTCAGATCGTTTTTGGTTGTTTTGAACCGCCGTCATCTGAGGAATAGCTGCGCTATTTATCCAAATCTGAATCCGTCTCTCGATATCATTCAGGATTCGGAGTTGTGCAGGGTTATTCGAAACTTCATTTTTCAGATCGTCGATTTCCTGCTTATGCTGCTCCCTAATTTTTTCGAATCGCCGCCCAAAATCATCAGTCGGATTTAAGAGAACAGCCCGTTTCGTGTTCTGTAATTCCACGGTAAGAGTCTCGATTCGGCCGGCCGCATCAATGTTTCGGTTCGTATTTTCTATGATATTCTGAGCTTTGATGAGGGAATTGGTGCTCTTGTAAATTATTGCCGCATTAAAAACCATTAATGCGAAAACGATTAAGTATCCCAGAAATAGTTGCGTTCGCAGTTTCATAATTCTCCGCCTATTCGATGAAGGAATTTCGGCAGCTAATGACGTATGCTGTATTT
>JALOOZ010000091.1 GCA_025454155.1 Thermodesulfobacteriota bacterium
CTCCACCGGCCACGGGGTCAACGGCTTCAGCCTAGACCCGAGCGTGGGGGAGTTCGTCCTGTCCCACCCCAACATCACCATGCCGAAACGCGGCAAGATCTACAGCGCCAACGAGGGCAACTACCCGTACTGGAAGCAGGGCACAAGGGATTACATCGAGTATCTGAAGTCCGAGAGAAACACGCGCAAGACTCCCTACACGTCACGGTACATCGGTTCGCTCGTGGCGGACTTCCACCGGAACCTGCTCAAGGGAGGCATCTTCCTCTATCCCGAGGACACCAAGGACCCCAAGAAGGCCACAGGCAAGCTCAGGCTCCTGTACGAGGCCAACCCGCTGGCCTTCATCGCAGAACAGGCGGGCGGCTATGCTTCAACGGGCTACGAACCGATACTCGACATCCAGCCCACCGGCCTTCACCAGAGGGTACCGCTCGTCATCGGCTCGAAAGACGATGTGCTGGAATATGAAGAGTTCGCGAAAAAGAATTAATCCCCGGCGGCTCGCCGCATACCATGCACAGTGAGGAGGAATAGGATGGCAAAAGCGAAAGGATTCAGCAAGGCCCTCGATATGGGACGACCGCCCAATGTCGTCAAGCTGTTCCCCAACTCCAGGGCGCTCATCGTGAGCGGCAAGGTCATCGACCGGGCCATGATCAAGAAGGGCAAGGCCATGACCATCGCGGCCAACGCCCGGAACACCACCGTCATCCGGGGGGTCCTGACGGCTGCCCAGCGTGCCAATGCCGCGGTCATCCTCGAGATCGCCAAGTCGGAGGCCACCTACTGTCACATCAGCATGTGGAACCTGGCCAGGTATGCGGACACCATCTGCAACGAGCTCGGCATCACCGTGCCTGTGGCGATCCACGCAGACCATTTCGGGCTGAAGAAGCAGCCCGAGGTGGGAAAGGCCAGGACCGACATCCCGTCGATGTTCGACGCCGGGATCACCTCCATCGCCATCGACGCGTCCCACATGGTGGACGAGGAGAACCTGCTGGCCAATATCGAGCTGAGCTCGTACATCCCTTCCTGGGCGGGGTACGAGACCGAGGTGGGGGAGATCAAGGGCAAGGAAGGGCTCTCGACCCCCGAGGAGGCCCTGTTCCTCATCCGGGGGCTCAACGCCAACGGCATCTTCCCGGACTGGATCGCCCTGAACAACGGAACCACCCACGGCATCGAGGCCTCGGATTCGGGCATCGACGTGGAGCTGACCAAACGGATCCACGAGGCGCTTGCGGGATACGGCATCTCCGGCGCCCAGCACGGAACCTCGGGCAACCACTACGAACGACTCAAGCGCATCGCCACCGAGACGCGCACCACCAAGGCCAATGTGGCGACTGCCCTGCAGATGCTGAGCTGGGGCGTCAAGGTCAACGAATTCGGCAATGCAGTCCTGGACGAGCAGAAGAGCTTCATCAAGCTCCCCGATGCAGGCGTCTCGGAGGAGCTCTGGGCCGAGATGGTGGCCTATGCCCAGGGCAAGTCCCTGAAGGCGGGGGACTACAAGAACCTGAACCTGCCCTTTGAGAATAAGCTCCTCGCCCAGCCAAGGGAGATCCGGGAGCGTATGGCAAAAGGGGTGGAGGATTTCGTTTACGAACTTCTCGTGAAGTGGTTCAATGCAGCGGATACCGCTCCCCTGGCCATCGAGGCTATCCTCGAAAAGGGCTCCCATGACATGGGCCCCAAGGCGTCACGCATCGAAGACCCCGCCGCCTGGACGAAGGAGCGGATCGCCCTGGCCTCCAAGAACCTGCAGAAGAAAGAGGCAGGGACGGGAAATTTCGACGATTGACGACAGGGACGCCCCCCTCACCCGGCAGGACGGAAATGCAGGGATGTGGGGGGGCATCCACGTATCCGGACACCATGATAACCCTTGACGAGCATCTCCAAATATGGCAAGAGGGCTCTCACTTGAAAATCCAGGAAGGTACCCATGGCACGAGTCACCGTAGAAGACTGTCTTGAAAAGGTTCCCGATCGCTTTTCCCTGGCCGTTGCCGCCTCCAAGCGCACCAAGCAGCTCATGAAGGGAGCCCTGGCTCTGAGCAGGCGCAAGGATAACCGGCATGTGGTCACCGCCCTGAGGGAGCTTGCCGAGGGCAAGATCACGCTGCACGAGCGGTCATGACGAAGAAAGACTATTACGAGATACTAGGAATCCCCAGATCATCGACCCCCGAGGAGCTCAAGAAGGCCTACCGCCAGCTTGCGTTGAAGTTCCACCCGGACCGCAATCCCGGAGATCATGCGGCCGAGGCCAGCTTCAAGGAGGCGGCCGAGGCCTATGAGGTCCTGCGCGACACAGAAAAGAGAAGGATCTACGACCAGTACGGCCACGAAGGCCTCTCGCGCACGGGCTTCCACGAATTCACGAGCTTCGACGACATCTTCAGCAGCTTCGGCGACATCTTCGGCGACATGTTCGGCTTCCCGGGAGGCCGGAGGGGCGGCCGCAGGCGACCTTCCAAGGGGGCCGACCTCAGGTACGACACCTCCATAACCCTGGAGGAGTCGGCCTCCGGCACTGAGATCGAGCTGGAGATCCCCAAGACCCTTCCCTGCGAGGACTGCAGTGGTACCGGCGCCGAGTCCGGGACCTCCCCGGAGAAATGCGCCTCCTGCGGGGGCAAGGGCCAGGTTTACCGCTCCCAGGGATTCTTCACCATCAGCACCACCTGCCCGACCTGCCGCGGCGCCGGTCAGGTCATCAAGAAGCCCTGCAAACCCTGCAAAGGCTCGGGCCACGTCATCAAGAAAAAGCACCTCAAGGTCAAGATTCCGGCCGGGGTCGATACGGGCGCCACCATGAGGGTTCCAGGGGAGGGCGAGCTGGGAGAACTCGGCGGGCCTCCAGGCGATCTGTATGTGTTCGTTAACCTCAAGCCCCACGACACCTTCATCAGGCAGGGAGACGACCTTTACCTGGAGATGCCCATTTCCTTTGTTCAGGCGGCCCTGGGGACCACGATGAAGGTACCGACGCTGGACGGCGAGACGGACCTGGAGATCAAACCCGGCACCCAGCCTGACGAGATCTATACCCTCAAGGGAAAGGGCATCAAGCACCTCAGGGGAGGCGGTCAGGGATCATTGCACGTGGGCATCAAGGTGGAGATCCCCAGAAAGCTCACCAAGGAGCAGAGCGAGATCCTGCTCAAATTCGCCGAAACCATCGGCGATGAAGTCAGAGACCCGAAAAAGAAGAAGCTGTTCGGGAGATTCTGAGGCAGGGCTTCAGTTAGGCAGGAGGCATAGGTCACCGGCCGCAACGTCACCCATCGCTGTCTTTGATCACACTCCCCGGATCGGTCCTGAGTTTCTCCAGTTTGCTCGTGAATTCCTCTGTCGGCTTGACACCAGCCTTTTCCAGCATGTGCTCGGCATGGAGTCCTATATTCCTGCTGTCCTTGTAGAAATCATCGGAGCGGCGGGCCTTGGGGTCGTAGGAGGAAACCCTGTCGGACGATGAAACATGATAATTGGTCTTCGAAATGATCCTCTTGAGGTCTCCGGAGCCGCACTGCTCGCAGCTTAGGTCGACCGGGGCGACATAACCCTGGACGAGGTGGGTCGTTATGTGCCTGCAGGATTTGCACTTGTACTCGTATATGGGCATTCGATCACGTGCCTGGGGGCATCACGGCGGGGATTCAACCCCGAGGGGTGAATGCCCGCCCGACATCCCGGTTGTCTTCGTTATCTCTTGTCGCCTTTGACCTCTTCGAATTCGGCGTCCACCACGTCATCTGCAGGCTTGCCGCCGGCACCTTGTCCGGCTCCCTGGCCTTGTCCAGATCCGGCATGGTCGCCTGAGCCTCCCTGGGCCGCAGAGGAATAGATCACCTCGGCCAGCTTGTGGGATGCCGTGGTCAAAGCGTCGATTTTCTTCTTGATGAGGTCGGTGTCATCGCCCTTGAGGGCGTCCTTGAGATCGGCCAGGGCATTCTCGATGCCGGACCGGGTCATGGAGTCCACCTTGTCCCCGTGTTCCTTGAGGGTTTTCTCCGTGGAGTAGGCCAGGCTGTCGGCCGTGTTCTTCGCCTCAACGAGCTCCTTGCGCTTTCGGTCTTCCGATTCATGATCCTCGGCCTCACGGATCATGCGGTTGATATCGTCCTCGCTCAGGCCCGATGAGCTGGTGATGCGGATCGACTGCTCCTTGCCGGTGGCCTTGTCCCTGGCGGAAACGTGCAGGATGCCGTTGGCGTCGATATCGAAGCTCACCTCGATCTGCGGTATGCCCCTGGGGGCCGGGGGAATCCCCACCAGGTCGAACTGACCCAGGAGCTTGTTGTCGCCGGCCATGGGGCGCTCGCCCTGGAACACGCGGATGGTGACCGCGTTCTGGTTGTCCTCGGCCGTGGAGAAGACCTGGGTCTTCTTCGTGGGGATCGTGGTGTTGCGTTCAATGATCTTGGTGAAAACGCCTCCCAGGGTCTCGATGCCCAGCGAGAGTGGAGTGACGTCCAGAAGGAGTACGTCCTTCACCTCGCCGCCGAGCACGCCGCCCTGGATGGCCGCCCCGATGGCCACCACCTCGTCGGGGTTCACACCCTTGTGGGGCTCCTTGCCGAAGATCTCCTTCACCCTCTGCACGACCTTGGGCATGCGGGTCTGCCCGCCCACCAGGATGACCTCGTCGATGTCCTTGGGGGTGAGGCCGGCATCCAGCATGGCCTTGCGGCATGGCTCCTCGAGCTTGCCTATGATGTCTTCCACGAGGTTCTCCAGCTTGGCCCGGGTGAGTTTCATGTTCAGGTGCTTGGGTCCGGACTGGTCGGCCGTGATGAACGGCAGGTTGATCTCCGTCTCCATCATGGACGAGAGTTCGTGCTTGGCCCTCTCCGCGGCCTCCTTGAGCCTCTGGAGAGCCATCCGGTCCTTGCCCAGGTCAACACCGGTCTCCTTCCTGAACTCGGAGACCAGGTAGTCGATGATGTGGTTGTCGATGTCCTCGCCTCCCAGGTGGGTGTCACCGTTGGTCGACTTCACCTCGAAGACACCGTCGCCGATCTCCAGGATGGAGATGTCGAAGGTGCCGCCGCCCAGATCGAACACCGCCACCTTCTCCTCTTTCTTGCGGTCAAGTCCGTAGGCCAGCGCGGCCGCCGTGGGCTCGTTGATGATCCTCTTCACCTCGAAACCGGCGATCTTGCCCGCATCCTTGGTGGCCTGCCGCTGGGAATCGTTGAAGTACGCAGGAACCGTGATCACGGCTTCATCGATCTTCTCGCCGAGGTACGCCTCGGCGTCCATCTTGAGCTTCTGCAGCACCATGGCCGAGATCTCGGGGGCTGCATAGTGCCTCTCCTCGATCTGGATGGCCGCATCCCCATTGTCTGCCCGCACGATCTTGAAGGGCATGACCTTGATGTCTTTCTGGACTTCGTTATCCTCGAACTTCCTGCCTATGAGCCGCTTGATGGCATGCAGGGTCTTCTCGGAATTCGTTATGGCCTGGCGTCTGGCCACCTGCCCGACGAGACGCTCCCCTCCGGTGGTGAACGCAACGACGGACGGCGTGGTCCTGGCTCCCTCGGCATTGGGGATGACCTTCGGTTCCCCTGCTTCCATGATGGCCATACAGGAATTTGTGGTACCAAGGTCAATTCCTAATATCTTTCCCATGTGAAAAATCCTCCCTTGTGTTTTCTCCTCTTAAGCAGCAACTGTCACCTTTGCAGGCCTCAGTACCCTGTCGTTCAACAGGAAACCCTTTTCGATCTCGTCGGCCACCATGCCCGGCTTGAGTTCAGGCCTCGTAACCTGCATCATGGCATCGTGGATGTTCGGATCGAAAGCTATGTCTCTGGTTTGTATAGGTTCAACACCGTGTTTTTTCAAGGTCTCCAGGAGAAGCCGCTCGATCATCTGCAGGCCGGTGATGAAGTGCTCGTCGTCGGGATACAGCTCCTGGGCCGACATGATGGACTTCTCGATGGAATCATAGACCAGGAGAAAATCCCTCAGCACAGCCTCTTTGCCGTATTTTACCACATCGGCGTGCTGGCGCTGCTGTCGTTTCTTCATGTTCTCCATCTCGGCCAGGGCCCGCAGATACCTGTCCTTGAGCTCCTCCACCTGGGCCTTCAGTTCATTCATTCCGGGCTCTTCGGCAGCCTCGGTCTCAACGGCCTCCCCCCGGTCTTCGGTGGTATTCACGCTGTTCAGCTCATCCATGGTGTTCCTCTCTTCTGGCATCCTACATGTCCTCCAGCAACTCGCTCAAGATGTGCGACATGTACCCCACCAGCGGTATGACCCGCGAATAATCCATGCGTATGGGTCCGATCACCCCGAGCGACCCCACGGGGATGTTCCGGCGGGAATAGCCGCTGGCAACCATGCTGAAATTGTCCATACCGATGTGTTCCATCTCCTCGCCCAGCAGCACGGAGACTCCGGGCATCTCGAGGACACGGTTGAGTATCCGTAAGATCCTCCCCTTGTCCTCGAAGGCGTTCACGATATCACGGAGCCTGTCCAGATCGGCGAGGTCGGGCTTGTTGAAGACCGTCTCCTTGCCCTGGATGACGATGTCGGGCACCTCCTCAACGGCCTTGAGCGCTGCCATGCCCAGGTCGAGGGCCTGCCCTACGATCGTGTCGAACCTGGCCTTCTCGCTGGACATCTCCCTCACCAGGGTGTCCCGCATCTCGTGGATGGTGAGATCCTTGTAGGTCTCGTTCAGGTAATTGGCATACTGATCGAGCTTCTTCTG
The DNA here is from genome assembly GCA_025454155.1 of Thermodesulfobacteriota bacterium. Taxonomy (GTDB): domain Bacteria; phylum Desulfobacterota; class Desulfomonilia; order UBA1062; family UBA1062; genus MWEI01. The sequence continues at coordinate 6,743 of JALOOZ010000091.1, forward strand.
GGGGAGGTCCTCGCCATGTACGATGTGGTTGTAAACCATGCCCGCCCTGCTCACCAGGATGACCGTGATCCTGTCCTCATCGAGCCTGACGAAGTCGATCCTCTTGAAGAAGAAGGTGTCGATCCTGGGCAGGATGATGATGGACGCGTTCTGGGAGATCTTGGACAGGAGCACGGAGGCCTTCCTGAGTGTGTCCTTGATGTCTCCGGTCCCGTGGGATATCTGTCGGGTGATCATGGTCTTCTCGAGACGGGGAAGGTTCTTGACCTCCATGATATCGTTCAGGTAGCACCGGAAGCCCTCGGGTGTGGGTATCCTCCCGGCGGACACGTGGGGCTGGTAGAGCAGGCCCATCTCCTCGAGATCAGCCATTCCGTTGCGGATCGTCGCGGGCGAGAGGGAACAGAGATACTTCCTTGAAATGATCCTGGATCCTACCGGTTCACCGGTCTCCACATACTCCCGTATGATAGCATTTAAAATGCTTTTATCTCGGTCGGTTAGCTCATTCATGGCAGCAAACCTTAGCACTCGCCTTCCTTGTCTGCTAACAGGGTTCTTATAGAAGCTCTCACCCTCCATGTCAATATTCAACCTGTCCGCACCGGCAGGCTCTCTGCGACCGTGGAGACAGGCCATGGAACGGGCCCATTTTGGTCCCTAGACAAAGAGCTGTTTTGATATTAATGAGGCACCTGAACCCGACGGATCAACGCACGAGCTTGACATGGAAAAAGAGGCGCCCATGAAGGACAAGGTTGAGATATCGCTGAGAAGCACGGTGGATGAACTCACGCAGACTGGCGACCTGCCCGAACTTTCAGATTATTCCACCTCTGTGAGTATTCCCACGAACAAGGATTTCGGTGACTTCAGCACCAATGTTGCCATGATTGTTGCATCCAAGGCCAAGAAGTCCCCTAAAGAAATTGCCGGTAGGATCATACGATCCCTTGAACGCAGGAATGATATGTTCGAGAAGGTCGAAATGGCAGGCCCGGGCTTCATCAACATGACGCTGAAACCCGCAGTGTGGGCAAGGGCCCTCTCGGAGATAACAGACCTGGGCAAGGATTTCGGCAGGACCGCCCATGGCGCCGGCAGGAAGGTCCAGGTCGAGTTCGTCAGCGCCAACCCCACCGGGCCGCTGCACATAGGCCACGGGAGGGGCGCAGCCGTTGGAGATACGCTGGTGCGCATCCTGGATGCGGCCGGATTCGATGTGCAGGCCGAATATTACATCAACGACATCGGCAATCAGATGAACAATCTGGGCCTGTCGGTTCTTCACCGGTACAAGGAGATCCACGGCCGGGAAGAACCTTTCCCTGAGAGCGGGTACAAGGGGGACTACATCAGGGACATAGCCCACGAACTCATGACGATCCACCAAGACGGCCTCCTCTCGAGGGACCACGACGAGGCGGTGAAGATCTGTCAAGAGTATGCGGCGGGGTCCATCATGCAGGGCATCAGGGAAGACCTGCGCCTGTTCAATGTCCGCTTCGACCGCTTCTTCAATGAATCCAGCCTGTACCATGACCACAAGGTCGCCGAATCGCTCGACTATCTCAGGCTCAAGGTGCTGAGCTACGAGGATGACGGCGCCCTGTGGTTCAGGACCTCGGCGTTCGGAGACGAGAAGGACAGGGTGCTCCGGAAGCAGGACGGATCGCTCACGTACTTCGCTCCGGACATCGCCTACCACAAGGACAAGCTGGACCGGGGCTTCGAGAAGATCATCGACATCTGGGGCGCGGATCATCACGGCTACGTGCCGCGCATGAAGGCTGCCATCGCCGCCATGGGGGCGGACAAGGACTGTTTCCATGCCCTTCTCATCCAGCTCGTTTCCCTCGTGCGCGACGGCAGGCCCGTGCAGATGTCCACCCGAGCCGGTGAGTTCGTTACCCTGCGCGAGATCATCGACGAGGTGGGCAAGGATGTGGCGAGGTACTTCTTCATGATGCGCAGGTGCGACGCCCAGCTCGTGTTCGACCTGGACCTTGCCAAGAAAAAGAGCGACGAGAACCCGGTCTATTACATCCAGTACGCCCATGCCAGGATCTGTTCCATCATCAGGAATGCCGCCGATCAGGGAATCTCCCCGTCCCTGAACGGCACCGACCTGCAGCTGCTCGCGAGCGGTGATGACCTGGCGCTCATCAAGATCCTGGCGAGCTGTCCGGACATCGTCGCCGCTGCAGCCACGGAACTCGAGCCTCACAGGATCGCCTTTTATCTCTTGGATGTTGCCACGGCCTTCCACAGGTTCTATAATAGAAACCGGGTGATATCCGATGACCCGGCACTGACCCGGGCAAGACTGGTACTCGTTGACGCCGTACGTCAGGTCATCGCCAACACCCTTGCCCTCATGGGCATTGATGCACCCGAGAGCATGTAAGAGGATATGGGGAACAGGAAGAAGAAAAAGCGCAGTCAGCCGAAACGCAAACAGTCTTCGACTGTCAGGAATGTTGCGCTCCTCTTCCTTTCCCTCGGGCTGCTTACCGGTGCCAGCATGCTCTTCT
>JALOOZ010000245.1 GCA_025454155.1 Thermodesulfobacteriota bacterium
CTGGGGCTCTACGAGCTCACCTGGCTGAATCCCGAGGGCAGGCTCATGAGCCTCGTAAACCCGGCCCCGGCGGACTGGATGACCAGCGACATCGAACGGCAGCGGGTCTGGGACGAAATGTACAGCGACTGGTACTGGTATTACAACGAGACCCTCCTGTACCGTTTTGCACCCTGGTCAGCCCGGTCTGTCGCCGATGAACCGGCGCTCAAGGTCACCCCCGGGCATGGCACGATCGATCCATCGGGGTCAAAGGGTCTGCAAGCCCTCCTGAGATGGAAGATCAGCTCTTCCGCAAAGCAACGTTCCTCCACCCTGCCGCCTCGATGAGAATTCACCTTGATGAACCGGGCTGCCAGCTGGTAGGATGACCCCATCAAAGGGGGTATCCTATGATCGTCGTGGTGGCAATCATGAAGGCGCAGGCAGGCAAAGAACAGGAGATGGAAGACGCCCTGAGAAGCATGATCCCGCAGGTGGAGGCCGAGGAAGGGACCCTGCAGTACGCACTCCACCGCGCCAGGAAGGACAAAGGCAAGTTCCTCTTCTACGAGAAGTACCGGGACAAGGACGCCCTGAACGTCCACGGTGCCACCCCCTACTTCGCCGAGCTCTTCGCAAAGATCGGGCCCATGCTCGACGGTTCGCCCACCATCGAGATCATGGAGGAGATCGCCGCCATCCCACCCAAGGGATAACGCTGCCCCGGAACCGGCCTTCTTTCCCCCTATGCCCTCCGCCGGGGGAGCCGGCGGGATGATTTCACGTTCACGCCCATCGGACGCTCAATTTTTTTCCGCAAACGGTCGATGGAGCAAGAAGGATGAACGCAATCATCGGTGCTCTCATCGTTGCCGGCTGTGTGATAGGCGGATATGTACTGTCGCACGGCAACCTCCATGTCCTGTTCCAGCCCTACGAATTTCTCATCATCCTGGGCGCAGCCATCGGCGGGCTCCTCATCTGCTCCCCGTTCAAGCTCCTCAAGGAGATTCTAAGAAGCCTGAAGACCGTCGTTGCGCCCAAGCATTTCGACTCGAAGAAGTACATCGAGGTGCTCTCGCTCCTCTACGAGATCTTCAACAAGATGCGCAAAGAGGGCATCATCGCCATAGAGTCCCACGTGGAGGAACCGAGCAAGAGCGAGATCTTCAAGCGCTACCCCGAGATCCTCAAGAACCACCGCACCCTGGACTTCGTCTGCGACAGCCTCAAGATCCTGCTCTCCATCGACATACCGCCCCACGAGTTCGACAACCTCCTGGAGGTGGACATCGAGGCCAACGCCGAGGAGTCGAGCCACCCCTTCCACCGCATGGCCAAGGTGGCCGATTCCCTTCCCGGCCTCGGTATCGTAGCCGCGGTGCTGGGCGTGGTCATCACCATGGGCAAGATCAACGAGCCGCCTGAGGTCCTCGGGCACCACATCGGCGCGGCCCTGGTGGGAACCTTCCTGGGCGTGCTGCTGAGCTACGGGTTCGTTGGCCCCCTGGCCACCCTCATGGAGCACCAGGTGAAGGAGGAGACTTCCTACTACCACGTGATCCGCATCGCGCTCGTCTCCTACGTGGCGCGCTCCATCCCCCAGATCGCCATCGAGTTCGCGCGCAGGGCCATCCCGGAGAGCGAACGCCCGAGCTTCAGTGAACTGGAAAAGATCATGAAGGGGAAGGGCAAGTAATGGCAGAGGTCAGGGACCAGCCAGTCATCATCAAGAAATACAAGAAGGCCGCCGAAGGCGGGCACGGGGGTTCCTGGAAGGTGGCCTACGCGGACTTCGTCACGGCCATGATGGCGTTCTTCCTGCTCCTGTGGCTCCTCACCATGACCTCCCAGCAGAAGAAGATCGCCCTGTCCAACTACTTCCAGAACTACTCCATCTTCGAGAAGGGCGGCGGCGCAGCGGTGGCCACCAAGCAGGACACCCCGGGCCAGGGCATGTTCGACGTGGGCAGGGCCATCCAGCCCGCCCCTCCCAAGACCGTCCTGGCCAACGAGCTTGCCGACAGGATCAAACGGCAGGTGGACGACCAGTTCAAGGAATACCGCGACCGGGTGCTCATCTTCACCGACGACGGCAACCTGCGGATCGAGATCATCGACACCGTGGGCTCCTCGTTCTTCGAGGTGGGCGGCACCAACCTGAGCGGCAGCGGCAAGGCCCTCATCCAGGGAATCGTCCCTGCCCTGAAGGGCATGGACCGCAAGCTCATCGTGGAGGGACACACCGACTCCCTGCCCTACCCGGGCAAGGGATTCACCAACTGGGAGCTGTCCACCCAGCGCGCCCTGTCGGCGCGCATGGAGCTGGAAAAGAACGGGATACCACCGAACCAGATCTCGATGGTGGCGGGGTATGCCGACACCAAGCCCTTCATCAAGGGCAACCCGGCCGACCCCAAGAACCGGCGCATCAGCATCGTGGTGGACTACAAGTCCTCCATGAAGACCGCCGTGCCTCCGGAAAAGACCATGCAGAAGCCGGCTCTGCCGGACTCGCCGCCCAACCTGGTGCAGTGATCCGCCCCGGACGTGGGGCCGTTCCCGCCTACAGGTTCGCGTTCCTCAAAGCCTCGATCCGCGCCTCCAGCGGCGGATGGGTGGAGAACAGTGCCATGAAGCCCTTCTTGCCGGATATCTTCAGCGTGTCCAGGGACGCGGCCCGCGGGTCCACGGGCTCGAAGTTCCTCTGCAGGCTCTG
>JALOOZ010000092.1 GCA_025454155.1 Thermodesulfobacteriota bacterium
GAAATGATGTAGCCTCCGCCGGGAGCGGCCTGTCTCATCGTCTCCTTCACGACCTGTTTCACTTCTTCTTGTGATCCAAAGACGAGCAGGTAGCTGCAGTCTATGTTCCCGATGATGCATGTACGGCTGCCGAACATCCTCTTGGTGTCGCCGATATCCATGCACTGTGGCTGAATGGGATGGATGCCATCGAATCCCGCCTTCAAGAGGCCGGGAATCAATGGCGTCAGGTTGCCATCCGAGTGTTTAATGATCTTGCCCCCCTGCTTGTGGATATGAGCGCAGATTTCCTGATGATAGGGACCAATGAACGTATCGTAGTGGCTCGGGCTCATGAGCGGGCCAGGATTGTGGGCAAGATCCCCCTCGCAGGCGATGAAGTCCGCACCTTTCTTCACGGCGATGTTGATCACATCGAAGCAGAAGTCCGTGGTGATCCGGGCAAGGTCGTGGACAAGCTTCGGATTATGTATGTAATCCATGAGCAGCTTCTCCATGGACCCCCTCAGTGTCCACGAGAGCTTGAAGGTGGCTGGCATATGATAGGCTACGGCCTTGTCGGGAAAGGTTGCACGAAGGAGATCGAGCATGAGGAAATCCGACTCCTGCGGTCTGCGCATTCGATAGCCGGTGAGGTTCGCCGGGTCTGAGATGGGCCCGTCAACGGGGTACGGCTCTCCCACATGGCTGAGATGGTAGACGACGCCGTGCGAGTCGCGGATGTGCTGCCTGTCGAGCCGCTCCCGCGGTGCGAGGGACACGGCGGTGACGCCGTCCAGGTCGAGCTCGCGCACAAAGGTGAACAGTGCGTTCAGGAGCTGGAAACGCTCGGCGTCCGTCATGTCCATGTTCAGCTTGGGTTCGGGCAGTTGCTCCTCGTCGAGAAAGTGCCGGGCGATGCCGATGATGGAGGATTCATTGTATGCCATCTCCCAGATGGGGACCATGTCCGGTTGTTTTCGTTCAAGGGCAGTGTGTATCCGCTCCTTACCATTCATGCTCTCCTCCATTGAGTGGGAAAATGCAGTTCATGGAATGTCAGCCGCAAGCCAGACCCCGCTGCTTGCCGACCTATGCCTCTTCCATCATTATCACCTGCGTTCCCGCAAGGCAAGCTGATGGAAAGAAGATTCTGGAGATGGCGGATCTTTCCTCCCAGCGACGAGGTCTATGCACCATCACCCCATGCTGTTTTCTCAACCTTAAAGGGTGAATTTAACCTTTGACAACTGCCACGGAACCAACTACCCTCTCCGGCCAGAGAGGAGGACACTCGCCATGACAACACCCTACAGCTTTTACAAAGTGGAAAAGAAAGGCGCCATCGCATGGGTCTTTCTGAACAGACCCGAGAAGAAGAACGCCATGGGGCCCACCGCCTGGAAGGAGATCATCCCCATCTTCGCCGACATCGATCGCGATGACGATATCCGTGTGGCCATCGTCGCAGGCGAGGGCAAGGATCTGAGCACAGGCATCGACATCATGGGCATGGCCCCCACGATCCCCACCATGAAGAACTGGGACATGAGCGCCAGGGGCAAGGTGCAGCTCTTCAAGGATATCTTCCCCCTCCAGGACGCCATGACCTGCGTTGAAAAATGCTCGAAACCGGTCATCTGCTGCTTCCATGGGTACAGCATCGGCGCGGCACTCGACCTGGGAAGCGCCTGCGATATCCGCCTCGCCTCCGATGATGCCAGGATATCCCTTCGCGAGGCCGCCGTGTCCTTCATCGCCGACGTCGGCGTGCTCCAGCGCCTGCCGCACATCGTGGGTCAGGGCGTCACCAGGGAGATGGCCTACACGGCGAAGTTCATCGACGCGAAGCGGGCCAAGGAGGTGAATCTGGTCAACGAGACCTATCCGGACAAGGAGTCGCTGCTGAAGGGTGCCGAGACCCTTGCTCTGGAGATCGCCTCGTGCACTCCGCTGGCAGTCCAGGGAGCCAAGGAGGTCCTCAATTACTGCCGCGGCAAGAGCATAGCGGACGGACTCGAGTATGTGGCCGCCCGCAGCGCCATGATCCTTCCCTCCGAGGATATGGCAGAGACCATGACGGCCTTCATGGAAAAGAGGGCCCCGGTGTACAAGGGGAAGTGAGGGATCCGGGAAGGTTCACCTTGATCCTGAACAGGGCACCCCGCTTGGTCCGGGTGCCCTGTTTTTCGTCCTCCCTTGAGCACGGACACGCCACAAACGGCCCGTGGGGCCGCCTTTCAACTTTCCGGATTGATTGCCTTTTCATGCATTAGAGCACCTGGTGCCGCTTCAGCGTCGAACCCTAAAGTTTTCCATCGAAGCATTCCGATGAGGTCCAGTAGATGGAAAAGAGAGAGAGCAAACGCAAGAAGACCCAGACCTGGGAAGAGCTCCAGGCGAGAACCAGGATCGGGGGCAAAACCTTCCTCTTCCCGGTGGTTGACATCTCCATAGGGGGCATGGGGATTCTCGTGACTGACGGGTTCTCCCTCCTCCACAAGGGCACGAGGATAGACATCGAGACCCTGGAGAAGAAGGGGAAGGTGATAGCCACCGAGATTTCCGGCCGCATTGCATACCTGGGAGCCGGGGTGCCGTCACGTGTCGGCATAGACTTCTCCCCTGCGGACACCCCCATCGAGGCCTTCGCCCAGCTCAATGAGCGCATACCCGACACCGGAAGGATCATCACCGACAAGGAGCAGATCCAGCGGATCTTTGAAAACGTGAAGGCCCTGTCCAGGGGTTTCGGCGATATGATCATGATCCACCGGAAGAAGGCCATCCCTGCGGAGTTCTTCTATCTGAGGCCCGAACAGGACAACATGGTGCTGCGAATCGTACGCATCTCGGAGCTCAGGCTCCCCTTCCAGCCTCAGATGGACATGGTGTACCCCTTCTATCTCTTCAGGGGGGCCGATGTCATGCTGTTCACTGCCAGGGTCAATGACATCATCAAGAATATCATGGAGACCACCTGGCCCGACGCAGTCCGGTATATCAGCAGGCGCAGCGTGCTGAGATATCTGGTGACCGGCGACGAGCCCCTCACCGCCACCGTCATCCACCCCATAAGCTCAGAGAATATAAAGATGTTTGTATGGGATATCAGCATCGAGGGCATGGGTGTTGAGGTGCTGAGCGACAAGACCCCCCTCATAGAGGGCATGAACCTGTCCACCGTATGGATCAACCTCCCCAGAGGCCCGGTGAAGACCATGGGGGTGGTCCGGTCCGTACGAAGCGAGAGCGTGCTGGACAAGACCCAGGTCGGCATAGAGTTCCTGGGCGGCATGGAACACTACCAGGACACCATCCTCAAGTTCATCCTTGAATCGGACCTGCCTTCCGAGGTTATCCTGCGGCAGGCGAATCAAAAACGGTAATAGGAACGGTACCAGTCCACAAACCGTTTGATGCCCGTTTCCACGGTCACCTCGGGCCTGAACCCGACAGCCTCTTCAAGATCGGAGGCGTCCGCGCACGTGGCCTTCACATCGCCCTTCTGGAGAGGCAGCATGTTCTTTTCTGCCTGCCTGCCCAGGGTTCTCTCCAGGACATCGATGAAATGCAAGAGGTGTACGGGGTGAGCCCCACCGATGTTATAGACCCGGTACGGCGCGAAGCTGGTGCCCGGGTCCGGCCGGGACCCGTCCCATGCAGGATCGGGCCGGGGAACGAGAAACATGGACCTGCAGACACCCTCTATGATGTCGTCGATGTAGGTGAAGTCACGCTGCATGTCGCCGTAATTGTAGATGTCGATGGGCTTTCCTTCGAGGATCGCCTTGGTGAACCTGAAAAGCGCCATATCGGGCCTGCCCCAGGGCCCGTAGACCGTGAAGAACCTCAGGCCCGTGCAGGGGACCCCGTACAGGGCCGCGTAGGTATGGGCCATGAGCTCGTTGGCCTTCTTGGTGGCGGCATACAGCGAGAGGGGGTGGTCCACATTGTCGTGGACTGAAAAGGGCATCGCGGTGTTGCCTCCGTAGACAGAAGAAGATGATGCATAGACCAGGTGCGGTACGCTGGTGCTCCTGCAACCCTCCAGGATGTGGAGGAACCCGGTTAGATTCGATTCCACATAGACATGGGGATTGTCGATGCTGTGACGGACACCGGCCTGGGCTGCCAGGTGGACCACCGCATCGAAACTGTTCTCGGAGAAGACCGTCTCCATACCGGGGCGGTCTGCAAGGTCGAGCAACCTGAAGGTGAATCCATCACAGGCTTCGAGCTGAGCGAGCCTGTCCTTCTTGAGGGAAGGGTCGTAATACGGGTTCAGGTTGTCGAGACCGAGGACCCGGTGACCTTCATCGAGCAGGCGCTTCGCCAGGTGAAAACCGATGAAGCCCGCGACTCCGGTGACAAACACATTCATTGCATCTCCTCTCCGAATCAAGGGGAACATCCCTACCAGGCAACAACCCGGGGTATGTCATAGATGGTGGGGATGCTCAAGACAAAACCCCCGGGATCTTCAGGCCCCACGATGACCGCCGCCATACCCAGTTCCTTGGCAGTGCGGACATTAGCGATGCTGTCATCCACCACCAGGTACTCCCCCGGCCTTTTCCCGTACTGCTGCATGACCTTGCGGTAGGCCCAGGGAAGCGGCTTCGGCACGAAATCCATATACTCGATGGTGAACAGGTCCGTGATCATCTCATCGATGCCCAGTGCTTTCAGGATCCGGAATGCATAATCCAAGGACCCGTTGGTGAAGGCCACCAGGTCCCTGTCGAGGAGCCCCAGGGCGCTGCGGAGCCGCTCGTCCCGGCTCAACATGTCCTCCACCGGGACGTCGTGCACATCCTCGAGGTAATGCGCCGGATCGATGCCGTAGTGTCTCATCAGTCCCTGCAGAGTGGACCCGTATTCCCGGATATAGGTCTTCCTGAGCTCGCCTGCCTGCTGCCGGTCGATCCCGCAGGTCGACATGACATACCGGTCTATCCTTCGGTTGACATGGGCAAAGGGTCCTGTTCCCTTGGGATAGAGGGTGTCGTCAACATCCAGGAGGATCATCTTCAGCTCCCTGGGTGGCACTGTCCTACTCCTCGTCGAACATATCCATCTGTGACGCCTTGGGCTTCAGGCTGACGGCCCTGTATCCCTTGGCGCAGACCTGCCTTCCACGGGGGGTGCGTTTGATATAGCCGTTCTGGATGAGGAAAGGCTCATAGACATCCTCGATGGTGTCTTTGTCCTCTCCTATGGATGCTGCCAGGGAGTCAATGCCGACCGGGCCGCCGGAGAAGATCCGCACCATGGTCTCGATGATCCTCCGGTCCATCCTGTCGAGCCCTGTCTTGTCGATGTCGAGTTTGGACAGAGCGGTGTCGGCAATGTCAGGCCTTATCTTGCCATCACCCAGGACCTCTGCGAAATCCCTCACCCGCTTGAGCAGGCGGTTCGCGATGCGGGGGGTGCCCCTTGACCTGCGGGCGATCTCATCGAGCCCTTCGGGGTGGGCAGAGACATCAAGGATCCGGGCCGTGCGCCTGAGAATCCTGGTGAGCTCTTCGTCGGAGTAGAACTCGAGGTGCCCGATGATGCCGAAGCGGTCGCGAAGGGGTGAGGTGATCATGCCGGCCCTGGTGGTGGCTCCCACCAGGGTGAACGGATTGAGGTCGATGCGGATGGACCTGGCCGAGGGCCCCTGCCCGATGATGATGTCCAGCTTGTATTCTTCCATGGCCGGGTACAGGATCTCTTCGATGGCGCTCCCGAGCCGGTGGATCTCGTCGATGAAGAGGACGTCCCTGGGCTCGAGATTGGTGAGGATGGCGGCCAGATCACCTGATTTCTCGATGGCGGGCCCGCTCGTCACCCGCAGGCCCACCTGGAGTTCATGGGCGATGATGTAGGCAAGAGTGGTCTTTCCGAGCCCCGGCGGGCCGTAGAAGAGGCAGTGGTCAAGGGCCTCGCCTCTCTTCTTAGCCGCCTTGATGAAAATCTCCAGGTTCCCCTTGAGGGAGTCCTGGCCTACGTACTCCTGCAGCGTCCGTGGTCGGAGCTGCGCCTCGAATTCGCATTCATCGCGGCTCAGCGTGGTCCCGGTGATCTCCTCTCTCATAACAGTTCCTTCAGCGCCCTGCGCACGAGGTCTTCCACCGTGTCGGCCTTGACCGAGGAAACGGCCTTGCGTGCCTGGGCATCAGAATACCCCAGTGTGATCAGCGCTGCAACGGCATCTCCTGCCATGTCACGGCCAGGTTCCCGCCCCCTGGTCTTGAACTGCTTGGCGATCCTCTCCTTGAGCTCCAGCACTATGCGCTGGGCCCCTTTGTTGCCGATGCCGGGCAGGCTCATGAGATACGGGATGTTCTCGCTGGCCACCTCGTCGAGGAACCGGTTGGGCTCCACCGACGAGATGATGTTCATGGCGATCTTGGGTCCGATCCCCGAGACGTTCAGCAGAAGGGCGAAGATCTCCCGCTGCCGCTGGTCCATGAATCCATAGAGGTCCATGCAGTCCTGCCGCACGATGAGCATGGTATGCAGGGTCACCTCGTGGTCATGGGCATCCCTGAACTGGGTCCCGAGGGGTACATTCACCAGGTAGCCAATACCGCCCACCAGGATGACCGCCTGGGTTCCCGAATGCTGGGCAACGTGTCCCTTGAGCATGCTGATCATTCTGCGAGCCTCCTCATGCGCCGGGATGAGGTATGGCATATACCCACGGCCAGGGCATCGGAGGCGTCCATGGATTTGAGCTCACCCTTCGGAAGGTGGAGGATGGTGCTCACCATGGCATGGACCTGCTCCTTACCGGCATGGCCGTAGCCGCAGGTGGCCTTCTTGACCTCGGTGGGGGTGTACTCGAACACCGGTATGTCCATCAATGAAGCGGCCAGCAGGATGGCGCCCCTGGCCTGGCCGAGCTTGAGAGCCGTCTGGGAGTTGATTGCATGGAAGGATGTTTCCACCGCCACCTCCGCCGGGCGGAACTGGCCGAACAGCTCGGTCAGCCCCTGAAAGATCTCCTTGAGCCGGAGTGCCATCTCGTCCGAACACGGCCTTATGACCCCGTGGGCCACATGGGCAAGGCTCGCCGGCGAGGACCGCATATCGATGATGCCGTAGCCCGTGGCCCTGGTTCCGGGATCGATTCCGCAGACTCTCATTATGCCTGGAGCTCGGCCATCTCCTCGTCGCTGATGTCGAAGTTCGAGGACACCGCCTGCACGTCGTCGAGGTCTTCCAGGGCATCCAGCAGCTTCAGGGTCTGCTGGGCGGGCTTGCCGGTCAGGGTCACGTTGGTCTGGGGGATCATCTGGACCTCGAGCTGGGTATACTTGATGCCCTTCTTCTCAAGGGCAGACCGCAGGTTTTCTATTTCATCCGGTGTGGTGAGGATCTCATATGACTCTCCGGTGTCCGTGATGTCGTCCGCCCCAGCACCCAGGGCGATGTCGTACAGGGTTTCCTCGTCGACGGTGGCCTTGTCGATGGAGGCGTACCCCTTCTTGTCGAACATCCAGTTCACGCAGCCCGTCTCCCCGAGGTTGCCGTTGTACTTGGAGAAGAGGTGCCTGATGTCCGCCACTGCCCGGTTCTTGTTGTCCGTGAGCACCTTGACGAGCACCGCCACGCCGCCCGGTCCGTATCCTTCATAGGTGATCTCCTCGAATGCGACGCCTCCCAGTTCGCCCGTGCCCTTCTTGATGGCGCGGTCGATGTTGTCCTTGGGCATGTTGGCGGCTTTGGCCGAGCTCACTGCTGCCCTGAGCCGGGCATTGCCCTCGATGTCCCCGCCGCCCATGCGGGCGGCCACGGTGATCTCCTTGATGATCTTGGAGAAGAGCTTGCCGCGCTTGGCATCGGCCGCACCCTTCTTGTGCTTGATGGTCGACCATTTATTGTGACCGGACATACAGAATCCCCCCCTTTTCGAACAACTGCGTCAGGTGAACAACGTATTTAGCATAGTGGATGGGAGAAGACAAGCGAAGCGAAGACGATCAAAAGCTCCCGTTTGAAGCACCGGTGCGGTTCGGCGCTCCTCAGACAGGGGTCGGCGAACGTGAAGTGAACCACTGCGCCGGGATTCAACCCCGGGCCCTGCCGTAGTCCTTCATGATCCTGGCTATGTAATTCCGCGTCTCTTCGGGTAGAGTGCCTGTGCTGCGCTCCAGGTTGCCCGATCCCCAGTTGTAAGCGGCCAGGGCAGACCTTACATCGCCTTCATACCTCTGGAGCAGCCACTTGAGATGACGGGTGCCTCCCATGACGTTCTGCTCCGGGTCATAGGCGTCCGTCACCCCCAGGTCCCTGGCCGTCCCGGGCATGAGCTGCATGAGGCCCATGGCTCCCTTGGGCGAAGTTGCCTGAACATCGAACCCGCTCTCGGCCCTGATCACCGACACGATGAGGTCCCTGTCCACGCCGTAGGTCGACGAGGCCCTGTCGATGATGCCCTCGAGATCTCCTCGTGCCACGGAAACGTCATTTCTCGGGTGCACGTGTCCGACTTTTGACTCTCCCCGGGGTGGAACGGGGATGTCCGGCATGGAGGGCATGAGGGCGAGGCCTGCCGGTGAGGCGTCCTCATCGCTGTCCGAAAAGGCGGCCATGACCGACTGGCTCATCCTGACCCGGACGAGCTCCAACAGGGCGGCAAGCTTTTCCCTGTCCGCCGGGACAGTTCCCGTGCACGTTTCCATCTTCACTGCGTTTTCCAGCAGCGAGGAAAAGACATCCAGGCCCGATGCAGGCCCCTGCTCACCCGGTCCGTTCCCTGACGGAAGGTTTCTGATCAGTTTCTCCAGCAGATCCGGCGAAGAGACCTTCATCACTGCCTCCCCATGATGCTATATCTTGATTATACAAATCCCATGCCATACCAGATCCACATGAGGCAGGGTACAGTCCGGCACCGGATGATTACAGTCCCTCCGGCTCCTGGGCCATGCGAAGGGCCTTGATCTTCATGAGCCTGCTCGTGTTGGAGCGCTCCATCTCGTCGAGCTTGCCCACGATGAACCTGATGGTCTCGGTCATGCGCGGTATGAAGGTGTGCTCCAGGGCATTGACCCTTCGCCTGGTCCGCTCGATCTCCCTGCTGAGCAGGCGCACGGACTCCTCCAGCTCGGCCATCTTGAGCAGCCTGGGCAGGAAGGTCTTCAGGGAATCGATGGCCCCGTCCAGCTCGGGCGAGGTGTGGATGAAGGAATACAGGCCCGCCGGTTCGCCGAAGGAGACC
>JALOOZ010000093.1 GCA_025454155.1 Thermodesulfobacteriota bacterium
ACCCCGACACCTTCGAGGAGCACAACCTCAACCGGCAGCTCCTGGCAACCCTGGAGTCCTTGCACGAACCGAAGGTGCAGGCCGCGGCCAGAAGGGTGGCTGGAATCAACCCTGCAGTCACGGTCATACCGCACCAGATGGCCTTATCGAGAGAAAATGGACCGGACCTCCTGAAAGGTGTCCAGGTCGCCGTTGACGGTCTGGACAGCATTACCTCCCGCCTGGTCCTTGCCGAAGTGTGCGAGGGGCAGAGCATACCACTGGTACATGGAAGCATCGCAGGTTGGTATGGTCAGGTCACCACCCAGTATCCCGAAGACAGGACCCTGCAGACCATCTTCTCGGGCCATACCTCGGACCAGGGCATAGAACAGATCCTGGGCAACCCCTCCTTCCTCCCCGCTTTCGTGGCAAGCCTGGAGACGGCCGAGGCGGTCAAGATCCTTCTCGGCCAAGGTACTTCCTTGCGTGGAAGACTCATGACCATCGACCTGCTCGATATGGAGATCGCAGTCCTTCCCATCGACGGGTAGCCCTCCATGACGGCTCAGACTCCCATCGCCATGAGGCCACACCCCACCAAGCTCATCGTGCCGGGCGGATGTCTCCGGCAAGACCCTTGCGGACAACGATCACCTGCTCCTTGATGGTTCCCTTCAGATTCTTTTTGTTTTATTATTGTATCGCTACCCGAACACAAGGCGGAGGGGCATGGAACTCGGTATACTGGCAGGGATCCTGATCGTGGGCTTTTTTGTCATTTTTTTACTCTTCTTCGCCCCCAAGTCGGACCTTGTTTTCACATCGGCCTCGGATGACGAAATCCGTGGCTTGAAGCACTTCCTTGAGGACAACGGCATCGAGGTGTATATCAAGGGAATGGATATGCGCAACCTCCACGAGACCGCCCATGACCTCGTGAATCCAACACTGCATGTTGTTCGTCCTGAGGACCGTGCAAAGGCCCTGGAACTGATCCGGACCATTGCAGAAAACCATACACCCCCGAGCATAGACCCATACTGAAAGGAGCGCCATGGGTTTCCAGGGATTAAAACCACCGAAAACCGGCCCGGCAAAGCTCAACAAGGAAGAGATGGATCAGTTTCTCGCCAGGGCCCGCCAGCTCAACGAAGAGCGGATGAAGGGATACCGCGAGCAGTCGCTCAAGATCCACCCCTGGGTGTGCGCCCGATGCGGCAGGCAGTTCACCCTGAAGAATCTCAAGGAACTCACCGTGCACCACAGGGATCACAACCACGACAACAATCCACCGGACGGGAGCAACTGGGAGCACCTGTGCGTGTACTGCCACGACAACGAGCACGGGAGGTACGACGAGGAGACGGGCGATTATCGGGAGATTCCTGAAGAGCGCACCGACTCCATGACCCACAACCCCTTTGCCAGACTCAGTGACATGATGAAAAAGGGGAAATAGGTACTAAGCGACAGTTCGCAATCGTTCCATTTTGGAAACCTCTCCTCCCTTCATTTATCATGTTTCACATTCTGCCGAAAAATCTCTTGCAACCTGCAAAACAGTGGTATATGTGAGCGCCAGAAATGAAACAATACTCACACCGGAGAAAGAGATGAGAGCGGTCTTCACCGTCGGTATTCTGGTTTATTCCCTTCTGATTTTCGTATCTTGGATGTAACATGGACGCCCTCCACCACCCGTTCCGATCCCTCACAGGATAATCCGTCCATGCGGGCAGGTGAAGCCTGCCACCAGCGCCTCCGACTTTCAGGTATCACCCTGTCTTCTCCTTCCTGTGAATCTGAAAAGGAACCGGTCTTCCCACTTTGAGAACAAAGATTTCTCAAGAGAATAACAGCATGTGCAGGGCTTTCCCACTAACCCCTTGATATCCTGCAAACCACCTGTTCGTATGGTTTTTGCATCAGACATGTCGGGGGAGTTCTCACACCCTCGCATCCCCTGGGAGCATTGGAGGAGGTTATTCGCGAGAAACAGGGCTTTCCGAGGCTACAGCTCTATGCGCTGTTCGGCCTGGCGTTCTTCGGGGTGGTAGTATGCTGCTATGTGCTCATCATGATGGGCACTGCATTCATTTCGTTGGGATCCATAGCATCGGCTTCTCCCCAGGACGAGGAGGAAACCTTCGTCCTGGCGAAGAACCTCCCGTCCGGATGTGACACATCCCTGGACACGACACTGTTCACGGGCCTGGAAGGGGATCCGGGTACCTACGAGTGGTATGGCCCGTTCCCTCCGGCATCCGGGCCGAACCCGGATCTCTTCTTGCCTGAAGGAACCCATGCCATATCCTTGCTGACCAATGACGGCAGGCAGCGTTCAGGCCCGCTCACCTGTTATATCAGGGTGGAGCCTGCCGTTCCCTTTGATCTCCATGCCAAGCGCGGCAAGGTTGTCCTCGACCTGCCGCTCAGGGAAGAAGCACAGCGCATTGATATCTATCGTGCATCCGCCGCCGATCCTTCGGCGCTGAAGAGGATAGCCCGGCTCCCATCCGGGACCATCACCTATGTGGATAATGCTGTCAGTGAGGAGATATACCTCTATACCATTTCCGTGCTTTCAGGAGGGCAGTGGTCGTTTTCAAGGGTCAGGGCAGCACGCCCCTACAGCATGCTCCCTCGGTGGAATTATCCCCCGGTCATCTGCTCAAAGCCTGTGGACTCCGGCCGGGTTGGATTGCCCTATACCTATGATGTCATGGCAGTAGATCCACAGGAGGATGAGCTTACCTACTCCCTGGACAATCCCCAGGAAGGGATGCTCATCGATGCACGTACCGGTCTCATCGAATGGATCCCCAGGGGGGCCGGCGATTACGAGACCACGGTGAAGGTCACCGACAGCAAGGGGTACTCATCATACCAGGCTTTCACCATCGAGGTGGAGGACCTCAGCGACCCGAACAGGATGCCTGTTGTCCATGCAGGAGGGCCTTACAAAGCCGAGATCGGGCAACTGGTCGCATTCAACGGTTCCGGATCCTATGACCCGGATGGGTCGAAACTTTCCCATGAATGGTACTTCGGCGACGGCCGGTACGATACGGGCCTGTTCCCCACCCATGCATACACCTCTCCTGGGACATATCAGGTGGTGCTCACGGTCACCGACGGGAAGGGAGGCATCGCCTCCACATCGACCACCGTGACCGTTCACGAGTGCTTTGCCCCCACGATGAGCCTGTCGGTTGACCCGGCTGCCGTGCAGCCAGGTGAGCCATGCTCCCTTTCTTGGTCGTCTGAAAAGGCGGACAGCCTCAGCATGGACCATGGCATCGGACCGGTGGGGGCTTCTGGCAGCCTGATGATCTATCCGGAAAAGACGGTTACCATCACCATGACGGCCGACGGGAGATGTGGCTCAGCTGCCATTGCGGCCACGGCAATGGTCTACGAGCCGCCGGTCCTCGATGTCAGCGTTTCTGAAGGCGTCATCCGGAAAGGAGAGACCACATCCCTCAGCTGGACCAGCGCCAATGCCGACACCGTCACCATTGACCAGGGTATCGGGGTCGTCATGCCGGATGGAATGCTATCGTTATCGCCCATATATTCAAAGAGTTATACGGTTACAGCCAAGGGGCCGGGCGGGAGCCTCACCAAATCGATACCCATCCATGTCCTGCCAGGCATCCTAGTCTCCATCGATGCATCAGCGAAATCGATTACAGCAGGTCAGACCGCCACCCTGAGCTGGACTTCCTCAGATGCAGAGAGCATCATCATCGACCAGGGCGTAGGTCCGGTGAGCGCTTCCGGTTCCCTGGAAGTGTTTCCCCGATCAACCACCACCTATACCATAACTGCTCACAATCCCTGGGGGACGGCGACAGACACCGTCACCCTTGTCGTGCATCCCCCCCCTGAGGTCCATCTCTATGCAGATCCCATTGAGGTGGAGCAGGGGCAGTCGTGCGTCATCGCCTGGACAGCGGAGCATGCGTTCGCTGCAACCCTGGATCATGGGATCGGCAAGGTGGACACCCAGGGTATTCTGGAAATATCTCCATCTGAAACAACTACTTATACCTTAACGGCCCAGGGGGAAGGGGGCTATATCACTGCCAGTGTGACGGTCAGTGTCGTTCTGAAGCCCGAGGTTACCATGGCCGCCTTTCCTGACACCATCGATGCGGGTGGTTCGTGCACACTGACCTGGATCACCACGAATGCTCTCGGTGCAACCCTGGACAACGGCATCGGCCCTGTTCCCCTTGAGGGATCCATAGAGGTTCGTCCGTCCATGACAACCACCTATACCCTCACCGCCGTAGATTCCAGCGGCAGGTTCGCATCAGCACAGGCCACCGTGACGGTCCAGCAGCTCTTGCCTGACACCTCTCCGGATCCTCCGGAGCATGGTCCTGGCAGGGCTCCACCCTGATCTATAACCAGGAATCCCTCATCATCTGCCCCGGGGTCTTGCCAGGATCTCCAGGACCTCCAACTTGAGAAAGCGCTTTGACGGCTTTGCCCTGATGAGCAGCACCGTGTCGGCTCCGTAACCGGTGCCTCCCACGGCGAGCACCTCGGCATCCTCGGGTATGAGACCGGCATCGCAGGCCTCCATGACGATCTCGACGGCCACCTTGGTGCCCTCACCGAAACGGCGCAGGGTGCCTGCAACGATGGCGGCGGGATAAATCCCGCGGAAATCGTCCATGAAAGATTTCTCGAGGGAATGGGTGAGGATGGCACCGGTATGGACGGGAACCCCCTCGGCTGCAAGGTACCTTCTTGCCTCCTGGTCGAACTCATCTCTGTTCGCTTCCTTGAAACCAACGCTGTGGGTGACGACTACGAGCCTTGCGCTGGTGGTCCTGAGGCTACGGCAGAAGGCCATAGCGGTCGTCCCTGTGGTAGAAGCCACCACCACGTGGGTCTCGCCGTGCTCCTCCACGAAATTCCTTAC
This sequence comes from Thermodesulfobacteriota bacterium, assembly GCA_025454155.1. Lineage (GTDB taxonomy): Bacteria > Desulfobacterota > Desulfomonilia > UBA1062 > UBA1062 > MWEI01. Next base: position 4,919 of record JALOOZ010000093.1, read on the forward strand.
GGCACCGATGCAGTCCTCCGTGTTGTGCTTTCCGGGTTTTTCAAAGAGAATGTCATGGACAATCTTCATGCCTGCCTCCTTTCACCCGTGCCTTCAGCGTATACCCCCTGAGCCCGTGTATGACATGCAGCGCCTTTCTGTCGCCCCACAGGACCAGTCTCTTGGTCATGGCCGCGGGGAGCCTTTTCAATGCACCGAAGACGAGTATTCTCAAAAGCTTCGCCCGGCGGAGCTCGGGGAAGACATGCCTCTGCATGAGCTTCAGGCAGGTCTCTTCCAGGGGGGCCCCTGTCTTCACCGTTCTAAGGATGCTCAAGGCCGCCATTTCTGAGCTCCTGTGGGCGTAGTAGATACCTTCGCCGGTGATGGGGTCGGCCAGTCCTGCGGCATCCCCTGTCAGTACGACGTTTCGGTGAACAGGTCTTGTCAGCATATTCCCGTAGGGGATGGGGTGTCCGTGCAGCTTGAGTTCGCCATCGCTGTCCGCCGGTGCGGTGAAGTTCAATCCGGCCATGAAATCCAGGAATAACTGATTGATGTTCTTATGGTTTTTTCTCGATAGGCCGCCAATTCCCACGATGATACTGTCCCTGTTGGGGAAGACCCACGCATATCCCCAGTCAACATATCCAAGATGGACTTGGGGCTGATCGATGTTCCGTTGTAAGCAAGAGCGCGGAATATAAACCTCCAGGGCCGCCGCCTTGTTGGCTGACCATGTCTTCCTCTTTACCTTGTCTTCGGGAAAACATCTCCTGACCACACTGTTGATGCCATCGGCACCGATGATGAACCTGGCTTTGAACCGCTTTCCGGTCGATGTCCACAGGTCTCCTTCCACAGGGTCAACGGCGGTCACCCTCTCGTCTTGGAACAGAGCTACCCCCTGCGAACGGGCCTTTTCCAGAAGGAACTGGTCGTAGTCACTTCTGTCCACGAAAGAGAAGGGGAGGTCGGTCGTCTTATTGACCAGCAGGTCCTTCAATAAATATATCTGATAGCCGTGGGAGGTATAGTTTATGATCCCTTTCTCTGCAAGGGTATCGATTCTCTCTTCGAATACCCTGTGCAGCAGTTCCGTTGTCTTCAGGGGAAGCAGCCCACCGCACAACTTGGGCCGGGGGAAGCAATGCTGATCGATCATTGCCGTGGAAAGGCCCTGGCGGGCAAGGATAAACCCCGCAGTGGCGCCCGCAGGCCCGCAACCGGCTATGATGACGTCAAAAGCATTCATGGACTTTGGCGCTCCCTGCAGATCGTCTGCTGGCCTTGCTTTACGGCAATGTCTTCACCATTTGCGTCACAATCCATTTTCCTCGTTGGGGCAAGGGGTTCCTTCGTCCCCCAGACATTGATTTTCGAAACCGGCAGGGTGTTGTTGGCGCAGAGCATCTATTATTTAACATAACATATATTATCGGCCAATTTATCTTGGGGGTGTCTCTCAGGTCCTGTACTGGGCATTTATCTCGACATACTTGCAGGACAGATCCGTGGTCCATGCCGTGAACCGTCCCTGTCCAGCGCCGACGGTTATGTCGATGGTTATCTCCTTTTCCAGGAGTGCATTACGGAGCGATGCCTCGGTAAAAGCACGCGCCTGCAGGCCACCCTCGACCACATCGAGCCCCTGGATCCTCACCGAGATCTCGTGAGGGTCGATGTTCACCCCGGCGTACCCGACAGCGGCCATGATCCTTCCCCAGTTTGGATCCGCTCCGAAGAGCGCCGTCTTCACGAGGAGCGAGTTTGCGACGGTCATGGCAATGACCTTTGCATCCCTGTCGTTGCTTGCACCTGCCACCTTGAAGGTGACGAACTTGGTGGCGCCTTCGCCGTCCCGTACGATCATATGGGCGAGTTCGCCGATGACCTCTGTCATCGCATACCTGAGCTCGTACGGGTCTGCCTCCACCAGGCCCGATGAACATGCGAGGAGCGTGTCATTGGTTGACATGTCTCCATCGACGGTTATGGCGTTGAAGGTCTGTCCGATAGTATTTTTAATAATATTATCAAGCTCTTGCTTATCAATCAGCGCATCCGTGAGAACCACGGCCAGTGTCGTTGCCATGTTCGGGGCGATCATGCCTGCCCCTTTGGCAATCCCCAATACAGATGACTCCCCTACCCGCCTTTGGGCTATTTTCGGAAAGGTGTCCGTGGTCATGATGGACCGGGCAAAAGATTCGGCATCCTTCGCCAATCCCTTCACCAACCGGGGTATCTCCGGAATGATCCGCTCCGTGGGCATGTGCACGCCGATGGTTCCTGTGGACATGGGGATCACCTCATCGGGCTTCACCTTGAGTTCCCTTGCAACTGCCTCCATCATGGCCCTGGCATCGGCGATCCCGATACTGCCTGTGCATGCATTTGCATTGCCTGCATTGGCAATGATGGCCCGGGCACTGCCACGCTTCACCTGCTCCATGCCGATGATTACAGGGGCGGCCTTCACCAGGTTCCGGGTGAAAACGCCCGAGATCACCGCATCGGTGGAACACGAGATGAGGCCCAGATCGAGTCCGGTGTATGCTGTGGACTTGATTCCCACATTGATGGCGGCAAAGGAATATCCCTTGGGTATCATGCAGCCTCTCCAAAGAGAGTTCCCTCACGCGGGACAGAGTGTTCATGAACAAGTCGAATCCCTCCCGCTGGTATTCGCGTAGGGGGTTCTTCTGGCCGTATCCCCTCAGACCTATGCCGTCCTTGAGGTGATCCATGGAGAGGAGATGGTCCTTCCAGAGGGTGTCCAGGGTGAGCAGGAGAAAATGGCGCTCAACCATGCGCATCACCTCCGGGGTGAATTCCTGTTCCCTCATATCGTAGTAGTCCATGATATTCGTGCGAATATTCTTGTAGAGCTGCTCCCGGTCGGTCCCCTTGTCAGCGGCAAGCTCGATGCCCAGGTCAAAGGTGTTTTTCACCCAGTTCCTGAACCCTGCGATATCCCAGCTTTCCACTGATCCTTTCCGGGGGATGTAGGTCTCTACGGCGTCTTCGAACACCTCGTCCAGCATCTCCTCCACAATCAGCTTGAGGTTTTCTTCGGACAGGATCCTCCGCCGCTCGGAATAGACCACTTCCCGCTGTTTGTTCATGACGTCGTCGTATTCGAGGAGATGTTTGCGGATCTCGAAGTTCCGGCCCTCGACCTTCTTCTGGGCACCTTCGATGCTCTTGCTGATGAGGTTGTGCTCAATGGGTTCATCTTCCTGTACACCGAGCTTGTCCATTATTGTGGCAATGCGCTCGGAACCGAAGATGCGCATGAGGTTGTCCTCAAGGCTCAGGTAAAACCGGGATTCACCAGGGTCGCCCTGCCTGCCAGACCTTCCCCTGAGCTGGTTGTCGATGCGTCTGCTCTCGTGCCTCTCGGTGCCCAGGATGAACAGCCCCCCGGCATCCACCACCTCCTGGTGTTCCTTTTCGCACTGAACGTTGAATTTATTCAGGACATCAACATATCCCTCGTCATCGGGACTTATCCTCTGTCTGGTAAGAAACTCGGGGTTTCCCCCGAGCTTTATGTCAGTGCCCCTGCCCGCCATATTGGTGGCAATGGTGACAGCCCCCTTTCTGCCGGCCTGTGCCACGATCTCGGCCTCGCGCTCGTGATGCTTCGCGTTCAGGACGTTGTGGGTCACCCCCTTGCGCTTGAGCAGATTCGATACCTTCTCCGAGTTCTCGATGGAGCTCGTGCCGACCAGTACGGGCTGGCCTCTTTCATGGCACATCGCTATCTGGCTGACCACGGCCTTGTATTTCTCCGTCTCGGTCTTGTAGATCACATCCGGATGGTCTTTCCTTACCATTTCCAGGTTGGTCGGAATCACCATCACATCGAGACCGTAGATGTTCTTCAATTCCAGGGCCTCGGTCTCGGCCGTTCCGGTCATGCCGGCCAGCTTTTCGTACATGCGGAAGTAGTTCTGGAAGGTTATTGAGGCCAGCGTCTGGTTCTCATTTGCCACCTTGGCACCCTCCTTGGCCTCCAGGGCCTGGTGAAGCCCTTCGGAATAGCGCCTTCCCGGCATGAGTCTTCCCGTGAACTCGTCCACGATGACCACTTCACCTTCCTTGACCACGTAGTGGACATCCTTTGAAAAGAGCAGGTGGGCGCGCAGGGCCTGGTTGAGATGGTGTACTGTCTCAAACTCGCCTGGATCGTAGAGGTTTGCCTTGCCCATGCGCCTCTGAAGGAATTCGATGCCTTCCTCAGTGAGCATCACGCTGTTCGCCTTCTCGTCCTTCACATACAGGGCATCCGCATTCGTGCGCCTCAGGAGGTCGATCACGGCATTGTTCGCTTCGTAGTATTTCGATGTGGATTCCTCGGCAGGTCCCGAGATGATGAGGGGTGTCCTTGCCTCATCGATGAGGATGGAGTCCACCTCGTCCACAATGGCATAGAAGAAATCTCTCTGGACATAATCGGAAAAAGCGAACTTCATGTTGTCCCGCAGGAAGTCAAACCCGAACTCGTTGTTGGTCCCGTAGGTGATGTCTGCCTGATAGTTCTTCTTTCGCTGGGAATCGTCGAGGCCGTGGACGATGACGCCCACATCCAGGCCCAGGAAGCGGTAGATGGCTCCCATCCAGTCGGCATCTCGCCTCGCGAGATAGTCGTTCACTGTCACTACGTGCACTCCTCTGCCTGCAAGGGCATTCAGGTACACGGGCATGGTGGCGACAAGTGTCTTGCCTTCGCCGGTCTTCATCTCCGAGACCTTGCCCTGATGGAGCACCATCCCACCCAGGAGCTGCACATCGAAGGGTCTCATGCCCAGAGTTCTCCGTGACACCTCGCGGACCGTGGCAAAGGTCTCGGGAAGGATATCATCCAGGTTCGCCCCGGCATCGACCTTTTCCCTGAAATACGGTGTCATCGCCTTGAGATCGGCATCGCTCCTGGCCCGCATCGCATCTTCCAGGGAATTGATCTTTTCCACCATCGGCTGCAAAAGCTTGAGCTCACGTTCGTTCTTGCTGCCGAATATCTTGATCAGCCATTCAAACATAGGTCTCGGTTCCTGTCTTGCCCAGATAAAACGTGTCCAGGCTTGATACATAGAATAGCGGCTGTTTCATTTCAACAGGTATCTTGCCCCATCGCCAGGATGTTCCCGTGGATCACTGGGAACTGATATCCACGGCATCGACGAGCATCGAGGGACAGAGAACGTGCCCGAATCCCCTTGGCTCATCACCGACGGCAAGCACGCGGCCGAGCATTCCGTAGACGTTTCCCGACAGTGCTGCCTCTCGGACCGGGAAGGCAGGGGCTCCCTTTTCCAACAGGACACCATTGATACCCACGGAGAGTTCCCCTGTGATGGGATTTGCCGTATGCATGCCCATGATGTCCGTAACCATCAGCGCCACAGGCACCCGTGCAAGGATTTCAGACATGGGCGTAGGGCCTGGTTCGAGGCAGAGGTGCCTGGTTCCGAGAGAGGGCCATGACCGGTATCCGCCCCGCACCGAGTTTCCGGTGGAGGCTGTGCCGGCACGGCGTGCCCAATAGGAATCATAGAGAAAGGCGAGGACCGTACCATTCCTTACCAGCTCCGTCTTCCTGGAAGGGAGCCCCTCGCCATCGAAGGGACAGACATCGGCAGCTCTCCTGTCAAGAGGGTCGTCCGCCAGGGAGAGACATCCGGAGAGGCATTTTTCCCCACGCCTGTCCTTGAGAGGGGATTTCCCCTTGATGACGTTTTCACCCAGAAAGGCGCCCGCGATGAATTCAATGAGTTCCGCAGTGCTTGTCCTGTCGAAGAGAACCGGCACCTTTGTCGTCTTGAGCTGACGGGCACCCAGAAGTCTTGCTGCACGTTCCACGGCAGTCCTGCCAACCCTCTCCACATCGAGGGCATCGAGCGTATGGCTGAAATCGAAGTCGTATCCTGACTGCACATCGCTTCCCTGGCGGAGGGTCACCATCAGCGATGCGGAAACCGAAGAGACGCTGAACTGGGAGCTGATTCCGTGAGAATTCAGGATGTGGACATCGGAGCATGACCGGGAAAAGGACGCCTTCCTGATGTTTTCCACCCTCGGGTCTGCATCCCGGGCGGAACGCTCAAGCAGCACGGCTTTCTGAATACATTCGTCAGGATTGATGGCCGCTACAGTCTTATCAAAGGCTTCGGTCTCGGGGTAATCCCCCTGGGGGTCCGGCAGCCGATTGAACTCATCCTTGAACTGGTACCGGCCAGAGGTTATGGCCGCATCGACAAGCGTATCATCCGCCTCCTTCCCGTAAGAGAACCCCATTCCATTGTCCATGAGAATCCTGATGCTGATGCCGGACTCGCTGGAACGGGTAAGGAATTCCACCTCCGCGTTCTTCGACTCGGCGCGAATAGTGTCGGATGCGATGCCGAAGATCTCGAAGTCACTGACCGATCTTTTTTTCAAGAGATCTAAGGCCTTTTCCATTGTCTCCGAAAGGTCCATGGATACCTCTACAGGTCACAAATCAGGGCGATCTCCCTGCAGTCCGGGAAATATTGACAGTGGATGCAGTCGGCCCAGATCTTATTCGGAAGTGTTGCCTTGTCAACCTCAGTGAATCCCATCCTTTTAAAAAATTCAGGGGCATAGGTGAGAGTGAAGACCCTCCTGACCCCCAGGCTGCGGGCCTCTTGGAGACAGGCCTCCACCAGTGCAGCCCCGTCTCCCCTTCCCTGGAATTCCTTTCCGACCGCCAGTGTCCTTATCTCTGCAAGATCGGTCCATGAGATGTGGAGCGCACAGCACCCCATGATGCGGTCAGGGTCGCCACCCCCGGCATTCACCCAGAAATCCCGAATGGTCGTATACAGCGAATGGAGCGATCTCGGGAGGATGAGACCCTCCTTCACAAAGGGTTCTATGAGGTTCTTGATCTGATCAGCCTCGGCGATGGATGGTTTGCGTATCATGATCACTGCATCCTGGTGAGTTTCACTCCATAAACCATTGAAACCCTTCATAAGTCAAATGAAAATCATCACCTGGTGGTCAGATCGTCCTTCCCGGGAGATTTCTGGTCAGGCTGTATAAATCTCCAGTGTTAAGTTAACCTAATGCTCGACCGACACCCGGGGTTCGTGGGATCCGACCAGTTCGCGTGCATGCTCGATCACCGTGAGGCTCGGTGTATCGCCGCCCATCATTCGAGCAAGTTCCATGACCCTGTCAGCACCCTTGAGAGGCTTCAGGGTCGACGAGGTCTTCTTCCCGTGAACGGTCTTGGTGATGACGAAATGGGCGTCCGCTATGGACGCCACCTGGTGGAGGTGCGTTACCACTATGGCCTGAGCGTGGTTAGAAATGTCCTTGAGTTTCCGTGCGATGGCTATGGCAGTCTGGCCGCTTATGCCGGAATCCACCTCGTCAAAGATCATGGTCGACTCGTTGGATGCGTTCTGCTGGGCCTTTATGGCCAGCATGATACGGCTCAGCTCTCCGCCTGAGGCTATCTTGACGAGAGGCAGCACGTTCTGGCCGACATTGGTGGAGATAAGAAACTCACCCCTGAGCAAGACGGCCGAAGAAAGAACTACCCCCTGGGGGTCGACGATAGATGCGCCAACGCCGTCCGGATCCGCCTGAAAAACCCTGAAATCGGTGCCTGGCATGCCAAGCTCTTCTAGGCCCCTGTTTATCTTCCTGCTGAGCTTGAGGGCGGATCGACCCCTTTTTTCAAGGAAGTCCATAACTACAGCCCGGTACCTTTCGATGGCCTGGTCCACGGATCTCTTCGCCGCCTGTGTGCTCTGCCCCGATTCATCGAGCAGCAGAAGCTTCCGGGCCATATCTTCGGCAAGCACCATGAGTCCCGCCTCGTCAGTCCGATGCTTCCTCTTCAGCTCCCGAAGGGTGTTGAGCTGCTCCTCGATCCGGCTGGTGCGCTCCGGATCATGTTCATAGTCCTCAATCCTTCCTCTCAGCTCACTATGAATGTCCTCGAGACGAGCGAGGATATCATCCATGGCAAGGGCAAGTCTTTCCATGGAAGGATCATGGTGCGTCATCCGGCTGATCAGCTGGCGGGCCTGCGCCCCGAGATCGGTGACGGACGGACTGCCTGTATAGATGAGTTCCTGCACTGCCAAGGCCGAATCCCTGAGTTCGGATGCCTTGAGTTTGGTCTGGAGTTCCTGATGGAGGCGTTCCTCGAGATCTTCCTCGATTCTGGTCGATCGCAACTCCTGCAGGCAGTGCTCAAGGTAATCGCGCTCCTGCATGAACGAGTTGATCTCCATCTCGAGCTCTGCTAGGGTCCTTTGCGCCTCGACATATGCCTCATAGGCCTCCTCGACAGTTTCTCTGCTCAGACCAGCATGGTCCTCCAGGATCCTCATGTGCTGCCTTGGGTTCAGGAGATCCTGGTAATCGTGCTGTCCATAGATGTGGATGAGCCCGGAAGAAACCTCTGCAAGGGAGTTCGCCGTAGAGAGTTTCCCATCGATGTAGCACCGGCTGCTGCCTGTCCTGAGAATCTCACGGCGCAGGACCATCTCCCTGCCCGAAACATTCATCTGGGCCTCGATGGTGGCCTTTTCGCTACCGGGACGAACCAGTTCTCGGCCGGCCCTGGCCCCCATGAGCAGGGTGAGGGCATCGAGAATGAGCGACTTTCCAGCCCCTGTCTCGCCGGTTATGCAGTTGAGCCCTTCGGCAAACTCTACCTCGATCTCATCAAAGATCGCCATGGAAGAGATCTTGAGAAACTCGATCATCTCTCCTGCCATTTCAGCTTGCTTCGCAGAATCTCGAAATAGTTCCTCTGGGGAAACCTCACCATTACCGCCTTCATGGATCCCCGTTTGACCTGAATCCTGTCTTCGGCAAGCAGGGGGTGGCCTCTCTGTCCATCCAGAGTCAGGTAGATGTTGTCCGAGGCCTTGCCTGATTTCACCACGATCATGACTTCCTGGGAGTCGGGCAATACGATGCTCCTGTTGGAGAGCACATGGGGGCATATGGGGTTGAGGATGATGGCACCCACATGGGGATGTACGATGGGTCCTCCAGCTGCAAGGTTATATGCAGTTGAGCCGGTGGGCGTTGAAACGATGAGCCCGTCTGCCCAGTAATCCGTGATGAAGGTGTCGTTCGTCCAGACCTCCATGTCGATGATCCTGGCAAGTGCACCCTTGTTGATGACCATATCGTTCAGCACGTTCTGGGATGCAACGACCGTGTCCCCCCTGACGAGGCTGACATTCAGCATGGTACGCTCATCGAGGACGTACCTCCCCGTCTTCAGGGCTTCCAGAGCCTGAATGACTTCGTCCTCGGTGACCTCGGTGAGGAAGCCGAGATACCCCATGTGGATACCGAGAATGGGGACCTTCCGGGGCATGGACATGCGGATGGCACGCAGGATCGTACCGTCACCGCCGAGTACAACAAGGATATCTGAATTCAACCAGACATTGTTGGTGTGTTCGACCCTGAGGAAGTCGGCGATGTGTTCTTCCATGAGACAGGACTGTCCATTGTCCCGCATCCACCGGACAACCCGCTCTGACAGGGCAAGGGCCTCAGGATTGTCCTCTTTGCATATGACCCCGACGATCATCAAGCATTCTATACAGGCCGTATTCATCCATTGTCCAGATGAAAAAGAAAGAATGGAGACCGCCATTATGAGAACATGATATGAACTTCACCCTCCCATATCAGCTGCTGTCATAACCCATTTCGCTCGAGGACGGTGACCGACTCGATGTGATAGGTCTGGGGAAACATATCGAAGACCCTCACCGACTTCATGGAGAAACCTCCTTTGACAAGCAAGACCAGATCCCTTGCCAGGGTGGAGGGATTACAGGAGACATAGACAACCCTGTCGATCTTCATTTCGACCAGTACCTGGACGGCCTCACGGGCCCCTTCTCTTGGTGGGTCAAGGACCACGGCATCGAAGCTCAGACCATCAAGTGCAAGGCGTTTCAGTGCCCTCACAACATCTTCCTTTATGAACTGTATGCCGGTGCAGCCGTTCTTCCGGGCGAAGATTCTTCCTGCCTTCACCAGCTCTGGATCCTTTTCCACTGCCATGACCCGACCCACCGACAGGGATAAGGGAATACCGAAGTTCCCAGACCCGCTGAACAGGTCAAGCAGGGTCCTGGCCCCAGATATACCGGCAAGGACCTCCGTCACAAGTGCCCGGTTCACCTCCTGGTTTGCCTGTATAAAACTCCCGAAACTGCTTGCAAGGGCTATCCTCCGTTCACGAAGGCACAGCTCGTACGAACAGAACATATCGCCAAAGACGTACTCCCTGTTGTGAGATCCCGAAAAAAGGCAAGAAAGCCCCTTCAGCCCGAGCGTTCTGTGCATATGCCCCAGACGGTCAAGATATTCCTTCCCGGGTGTCCCCTGCAGGAATGCTCGAACCAGCACCTCCTCCGAAGGGGCGTGAATCTCCAGTGCCTCAAGCCCTACGAGAGGTGATTTCCTGAGAATATTCAGTATGTTCTCAAATATATACTGACATCTTTCGTTGAGGATCAGACAGCTCTCAACCGGTACCAGGGCATGGGACTTCCTTTTGAAGAATCCGAGCCTGTAGCCATCGGCCTGAGAGCAGCGGATCGTCGCGTGGCACCGGTAGCCTGTCGCTTTCGGCGAGGGTTCCGGGTCCTTCATCATCGAGACATCGACGCCTTTCCCCTCGAGTTGCTCCATCATCACCGCATGCTTCAGGAAAACCTGCTGAGAATATGCTATATGCTGCCAGTCGCATCCCCCACAGTCATGGAAGAAGGGGCAGGCGGGAGTCACCCTCCAGGGTGATGCTTCCACCAGATCTTCCATCCGTGCCTCGATATAGCCCTTGTGTTCTCTCTCCAGAGAGACCCGCACGATTTCGCCAGGAACAACCAGCGGCACAAAGACAACCTTCCCGTCTCGTCTCCTCCCGACCCCCCTGCCCCCATATGTCATTGAGTCGATATGTACGGTAAACGTCGACAAAGTCATTTTATGCACCCATTCTTTACATCTCTCGGATTACAACCGTTGTATCCCCGGTCCGGAATTATTGCAATGAACACAAAGGTCCTATATGATTGGACAATGGAAGAAATCATTCTTTGGCTCGTTGACAAGATCAGTCAGTTCGGCTACACCGGCATCCTGATTCTGATGTTCCTTGAGAGCACCTTTTTCCCGGTACCCAGCGAGGTGGTAATCCCTCCTGCAGGATATTTAGTGGCCAAGGGCGAGATGAACCTGGCCTTGGTGATCATCTGCGGTGTTGCTGGCAGCATACTAGGGGCCCTCTTCAATTACATCCTTGCCATATACCTCGGAAGACCTCTGCTCATGAAATACGGTAAATATATCCTGTTTCCTCCGGAGCGCTTTGACCGGGTCAACGCCTTTTTCATCAATCATGGGGAAATTAGCACCTTTACAGGCAGGCTCATACCCGGTCTGCGTCATTTCATATCCTTTCCAGCAGGTCTCG
>JALOOZ010000094.1 GCA_025454155.1 Thermodesulfobacteriota bacterium
CCCAGCCTGGTCGCCAGGATGGCCCCGGCATAGGCCCCCACGCCGAAGAAGGCCCCGTGGCCGAGCGAGATCTGCCCGGTGAACCCGATGAGGATGTTCAGGCCGAGCGCCGCAATGGCCGCGATGCCCGTGATGTTGAGCACATAGAGCAGATACGGGGAACTGATGAACGGGACGACGCCGAAGAGCGCAGCAAGCCCGATGAATGCCCACATGCGGCCGAAGTCGGTCTCGAAGATGGTGAGCTCCTGGCTGTAGTGCTCCCTGTAGTTTCCGCAGGGGTGGAAGTGCAGTCCCTTCATCGTGGCCCCCTACACCCGCTCGATCTCCACGAGCCCGAAGAGCCCGTAGGGTTTGATGAGCAGGATCACGACCAGGACGATGTACGGGATGACGTCCCTGAGCGACGGCGAGATGTACCCGCTCGTGAAGGTCTCCAGGAGCCCGATGATGATACCGCCGATGATGGCCCCGCCGATGCTGTCCAGGCCGCCCAGGATCACCACCGGGAAGACCTTCAGGCCGATGGAGGAGATCTCGTGGACATTGACGCCGTTGATGATGCCCAGCACGATGCCGCTCATTCCCGCCACCATGGCCGCGATGGCCCAGGACAGGGCGAAGACCTTCTTCACGTGCACGCCCAGCGACATGGCCGCGGTCTGGTTGTCCGCCACGGAGCGCATGAAGATGCCCTGGGGCGAGTACTTGAAGAAGAGCCCGAAGAGCAGCAGGAACGCGCCGCCCATGAGCGACGACGCCACGTATACCGGCGGCACGTAGATGGTTCCCATCTGCAGGGCCAGGCCCAGGGGCAGGAAGTCGGGGTAGGTCTGCAGGTTGCCGCCGAAGAAGAACAGGAGCAGGCCCTTGAACATGGAGGAAAGCCCCACGGTGAGCATGATGACGAAGATGAGCGACTCGCCGATGAGCGGCCTCAGGAAGATGCGCTCCACCACGAACCCCAGCACGAAGCTGCCTGCCAGGGTGACGAGGAAGGCGAGGACCACCGGTATCTTGAGCCAGGAGACCAGCACGAGGAAGAAGAAGGCGCCTATGGCCAGCAGCTGGCCGTGGGCGAAGTTCAGCACGGAAGAGGCCTTGAAGATCATGACGAACCCCAGGGCCGAGAGCCCGTAGAGCAGGCCGATGCTCAGGCCGTTGATGAGCAGCTGGAGGAAGAATTCCATGTGCGTTCTCCTGGTCCCTTTCTCGTTCCTAGAATACGGTTATCACCTTCGCCGTGGTCTCGATCATGCCTACCTGGCCGTCCCGGTAGCGGACCTTGCCCTTGACCGGCAGCTCGGCGAGCCCCTGGTACATGGCCTCGATCATGGGCAGGTACAGCCCGTAGACAAAGCGCCTGCGCACCTTGCCGGTGCGGGTGAGCTCCTCGTCGTCGGCGTCGAGCAGCTTGTAGAGAAGGATGAACCGCTTGATCTTCATGCGCTGCGGCAGCTGGCCGTTGACCTTTTCCACCTCGCCCAGGATGAGCTGCTCCACCTCGGGCCGCTGGGAGAGGTCCGTGTAGGTGGTGTACGGGATCATGCGGTCCTCGGCCCAGTTGCCGGTGTTGCCCTGGTCGATGTTGATGAGCGCGGTGATGAAGGGGCGGCCTTCGCCGAAGATGACCGCCTCCTTGACGAACAGGGAGAACTTGAGCCTGGTCTCGATGAAGTCCGGCGAGAAGGCATTGCCCTCCTTGTCCCGGATGATGTCCTGCTTTCTCCCGATGATCACGAGGTGGCCGCCTTCATCGAGGTACCCGGCGTCACCGGTGAGCAGCCAGCCGTTCTCGAAGGCCTTCTCCGTCGCATCGTAGTCGTTGTAGTAGCCGGTGAACACCGACTTGCTCAGGACCATGACCTCCTGGTCGGCGGAGATCTTCACCCCGGTGTCCGGCAGGGCCTTCCCCACGGTCTCGGGTTTCACCTCGTCGTCGGGCTGCACCTGGAAGATGCCGCAGGTCTCGGTGAGGCCGTAACACTGCTTGAGGTTCAGCCCGCAGGCCCTGAAGAACCTGATCACGTCGGGGCTTATGGGATGCCCTCCCGTATAGGCGCTGGTGAAGCCGGCGCACCCCACCCTGTCGAGGAGCGGGTCGAAGACCAGGAGCTTCGCCAGCCCGTGCAGGATCTTCAGTGCGGCCGGGATCCGCTGCCTCTTTTCCGTCCGGTCGATGCAGGCCATGCCGATCCGCTCCGCCATGGCAAAGGCCGCCCGGTTCACGGGGCCCGCATCGTCTATCTTGACCCTGATCCTGGAGGCCAGGTCCTCCCAGAAGCGGGACGACGAGATGAGCAGCGAAGGACCGATGTCCCGGAAGTCCGCGGTCACGGTCTCGGGGGTCTCGGGGAAGTTCATGGTCATGCCGCCCAGGAGCGCCACGCCCAGGCCCCACATCTGGTCCACGATCCAGGCGGGCGGCGTCATGGAGAGCCAGTTGGCCCCGATGGTGACAGGGGCGGACGCGATCCACTTCCTGCCCATGGCCGCATAGTTCCGGTGGGACAGCATGGCGAGCTTTGCCAGGCCCGTGGTCCCCGAGGTCATGATCATGTGGGCCGTCTCGCCGGGCTTGCCCTTGGCGAGCTCCTCGGCGAACAGGCCCGGGTGCCTGGCATCATGCTTCCTGCCGAGGTCCAGCAGGTCCCTGTAGCTCATGAGGAGCTTGTGACCAGCATACCCCCGCATGCCCGTGGGGTCCACGTAGATGATGGCCTTGAGGTGGGGCAGGTTCCCGGCCTGCTCCAGGAGCTTGTCCACCTGCTCCTGGTCCTGGACGACGACGAAGCCCGCCTGGATGCGGCTCAACGTGGAGGCAAGCTCGCCCGCCACGGCGGAGGTGAAGAGGTTGAGGGTGACCGCGCCCATGGCCTGGGCGCCGAGCTGGGTGAACAGCCACTCGGGGTGGTTGTTCACGACCATGCCCACGTGGCTGTGGCGCGTAAGCCCCAGGGCCTTGAGCCCGAGGCCCGTGCACTTGGCATAGTTCAGGTAATCTTCCCAGGTGTGGGACTGCCAGATGCCGTAGGCCTTTTCCCGGATGGCGACGTGATCCTTCCCGAGACGCCCGGCCTGCAGGGCCAGGATCTGGGGCAGGGTGCAGTCCTCCATCTTCTCGAGGAGAGAGGGGTCGATCTTCCGGGATGGGGTGCTGTTCCTGCCCATGGTCTGTCCTATGACCCCCCGGCTGAGCCAAGGCCCAGGTCCATGGTGTCCCCGAGGTAGGCCTTGATGACCTCGGGGTGGTCCTGGATCTCGTCAGGCATCCCCTCGGCGAGCTTTTCACCGAAGTTGAGCACGATGACCCGCTGCGAGATGCTCATGACGATGGACATGTCGTGCTCCACCAGGATCATGGTCTGGCCCCAGCCGTCGTGCAGCTCCAGGAGGAACCGCACCATGTCCTCCTTCTCTTCCAGGGTCATGCCGGCGAAGGGCTCGTCCAGCACGAGCAGGCTGGGCTCGGATGCCAGGGCGCGGCCCAGCTCCACCCGCTTGCGAAGGCCGTAGGGCAGGGAACCCACGAGCTCCTTGCGGATGGACTGCATCTCCAGGAAGTCGATGATCTCCTCCAGGATCTCGTGGTGCCGCACCTCCTCCCGCTTCACCGCGGGTGCGTACAGGCAGGCCAGGCCGAAGCTGTACCCGGACCTGGTGTGCCGGGCAAGGAGCATGTTCTGCAGCACGGTCATGCCCGGGAAGAGCTCGATGTTCTGGAAGGTGCGGCCGATGCCCAGGGAGGTGAGCCGGTGGGTGTGCATGTTCACGATGCTCTTGCCGTTGAAGATGATGTCGCCCGAGGTGGCCTTGTAGAAACCGGTGATGCAGTTCAGGAGGCTCGTCTTGCCGGCTCCGTTGGGGCCGATGACGGCCACGAGCTCCCCCGTGCGTACGGAGAGGCTCACGTCCTTGACGGCCTGGATGCCGCCGAAGGACAGCGACAGGCCTTTGACTTCCAACTCGGCCTGCCTGCCTGCCATCCTCTCGGCGGTGAATATTCGTGGATGCCCTCGAAAAGCCCTCACAAAAACACCTTGTACCGATTTATTTGACCTTCAGGATCTTGATCTTTTCCTTGCCCGGGGTGAAGAAGTTCGTCAGCGGGGTGAAGGTGCCGTTCTCGTGGATCTGCACGATCCTGCCCGAGAAGGAGGCGCCGTGGTCATCCCTGGTGTAGGTGACGTTGGGCACCAGGCCCCCGAAGTCCTCGTTCCTGAAGGTCTCCATGGCCTTGTTGATGTTTTCGGGTGTGATCTGGCCGTACTTCTCCTGGGCCCTGATGAACGCCCGCTCCATGATCATGCCCACCACAACGCCCTCCCAGTAGGCCGTGTCGAAGGAGTCCACGGTCTTGTAGCGCTTCCAGAGCTCTTCCATGACCTTCATGCCCTTGCCCTTGTCCGAGGGAAGGCCGCCGCAGAACTGCATCTTGATGCGGTCGCGGATGAGGCCCTGGCCGTTCTTGAAGAAGTCCGGGTCAGTGGATGTCCACGTGCCGATGAACATGGGGCTGTAGCCGATGCGGTCCGAGCTCTTGAGCGTGCTGATGATGGCCGAAGGCAGCATCTGGATGAACACGTACTGGGCGCCCTTCTGCTTGAGCCGAAGGAGTTCGGTGGTGAGGTCCACGGTCTGGGGCGGGAACTCCTCCACGGACACGATCTCTATGTTCATTGCCTTGGCGTATTCCCTGCTCGGCTCATGGATAGACTTGCCGTAAGGATTGTTGTAGGTGAGCAGGCCCACCTTGGGTGCCCCCGGGCCCTTGTGCACGGCTGCGACGTACTCCATCACCACGGCGCAGTCGAGCCTGTAGTTGCCGAAGGGGAGGTACATGTAATCCACCGGCGGCTGGAGGATCTCCCAGGCCGTGGAATAGTTGATGGCCGGGATCTTGTACTCCTGCAGGAGCGGCTTGGCCTGGATGCCTTCGCCGGCGCTCCAGGTGGCGATCATGTCCACCCTGTCCTGCATGGCGAACTTGCGCACGGCCGCCACGGCCTCGGCGGGCTTGTACGCGGTGTCCACCGTGATCATGTCGATCCTGTTGCCCTTGACGCCGCCCTTGACCTCGTTGACGTACCTGAAGTAGTCCTGCTGGCCCTTCGCGTGGTACTGGCCCCAGGTGGATGCCGGGCCGGTGAGGTTGATGGCCGCGCCCACCTTGATGTCCTTTGCCTGTGCGACCGGCGCCGTGACGATGCATGCCGCCAGCAGCAAACCTCCCAGGATCAGCACATGTCTCATGGTTCTCTTCATGTCATTCCTCCCACACTTTTTTCTGGTACCGTCCACCACGCCTGTGATGGCTTTGCGACCCCTGAACATACAAAAAAAGCCGCAGGTAGACTGAACCGGTCTACCTGCGGCTTTTTTTGACTAGATCTAAAAAGCTTAAACGCAGGCAGACCTAATCAAAAAAGAAGAACCCGAACGATGTGGTTGTCAGAAGTCTCGATGCCATAGGATAGGGGCTTTAAAGAAATATCGCGGAAAAGTCAAGGGAAAAACGTCAGTACGAGGGAAGAGATCCCGGAGTTCTGACCAGCCGATTCCGACGAATTCGAAAGGCAATTCGTCGGAATCGGCTGGCCTAGGAAAAGACAGATGTTCCTCATATCACCGACGGTACGGCCCGGTAGTGCTCCTGCCGCTGTCCCTCGGGAAGAGCCAGGAACGTGTCGATGAGGCGGAGCATGTCGTCCCTGTGCTCGTCGATGCGGCCGTGGACCTGGATGTAGTTGTTGGCGTGGTCGCAGGTGAAGAACATGGGGGAAGGCTCCAGGCCGGCGATGAGGTCCCGCAGTTCCACGACCGTGCCTTCGGGGGTCTGCTCGGAGAACTCACCGGTACGGATCTTCTCCATGAGGCGGGACATGGGGTGGATCCACAGTCGCCTCACCCGTACGAAGTGAGGCTTCACCGCGTTGAGCACCAGGGCTGAACCCTTCACGTGGTCCTCCCAGAGCTCCTGGCCGCCGAGACCCAGGAGGAAGTAGTAGCTGAGCTCCATGCCGGAGGCCATGGTCTTCTTCCCGGCCTCGATGAGCTGCGCCTGGCTTGTCCCCTTCTTCTGGAGCCTGAGCACCGCATCAGAGCCGCTTTCCATGCCCACGTGGACCCGATCGAGGCCCGCATGACGGATGGCCTTGAGCTCGTCCCCGGTCTTTTTCGCCAGGCTCGATGCCCGGGCGTAGGAGGTCACCCGTTCCAGCCCGGGGAATGTTTTCCTGAGATGCCGCAGGACCGCGGTGAGGAATTCGGTCGGGAGGTGCAGCGGGTTGGCGTCGCCCAGGAAGGCCGTCCTGAAGATGTCCCCGTACCGGTCGGCGAGGGTGTCGATGTCCTTGAGCACCTCCTCCAGGCCCCGTTCGGAGAACGGGGTGTCGAAGAAGTCGTAGATGCCGCAGAAGTTGCACCGGTTCCAGTTGCAGCCGCGGATCGTCCTCACCAGGAGGCTCCGGGCCTCGCTGGGGGGTCTGATGACGAGATGTTCGGGTTCGTGCATGGCACTCTTATAGGTGGCGGATAAAGGCGGGTCAAGGTCGATACCTGTTCATTAAGAATTGACATCGGGGGATCACTCCAATAAGCATAGGGAAAACCTGCCTGTTCTGTCGGGAGATTTCTTATCATGGAGCGACCTGCACGTACCCCGGGATTGTTCATCAGGAACATGATCGACGATCTTTTCATCTCGAAATCGGGCAGTACCTGGATTCAGTTTCTTCGCTACACCCTTGCCGGAGGAATCGCCTTCATTGCCGACTTCGGCTCGCTGTACGTGCTTACGGAATTCCTTCATGTGCATTACCTCGTCTCCGCAGCCATGGCGTATCTGCTGGGAGTGGTCACCAAGTATGCCGTTTGCATAGTCTGGGTTTTTCACAAGCGCTCGATGGAGTCGCCATGGCTTGAGTTTGTCATCTTCGGAGCGATCGGCGTGGCAGGGTTTGGGCTGAATCTGATGCTCATGTGGTTCTTTACGGAAAAGGCTCAGGTACATTATCTTGCATCCAAGGTCATTTCTGCGGTAGCAGTGTTCTGCTGGAATTTTTTCACCAGAAAAATGACCCTGTTCAACTGAAGGTTTTTCCAGGAAAGAGAACAGGAAGATCGGACACCTATGGTGAAAACGACAACATGTGAGAAGAAAGTCCTGATCCTTGGCGGTGGGGTATCCGGCCTCTCCGCCGCCTATCACTTGAAGCTCGGCGAGGTCCCGTTCACGGTCATCGATGCCCTGGATGAACCGGGCGGCAACTGCCGGACCATACAGAGAGACGGGTTCATGTTTGATACCGGCGCCCACAGGATACATGACAAGGACAAGGAGATAACCAGGCAGGTCAAGAGCCTTTTAGGGGAACACCTGAAGCGCATAAACGCCCCGAGCAAGATTTTCGATAACGGCCGGTTCTTATCCTTCCCGCTGGAGTTTCAGGATGTCTTCAGTAGGATGGACAAAGGTTTCACGATCAGGGCAGGCATCGACTTGCTGAAGAGCCGGAACCGGAAGGGATCGAGAGACGACTTCGAAGGCTTTGCCGTGCATTCCTACGGCAGGTCCATGGCTGAACGGTTTCTGCTCAATTATTCCCGCAAGCTGTGGGGAGTACCTTGTCACACGCTGTCTCCGGATGTCTCGGGTGAACGGCTGAAGAGCATGACCCTGATCACCCTGCTGCAGAATTTCATCTCGAGAAGATATGCGGAATCTGCGCACTATGAAGGAGAGTTCTATTATCCGGACCGTGGCATCGGGCAATTGAGCGAGGCCATGGCCCGATTCATAGGGTCCGGGAATATCCGGCTGAACAGCAGGGTTACGGGCATCTTCCATGACGGGAAACGGATCGAACGGATCGTGATGGATGGACATGAATCCTTCGGCGTCGATCAGGTCATATCAACGCTGGCCATCGCCGACTTCATCGCCATGATGAGGCCTGTCCCTCCACAGGATATCGTGAACAAGGCGAAGTCGCTGAAATTCAGGAACATCAGGCTTGCCGTGTTCTTCATTCGCGCTGAAAGAATAAATGACGCTGCAACCATGTATTTCCCCGCGGACAGATTCATCTTTTCAAGGGGGTATGAACCGAAGAACAGGAGCCGGTCCATGTCACCGCAGGGAATGACCTCCTTTGTCGCGGAAGTCCCGTGTTTCGAGCAGGAGTGGGCATGGAGTGCAGACCACACCGATTTCTTGAGCAGGGTCAGGGAACAGGTCGTTGAGACCGGGCTTGTCAGGGACGAAGACATCATCGGGTGCACGGACGAGAGGGTGGTGAATGCCTACCCTGTGCTGGAAAAGGATTACAAGGATAACGTGTCGTCGATATTTGAATACCTCTCTCGGTTTGAAAATCTCGAGGTGTCCGGGAGAATAGGCTTGTTCAAGTATCTCTGGATACACAACCTCCTGAGGGAAGGCCAGGACACGGCACGGCGTGTTGCAGAAAAGATCTCCACGTGAGGCAGGATCGCGGCATCATATTATCAGCGTATCCCCTACGCTCCAGAAGATCATGAAGCATCCCAGCAGCACACAGAGGATAATCGTGAGAACCGCATCCACCTTCCTGTCCTTCCCCAGCTGTGCAAGCAGGATGAAAACCGGGAACAGGACGACCGTGTAGCGAAGCATGGACCCCAACCCTTTCACGAGGGGAAGAAAAAGGGATATGAAGCAGAACAGCAGATGGGAGTGGGGTATCCTCCGGTAAAAGACCGCCAGAAGTGCCAAGGTGAACCCGGTAAACCATGCGGCCGCGGCGATGCGCGACCTGCCTGCACTCATGAACATTCCCTGCACCAAGGTCTTGAGGGGATTGCCGAAATCATGTCCCCAGCCTGACTGCTGAATGTGGACAAAGGCCAGGAAATCACC
>JALOOZ010000095.1 GCA_025454155.1 Thermodesulfobacteriota bacterium
CCTGAGACGATGACCATGTCCTTCAGCCGGTCGACGATGTAGAAGTACCCGTCCTCGTCCATTTGCGTAGCGATTGCATCTGTCTTGGCATGGTGTTTCTGTGGTAGTATTCAAACCAAGCCTGCATCTGATCTTTCAAGAGCAACCATATTTCTGAAGGGAGCGCTGCCATGAAACTAGGTCAACTGTTGTTCATTCCTGCACTTCTCGGGACCCTGATCCTGTGTAACCCTGCCCAGGCCATGGCCGGAGATTCCGGATTATACCTCGGAGGCAGCATCGGCCAGGCCACGCTGGAGGATGAGTTCACCGGTGATGACTTCAAAGATGAGGACACGGCATTCAGGGCATTCATGGGGTTACGCACCAGCCTGTTCCCGGTTCTCGACTTTGCGCTGGAGACCGGATACCGGGACCTCGGTGACCAAAGCGACACCGTGGCGAGACAGAACATCGACGTCAGTCTCAAGGGGTTCGACCTGGCGGGCCTGGTGATCTTTCCTCTCGGTCCCGTGGATTTCTTCCTGAAGGCCGGGGGGATGAGCTACACCCTTGACACCTCCTTATCCGGCCCGGATGGGGATGACAGGGGGATCGACGTCCTGTACGGGGCAGGCATCGGGGCGCGCTTCTGGAAGCTCGGTGTCAGGGCCGAGTACGAGCTCGTGAATGTCGATGAACTCGACAAGGCAAGCATGTACTGGCTCAGCGCGTACTTCAGGTTCTGATCTTTCTTTCAGCAATTACAGTAGAGACACCTTTGATACATGGACATGAACTGTG
Organism: Thermodesulfobacteriota bacterium; assembly: GCA_025454155.1. Taxonomy (GTDB): domain Bacteria; phylum Desulfobacterota; class Desulfomonilia; order UBA1062; family UBA1062; genus MWEI01. The sequence goes on from JALOOZ010000095.1 coordinate 784, forward strand.
TTGATTATGCAATTCTCTCCTTCCTGAACGGATTTTCCCGCAAGTCAATGGTGTTTGATCTGTCCATGAAGATCCTTCAGGCCAACTACCTCCTGAAGGGTGGTATCTTCATGATCCTGATATGGTGGTTCTGGTTTCAGGACAGGAAACCGGATCAATACATCCGTGAACGGATCATAGTGACAATGAGCTCGGGCTTGATCGCCCTCTGGGCAGCCAGGGTTCTCGCCTGGGCCCTTCCCTTCAGGGTCCGTCCCCTCCACAATGAGGATTTGGGATTCTTGTGTCCCTACGGTGGCGGCTTTGCATTATTGGAAACCTGGAGTTCATTTCCAAGCGATCATGCGATTTTGTTCTTTTCCCTCGCGACGGGAATCTTCCTCATCTCCAGAAAGACGGGCATTGTCCTTATGATCTATACCCTTGTTTTTATCTGCTTCCCGCGGATTTACCTGGGTCTTCACTACCCGACGGACGTGATCGCAGGTGTAGCGGCAGGTGCCGCAATTACCGTGCTTGTTTCTCTTGAGCAGGTTAGAAGACATCTCCTGCCTCCTGTTCTTTCCTGGCAGAGAAAAGACCCTGGAAGTTTCTATGCCTTTTTCTTTTTCCTGTCATTCATGATATCCACCATGTTCGATCCGGTCCGGACCATCGGGAGATTTATCTATCAGGCCTGTCGTGCTTTTTGATCCGTACATTGACTTTCCTTTGCAGCGGCTTAAGATATATTCATTCGATTTTTCCATTGCATGAGACAACCAATGGATTGATTCTCTCGATCGCATGGAACTTTGGAAATATTATGACTGAGGTGATTATGAAGAATACCCTGAAAACGGCCTGGCTGTCCCTGTTTCTTCTCTCGCTTCCCTATGGATGTCCTTCGAACGCTGTACTGTTTCCGATGATGGGTGCCGGGCAGGTGCAGAACGCCATGGACCTGGGCCTGTCGTCGACGCCTTATCTGGTCTATTCGAATACGGGACTGGATAAGATCAACGAGGTATGCGAGACGACCAAGCAGCGGGTATCGATCGAAGACACCTACCAGTCGGCGTATGGAAAGAACTTAGAGGATTTATTGCCGGACGGGGATTCAGGTCAGACCTTCAAGACCATGCAGGATGCATCCCGGTATCTGCAGAAAATACTGAAGGACAAGGGGGAACCGAAGCCCGAGGAATTCATACTCACCAGCATCGAGACCGCCCGGAAGAAAGGATACATCCTTGTTGCCGTTGTCCAGCGTCCCCGGGCTGCCATAAAGGTAGCGGACAAGTTCGTCCAGGGGTCCATCAAGGACCTTGGCCCCAAGGACCTCGGCTACTACCAGCCCTATGAGTCAGACAGCACTGGGACGAATCTCGATACCATCGTTGACTGGGCCGGCCTCCCCGTCGACTGCGTGTCAAAGCAGAGTTCACAGGCAATTCTCCTGACGCTGAGTGCCAACAAGGTATTGAACCGGGATATCGAGAGGGGCTACTGGGAAGCTGAGAGACTCTGGATCAAGGGCGACTTCGACACCGTGATGAGGGTGCAGGACAAAAAGACCTGCGAAGCCTGCGGCTTCTCCGAGGGCTTCTACAAATAACAAAAGTACGGAGAAAACTTCAACACCACCCTGCCGGCCTAATCGAGCCGCTTGTGGAACCTGACGACGGCCCCCGCAAAAAAGACCACCCCGAGGATCGCCAGCGCCCCGAACTGGGGCCAGAGTATGTGCATGCCCACACCTTTGAGGAAGATGCCGCGGAGGATCTCGAGAAAGAAGCGCAGCGGATTCAGATAGGTGAGCAGCTGGACGGCCCCGGGCATGTTGGCGATGGGAAAGATGAATCCCGAGAGCATGAAGGACGGCAGGAGGACGAAGAAGGTGGTCATCATGGCCTGCTGCTGGGTTGCGGATACGGTGGAGATGAAGAGCCCTATGCCAAGGGTGCTCAGGAGGAAGATGCAGGTAGCCAGAAGGAGCAGCAGAGCGCTGCCGGCCATGGGAAGGCTGAACCAGAGCTTTGCGATGACGGTGATGCCCACCATCTGGACAAGGGAGATGATGATGTAGGGTATGGTCTTGCCCAGGATCATCTCAATGGGCTTCAAGGGGGTGACGATGAGCTGCTCCATGGTCCCCTGCTCGCGCTCCCTGATCACGGCAATGGACGTGAGCAGCAGGGAGATGAGCATGACAAGGAAGGCAACGATGGCGGGCACGAAGAAGTACTGGCTGTAGATATTGGGGTTATACCACGCTCGTATGCGGGCATCGATGCGGCCGTATTCCATGTCCCTGCCGGCGATCTCCCTGATCAGGCCGCGGTTGAATCCGTCCATGACCTGCATGGTGTAGCCGATACGCACGGATGCCATGTTGCTCTGGGTTCCGTCTGCCAGGACCTGCACTTCGGCGGTCTGCCCGCTTCGGATCCGGCTGGAGAAGTCCGGGGGGATCTTGATGCCGATGTCTGTCTTTCCCCTGAGCAGCATCTCGTCCATGGCCCTTGGACCTTCCGGGTGCTGCGTGATGCGGAAGGTCGGGCTCGCTTCGAAGGCCTCGGCGAGCCTCCGGCTGTCCGCGGTACGCGACTGGTCCAGGACGGCCACGCGGATGTCCCTGATATCGTAGTTCACCACATACCCGAAGATGAGGAGCTGGATGATGGGGGCCACAAAGAGGATCTTCCTGTTCTTCTCGTCCCTGAAGAGCACGATGAACTCCTTGCGTACGAGCTCCCTGACACGCATCCAGCTCACAGCCCCTCCTTCCTGAGGATTCTCACATTGAGCAGCGCCAGGACCACAAACATGGCTGCCAGCACGGCAAAGTCATGCCAGAGATATGCAAAACCCAGGTCCTTGAGATAGATCCCGGACAGGATATCGATGTAGTATCTGGCAGGAACGACATAGGTGACGAGCTGGAGGGCAAAGGGCATGTTGTTGATGGGGAACACGAAGTTGGAAAGCAGGAACGAGGGGAGATAGGTTATCAGGATGGCGCCCTGGTTGGCCACGAGCTGTGACTTGACCGCCGAAGAAATGAACAGGCCCAGGGCAAGGGCCACCATGATATAGAGCGAGGAGGCCAGGATCATGACCAGGAAGCTCCCCTTCATGACCACCCCGAAGAGGATCTGTCCTATGAGCACCGAGATGAGCACGTCGATGAGCGCGATGAAGTAGTACGGTATGGCCTTGCCGAGGATGAACTCCAGCGCGGAGATGGGGAGCGACTTGATGGTCTCCATGGTGCCGCTCTCGAATTCCCGGGCGATGACCAGGGAGGTGAGAATGGCCCCGGCGATCATGATGATGATGGCGATGATTCCGGGCACGATGAACTTCCTGCTTTCGAGGTCTTCGTTGAACCAGACCCTTATGCGGGCATCCACCGGAGGTTTCACCGGCTGCATGCCGTTTCTGTCCAGGAACCCTGCCAGGAGATTCCGGTTGTAGCGGTCCACGAATGCACTGATGTAGCCTCTCGATATGTTGGCGAAATTGGGATCACTCCCGTCGAGTATGACCTGGATCGGGGTCAGCCTCTCCGACCTGAGCCCGTCGGAGAATCCGGGAGGAATGATCACGGCCAGAGCGGCACGTCCTTCATCGAGGTTTTCTCCCGCCTCCCGGGCATTCTTCAGGTTGCCTGACACCCGGAAATAGGGCGAGGCGTCCAGGCTCACCACAAAGTCTCTGCTCGCATGGGTCCTGTCGAAATCCACCACCACGGTCCGCACGTCATCCACATCGAGGCTCAGGGCATAGCCGAAAAGAAGGATGAGGAGCAGGGGTATGGCAAAGGCAAGGATGAGGCTGCGGACATCCCTGACGAGATGCAGGAACTCCTTGCGCATGACCGCACTGATGTTCCCTATCCGCACTGCCGCCTCCTGTCCATGAGGGCCACGAAGGCGTCGTTCAGGTCGGCGCCGGGTCTCGACCGGCACGTATCCGCGATGATCTGTTCAGGGCTCCCCTGGGCCACAATGGTGCCCAGGTTGATCATCACGATGCGGCTGCAGTTGTATGCCTCCTCCATGTAGTGGGTGGTGACGAACACGGTTATCCCCTGACTGGAGAGCTCACCGATGAATTCCCAGAAGTGTCTCCTGGTGAGCGGGTCCACGCCCGAGGTGGGCTCGTCGAGGAAGAGTATCTCGGGCCTGTGCAGCAGCGCACACCCCAGCGCCAGCCTCTGCCGCCAGCCCTGGGGAAGGTCCCGGGTGAGGCGGTCCTTCACCTCGCTGAGCCGCGCCATTTCCAGCACCCACTCCATGCGCCCCGCCCACTGTGCCTGTGGAACGCTGTAAAGCCCGAGGTAGAAACGTATGTTCTCCAGCGGGGTGAGATCTTCATAGAGGGAGAACTTCTGGGACATGTAGCCTATGGCATGCTTGACCTCCTCGGACTGGGTCACGATGTCGAAGCCCGCCACCGTGCCACGGCCCGAGGTCGGCGTGATGATGCCGCAGAGCATGCGGATGGTGGTGGACTTGCCGCTGCCGTTGCTTCCGAGAAAGCCGAAGATCTCCCCCTTCTTCACGGTGAAGGAGACCTTGTCCACCGCAACGAAGTCTCCGAAGCGCTTCTCGAGGTCGGTGACATGGATCACGTCATCGCTTGAAGGTGTCATGGGCAAGTTCCCTGTCTTCCTCCATGAGGCGGCCGATCATGGCCTCCTCGAGGGTCACCGAAGTCCCCCTGAGCTCCAGGGGCCCCTGAATGGCCAGGATCCGAGCCTTGTGCATGAGCGCAACCTGGTCGCATCTCTCGCCTTCGTCCAGGTAGGCGGTGGACACCATGATGGTCATGCCGCTGTCTCTCATCTGCAGCAGGATGTCCCAGAACTCCCTGCGGGATACCGGGTCCACGCCGTTGGTGGGCTCGTCCAGGATGAGGCCCTGCGGTTCGTGCACGAGCACGCAGGCCAGCCCCAGCTTCTGCTTCATGCCGCCGGAGAGGTTTCCGGCCGGGCGGTCCAGGAATGGCAGCAGGTTGGAGAAGCCCAGGTACTTCTCCTTCCTGTGCGTGCGCTCCCTGCCGCGGATGCCGAAGATGTCCATGAAGAACTCCATGTTCTCCTCCACGGTCAGGTCCTGGTAGAGACCGAAGCGCTGCGGCATGTAGCCGATCAGCGGCTTGACCTCGCGCCGCTGGGTCACGGCGTCGAACCCGCCGATGGTGATGCTTCCGGCAGCGGGCTTGATCATGGTTGCGATAAGCCGCAGCAGGGTCGACTTCCCGGCACCGTCGGACCCCACGAGCCCGAAGATCGTCCCCCTTTTCACGTCGAGCGAAACGTCGCGGAGCGCCGTGGTCGGGCCGAAGGACATGGATACCCCCGCGACCCTGATGAAGGCGTCACTGGAGGTATGCATCGGCCGGCATCCCTGCCTTGAGCGCGAGGTCCGGGTTGTCGAGGATGATCTTCACCATGTAGACGAGTTTCACCCTCTCCTTCTTGGTCTGGATGATCTTGGGCGTGAACTCGGCCTCTGGGGAGATGTAGCTCACCTGGCCGGAGAACGACCGGCCCGGGAAAGTGTCTATCCTGACATCCACCTTCTGCCCCGGCTTCACCCTGCCGATGACGGCCTCCTCCACATAGATCTTCAGCTCTATCCTGGCGAGATCGGCGATGGTCATGGCCTCCCTGCCGGGGCTGACCACCTCGCCGGGTTCCACATTCCTGCTGGTCACGATCCCGTCGAAGGGGGCTTCAAGACGGGCATACCCGAGCTGTATGCGGGCCTGGTCGAGGGAAGCCCGGGCATGATCGATCTGGGCCTTTGCCGCCCCGATGTCCTTGAGGGTAGCCTCGATCTTCTGCAGGTTGCTCCCGGCCTGCTCAAGGGCGGCCCGTGCTTCCTTGAGCCGCGAAGACGCGTTGTCATAGGCCAGCCTCACGGAGTCGCGCTCCTTTTCGGCCACGACCCCGTCCCTGAAGAGCTGCTCATACCGCTCATAATTCTTCCATGCATCCCCATGGGTGTTCCGGGCAACGGCTTCGTTCGCCTCGGCTCGCTTCACCTCCTCCGGGAGCGTTGAACGGTAGATGGAGAGCACCGTTTCGAGCTGTTCCCGTACCCTCAAGGACCGCTCGAGATTGGCAGCTGCCTGGTCATAGCGTGCCCGAAGCTCCGAGACATCGAGCTCGGCGAGTACATCTCCCTTCCTCACTGCCCTTCCCTCGTCGGCATGGACGGCCGCGACGCGTCCGGATGCCTGAAAGGAAAGATTAGACTGGGTGGCTTCGCAGGTACCGGAGTAGTACATCGCACCGTTTACTGAGCGCTGATGTGCATAGTACACGAGTGCGCTCACACCGACGAGCAGCACGACGAATCCCGTGATCACGATGCGTTTCTTCACGTTCCCTCCCTGCCTGTGCCCATCACCCGGCAAGTGCCTTCAGGATCAGCCGGCCTATCTCGTCGGCCACGACCCCGGATACCTGCTCGCCCCTGCACCCCACTTCTTCCGGCACGCCGCGGGTAGCCAGCATGATGGGTGCGACACTCTTGTAGATGACCGTTGCGCCGATGGCCATGAAGTGCACGAGCAGGGGCATGGCCTCGGCGAACACCCCTGATGCCCTGCCCTGGTCTATGATGTCCGTGAGCGTGGCGATGATGGACATGAGATCCTGGAAGAACACCCCGGGGAGGTTCTGCCCGCCCGACGCAATCTCCCTCATGATGATCCGCGGCATCTGGGGATTGTCGTCAAAGGTCTTCGCCAGGATCTTTATGTAGGTCCTGATCTTGTCCTCCGGAGATACCTCGTCCCGGATCCCCTCGGCGATCTTCATGGCCGCGGTGCCGACGACATCATGGATGACCTCGGCGTACAGGGCCTTCTTGTCGCCGATCTGGTAGTACAGGGTCGCCTTGTTCACCCCTGCACGCCTGGCTATCCCGTCCACCCGGGCCCCTGCGAATCCCTTTTGAGCAAACTCCTCCCTGGCGGCGACCAGGATGCGCCCCAGGGTCCCGGACTTGCTTTCACTTCTGTCTTCTCTTGCTATCGCCCTCATGATTCAACCAACCAGTTGGTTAATTCTCCTCGGTCGATTTGTCAATGCATTTTTCTTTGTTCCCCGATATGATGGGTGTTCTGAATAGTTGCGGGGATGTTCCGGAAAATCGTACTTGTCTCGAATGCCTCATCGTATATATTGACATCCCATGAGAGCAACTCTTCTGTCGGTCTTCATGGTCATCCTGAGTGCCGGGGTCCTCCGGGGCTTCGACGAGATCCGGTTTCTCGTGCCCGAGTTCAGGCCCTACACCTATGAAAAGGACGGGGCCCTGCACGGGGCGGGAATCGAGGCGATTCAACGGATACTGAAGGAATCCCGCATCCCGTATTCATTCGTCATGGTGTCGGGGTATGACCTTGCGGTGTCGCAGACCAGGTCGGGCAATGCCGACGGCTTCTTCCCTGCCGTCTTCAAGGCCGACCGGGACTCGTTCGCAGCCTTCTCGGGTCCCGTCATCGTCCACAGGTGGACCTGGTTCCTCCCGGCCGGCAGCACCCTGAACCCGGCCAAGGCATCCTTCAAGGCCTATGCCCGGGTGGGGACCGTGCAGAATTCGGATACCCACGCCTGGCTCAGGAAGAACGGCTTCCGCATCACCGGCATACCCCGTTCACCGGAGGCCCTGCCCGTCATGATGGGAAAGGGCACGATCAACTCGATCCTCCTGAATGAGGCGGTTTTCCTCCAGTCTCTTGAACCGGGCAAGGAGAAGCCTGATCACTTCAGAAAGGTCGTACTGTTCGAGACGCCGCTGGGCATGTACATCTCCCGGGCTTATCTGGATCGAAACCCGGGGGCCATGGAATCCATTTCCAGGGCCATGGAGAAGCTGCCCGGAACCGGGGGGAAATGACGCAGGCCTTTTTCAGTGAATGACCCTTGCTTTCTTCCCGGAACCATCGTGACAGCCCCCCCCGAACTGAGTCCCCGTCAGGTTTCCTGACGACTCCGAACCCGCAACCCTAGTCAGTCCCCTTTTTCTGCCTGCCCAGTGCAGCCGGCGCCGTCCCCGAGAGGGTCTGGATGATGGCCCTCAGCGCAGGGTGGTTCCGGGC
>JALOOZ010000096.1 GCA_025454155.1 Thermodesulfobacteriota bacterium
CATCCCTACGAGGTCCCTGAGATCGTGAAGGTCGACATTGCCGGAGGCCTCCCCTCGTATCTCGCATGGATCGAGGATGCCACCGGCTAGTTCATCCTGATGAAAGGGACCCTGCATGAACCCCGTTCATCTCTTCGCATCGGATCTTGCATGGTCCGCTTTGTTCATTGACACATCCGGCCGGTTTTCAGTATCGTTGCCGTACCGGTCATACGGATACCGAAGGCCGTGCAGATGCAGTGAATGCTGCAGGCAGGGGAGACCATGATCATCAGCTTTGTCCAGACAAAGGGCGGTACCGGGAAGAGCACCCTCGCATTGAGCACGGCCTTTTCGAACCACATGAACAGCGCCTTCGGGTCAGTGGCGCTGGTGGAGCTCGACCCCCAGGGGACGCTGCGGAACTGGTGGAATGAAAGGACCGAACTCGGCAGAGATACGGGCAGGGTATCGTTTCACCATATATCCAGCAGCCAGAAGGAGGTCTTTGCAGACGGCATCAAGGCGATCGCCACACACAACGACCTGATCGTCATGGATATCCCCGGGGAGAGTACGGGCAAACTCCACACCCGTTTCGCCTGCGCCGTCTCCGATCTCGTCATCATACCCATGAGGACCTCCACCAATGACGAGGCGGCCTTTGCCGACAACCTCTACCCCATCATCAAGGAGATCCTCAAGGTTGATCCCGGAAAGAAGGGATGCTTCTATGTCCTGCCCTCATTCACCCACCCCAAGGCAAACAGGGACACCATCATGGGATATTTCACCGATATCCTGCCTCCCCATGTGGGGTGCCTCAGGACCATCTATCCGGACAGGTCGGTGTACGAGAACTTCAACCGGGAAGGCGCAACCCTGGCCGACTATGCATACTCCGTCAGGGAGAACAAGAGGCACTCGAAACAGGCCCTGTCGGCGGCCGGTGATGTCGAGGAGATAGCACGGGCCATAACCCAGATGCTGGAGAAAGAACATGTCTCTGCCAAAAAAGAGGAAGCGACTCTCCGAGGGTAAGGCCCCGGTCGGGAAAAAGCAGACGCGGGGCATCCGGGATGGGTCCACGGAGCAGATCACCCCGAAGGTCTCCGACAGGACCGAACAGATGCAGAAGGCCTTCGAGATCGTCGAACACATCGAGCATGTCCAGGACGGCCCCGACCAGTTGAAGCCGGCAGCCGCGGCGGCATTCCCGGATCTTCGGACACCTCCTTCCCCCGAGGCCTTCAGGCTGAGGGTGTCTGTGGATCCCGACCCGGTAGGAAGGCGCGATCGTCGTGACGAAACCGAAAAGGCCGATACACCCGTCATCGAGGTGAAGCTCACGAGCTCTCCAAAGAAAAAGGCTGATGGTCGGCCATACCGCCTTCCGGCCTGCTCGAGCGCACCATTGAGTTTTCCAGGGAGACTTGCTATAAGACCAGACACTCAAAACCCATAAAGCGAGACTATGAGCACGAAAACACGATTCATACGCATCCTTGTCATTGCATGGTTCATTACCGTATCCTCCACCCAGAACACCCCTGCCGCTTCGGAGTCACTGAACCCCGCGGATTATGCGAAAAACATCTCGCCGCTCGCCGAACACGGCAGGGTAGCTGTCGAGATCGTCAGGGACCTGAAGAGGAACCACTACCGCAAGGTGTCCATCGACGATGCCCTCTCCAGCAAGGTGTTCGATCGGCTGTTGGGCGACATAGACGCTTCGCGGATCTATTTCCTCGCATCCGACGTCCGGGCATTCGAATCCTACCGGTACCGGTTCGACGACGGGTTCCTCACTGGGGACATCACCCCGGCCTTCAGGATCTTCAACAGGTATCAGGAAAGACTCGCCCAGAGGCTTCTCTTCTCCATTGCCCTCACAGAAGGCGGCCTCAAGGATCTGAACCTCGAGAAGGAGGACTATTTCGATACCGACAGGGAGAAAGCCCCGTGGCCCTCATCCCGTTCCGAGCTCGAAGATCTGTGGCTCAGGGCACTGAAACATGACGTCATCAACATGAGGCTCGAGGGGAAACAGATGGACGCGATTGCGAAGGACCTGTCCAAGCGCTACTGGAATCAGCTCAAGCGCCTCCGCCAGAGCACCAGCGAGGATGTATTCCAGATCTCCATGAATGCCCTGACCTCCTGCTACGACCCGCACACCTCGTACTTCTCGCCCAGGTCTTCCGAGAACTTCAACATCAACATGAGCCTCTCGCTGGAAGGCATCGGCGCCATGCTCACATCGGACAATGAATATACCAAGGTGGTTCATCTTGTCCCCGGAGGGCCTGCGGATAAATCCAACCTCATCAAACCCGACGACCGCATCATTGGCGTGGGCCAGGGCATGGAGGGGGAAATCGTAGATGTAGTCGGTCAGCGGCTCGATGATGTCGTGGATCTCATACGGGGGCCCAAGAACACCATGGTCAGGCTGAAAATAATCCCGGCCAGCGCAAGCAATGAGCACCAGACGAAGATCATCAAGCTCATGAGGAATACGGTCAGGCTGGAGGACCAGGCCGCCAGCAAGGATCTCATCGAGATCAGCCGGGGTGGCAGGACCTACCGGATCGGCGTCATCCATATCCCGACCTTCTACCTCGACATCAAGGCCATGCAGTCGAATGCCGGCAATTACAAGAGCACCACGCGTGATGTGAAGCGTATCCTGAACGAACTCTCCGCACAGAAGGTGGACGGGGTGGTGATCGACCTGAGAGACAACGGGGGAGGCCTGCTCCACGAGGCAAACACCTTGACCGGGCTTTTCATCAAGAGCGGACCAACCGTACAGATCCGCTCTGCAGAAGGGGATACCGAGACCCTCTACGACCGTGACCCGGGCATCTCCTATACTGGCCCCCTGGCAGTGATCATCAGCAGATTGAGCGCATCGGCCTCGGAGATATTCGCCGGTGCCATACAGGACTACGGCCGTGGAGTCGTCATCGGTGACAACAGCTTCGGCAAGGGTACGGTCCAGACATTGCTCTCCCTCTCACGGGGGCAGCTCAAGGTCACCTCATCCAAATTCTACCGTATTTCCGGGGAGAGCACCCAGCACCGCGGCATCGTCCCGGACCTGGAATATCCGGGCATGTACGACAGGAAAAGCATCGGGGAAGGCACCCTCAAGGACGCCCTGCAATGGGATGTCATCGGGTCGGTGCCCCACTTCACCTATGGAGATCTCACCCCCTACAAGGCTCGGCTGAAAACCCAGTTCAATGCACGCATCCAGCGTAATCCGGACTATGTATACATCCTCGCCATGAACGATTACCTGAAGGAGGCCCGGGCACAAACGAAGGTGTCCCTGAGGCTCTCCACCCGTCTGAAGGAAAAGAAGAAGGCGGAGGAGACGAGGCTGGCCATAGAGAACAGGCTCAGAAAGGCCAAGGGGCTCAAACCCGTCACGAGCGTGGACGACCTGGACGAAGACAAGGATGAAACCCCCCGGACCAAACCAGCCGGCGACGATGCCGAGCTCGTCGAAGGAGGGAACATCCTGGTGGATCTCATCAACTTCAACGGCAGGGCCAATGGGTCCGCTCAGACCCGCGCGAATGCCCAGTGAGAGAGTGTATGGACGGGAAGCGATGAGAATACTCGTAACCGGAGGGGCAGGATACATCGGGAGCCACACCTGTGTCGAACTCCTCGATGCCGGCCATGAAGTCGTCGTCGTGGACAACCTCGAAAATTCCAAGGAAGAGTCAATCCGCCGGGTTCAGGAGATCACCGGGAAACCGCTCATCTTCCACCGGGCAGACCTCCTCGACCGGACAGCCCTGGATCGGGTCTTCTCCTCGCAGGGCATCGATGCCGTGATCCACTTCGCCGGCCTGAAGGCAGTCGGCGAATCGGTTCAGATCCCGCTGAAGTACTACCACAACAATATCACCGGCACCCTCGTCCTCTGCGAGGTCATGGCTGAACATTCGGTGAAAAACATCGTCTTCAGCTCTTCCGCCACGGTCTACGGCGATCCTTCTTCCGTGCCGATCCGGGAAGACTTTCCCCTTGGTCCCACGAATCCCTACGGCCGGACGAAGTTGATGATCGAGGAGCTTCTCAAAGACCTCCATGCCTCTGATCCTTCATGGAACGTTGTGCTCCTGCGTTACTTCAATCCCATCGGGGCGCACAGAAGCGGCCGTATCGGCGAGGATCCTCAGGGCCTCCCCAACAACCTCCTCCCCTTCATCGCCCAGGTAGCCGTACAAAGGCTGCCGGAGCTCAAGGTCTTCGGAAACGACTACCCGACCCCGGATGGAACGGGTATCCGCGATTACATCCATGTCGTGGACCTGGCGAGGGGACATCTCTGTGCCCTCGAACGGCTCGAACAAGGATGCGGCATTGCCACCTATAATCTCGGCACCGGCCGCGGATACAGTGTTCTCGAGGTGGTGAAGGCCTTCGAGCAGGCATCCGGCAGGAAGATCCCCTATCGCATCGTAGCCAGGAGAGAGGGAGACATCGCGGTCTGCTACGCCGACGCTTCCAAGGCCAACAGGGAACTCGGGTGGAGGGCCGAGCACGGCATCGATACGATGTGCACCGACACCTGGAGATGGCAGTCCGGAAATCCTCGAGGGTACTGATCAAAGGCATTCCATGGCCTCCGTGCAGGGTCCCGCATCCGGGGCAGGGTCATGGCGGTCCTTCTGTGAAGCGATCCTTGCAATTTGTCGGGAACTTTTATAGGGTTGGTCCCGGACAGGTCATCACAGGCGGGAGGGTTCAACAGGTATGCTTCTGAAAGAGATCTTGAGCTGTACCCCCACCACCTTCAGCTTCGAGTTCTTCCCTCCCAAGACAGACACGGCATGGGAGCATCTTTTCCATACCATGGCCGACCTCATTCCTCTCGATCCGTCCTGGGTCAGCGTGACCTACGGTGCGGGGGGGGCCACCCGTGAGAACACGCACCAGCTTGTCGTGCGTCTGAACAAACAGACCGATCTCACGGTCGTGTCGCACCTCACCTGCGTGGAATCCTCCAGGGATGATGTCCTGCGGATCCTTGAACGCTATGAAGAGAGCGGCATAGAGAACATCCTGGCATTGCGGGGCGACCCCCCTGCCGGCCAAGAAAGGTACAGCCCTCCCCCCGGCGGTTTCCATCACGCCATGGACCTGGTCTCCTTCATCAAGGACCGCTTCCCCCATATGAGCATCGGCGTCGCCGGTTTTCCCGAAGGCCACCCGGAGACCCCGAACCGGCTCAAGGAAATGGACCACCTCAGGGCAAAGATAGACGCCGGTGCGGACTACATCATCACCCAGCTCTTCTTCGAGAACAGGGACTTCTACGATTTCTGTGAGCGCTGCGAGCTGGCTGGCATAAAGGTCCCGGTCATCGCAGGTATCATGCCTATCATCACGCGCAGCGGCATGATCCGCATGGCCGAACTGGCAGCCGGATCACGATTCCCCGCCGGACTGCTGCGTGCCCTGGACAGTGCTAAGGCCACTGAGGATATCGAGAAGATAGGTGTTGAATGGGCCACGAGCCAGGTGCGCGACCTCATGGCCCACAAGGTCCGGGGCATCCATTTCTACACCCTCAACAACGCCCGTGCCACCCTGAAGATCTATGAGGGTCTCGGCCTTTCGGGATCGTGCCGGGTGTCCACCTGAGCCCTGCCAGAGGTCTGCATGGCCATGGACCGTGACAAAGAAGCGCCCGCTGAAGAAGGACCCTCTGCCGATGCGTGTCCGGAAGGTCAGGAGGAATACCACGAGCTCGTGGTGGACGGCACCCTCGACCTCCATATGTTCTCCCCCAGGGACATAAAGGACCTGGTGCCCGACTATCTGGAGGAGTGCCGGGAAAAGGGGATCCTCTCGGTCCGGATCATCCACGGCAAGGGGACCGGCACCCTGAGGCGGACCGTCCATGCGATCCTCGTGAAGCTCCCCTGGGTGGTTTCCTTCAGGCTGGGGGCCGCGTGGGAGGGGGGATGGGGCGCCACCATAGCGGATCTGAAGCCCCCCGAAAATAATTTGCAGGATATCTCTTGACAGGTTGTAATACGAGATTATAATGTAATCATGGATATTCCGACCGGTCGGTATAACGACCAATCGGTCGATTAATTGGCACCATGGGCTGCTGGGTATAGCTTACCACATCACGAGAGCCATCCCTTCCGGGTCGCTGTTCATCCGCTCAGCGCGAACGATGGATTGAAGACTTGTCATCAGGAGAGGGTTCCACATGGCTCAGAATGCCGACCTCGAGGCAATCCGCAAGGCCCAGATCATCGATGCGGCGCTGCGGACCATCGCCGAGCGGGGGTGCGCCAACGTAACCATGGACGACATCTGCAAGGCCGCTGGTCTTTCCAAGGGTGGCCTCGCCCACTACTTCAAGTCCAAGACCGAACTCTTCAAGGCCGTTTTTCTTGAGTTCTTCCAGCGCATCTTCCTCAGGAGCGATCTAACCATGTCGGCCTTCGACGACCCCCTGGAACAGCTCCTCTCCTTCGATTGGCTCTACAATGCCCGGGACCCCGACGTGGAGACAGGCTACCCCATCCTCTACGACTTCATGTCCATGGCCGTGCATGACCAGTGCTACCGGGATATATTCAGGGACTGGGTCAACAACTGGGTGAAGCTGCTGAAAAAAGCCATCGAACTGGGCCAGACCCATGGCCGGTTCAGAAACGTCGACCCCGAGTCGGCCGCCAGGACCATCTCGGCCATCTACCAGGGAATGGCCACCCGATGGTACCTGGCACAGAGCGAGCACCCCACCGAGTGGGCCGTTGACAGCGTCAGGAGGTCCATCACGGGTCTCCTGAACAGCTTTGAAAATTCCAGGTAAGAAAGGGGGGATCTACAGCAGAGGGATACCTGTTTTCTCGTCGTAGGGCAGCATGCATTGGATCGGCAGTGAAGCATCTGTTTTCTCATGAAATGCTTTGGATTACGGGGTGATTTCCCGCACCCACACATACACAACAAAAAGGAGGATACCATGGCAGTATTCGAAAGCACGGAAAAGATGTACGAGGTCCTGGGCAGTCTCTTCAATCTCCTCATGCAGGACAAGGACCTCTACGAAAAGTACATCGAATCGAACATCATCATCAAGTTCACCATCAATGACCCCGAGGGATTCATCTGGCTCACCAACGAAGGCAAGGTGATCTGCGGCCCGGCGGATCTCAGGCCCACCATCGAGATGACTTTGAGCGGCGACAGCTGCCACAAGTTCTGGCTCAAGGAAGTAAGCCTGCCGGTGGCGCTGGCCAAGGGCCTCATCAAGGCCAAGGGACCCATGCCCAAGGTGCTCAAGCTCCTGCCCGTGCTCAAGCCCGCATACGAGAACTACCCGGCCATCGCGAAGAAGCACAACCTGCCCATCGCCGGCTGATGCTGAACCGAGAAGGAGGAACACATGAGCGTTGAGAGAACCCTCAAACAGTTCGAGGACGACCGGAAGGAAGCCTCCCAGATCGCAGCGCGGATGCTCCTGGCCTCCGCCGTCACCTCCCCGCGGGTGGGCGGCGTGGGTGAATGCACGGTCCATATCCTGGATGACGAATGCGACATCGAAGACCTCTGCCAGGCCATAGAAGACATGAGCAAGGAGAGCAAGGCATGGGAATTCTTCGCCAGGGATGCAGCCATGATCAGGGACGCCGATGCGGTGCTGGTGGTGACGTCGCTCAGGAGCCTCACCGACCCCTCCGACATCAACTGCAACCTGTGCGGCAAGCTCACCTGCGAGTACATGAAAAAAGAGGACAAGCTCCCCTGCGAGCCCGGCGTGGCATACACCGGCCCTTTGTGCACCTTCAGGGCCATGAACATCTCGTATGCCATTGACGGCATCGTGTCGATGGCACGCAACCTGGGCATCGACTACGGGGTGTACTGGTCGGCGGGCGCCGCGGCCATGCGCATGGGAGTCCTGCCCAAGGCTACCGGATTCGCACTGGCCGTTGCCATCTCGGTGACCGAGAAGAGCCCGTTCAGGGACATCCCGGTCAGGTACGGCGAAATCAACGAGAGGACCATGAACGACCGGATCATCCGCAGGCTGTGGCCTCAGTTCAGGTCGATCTACAGTTAAGGACGGGAGGTGGATATGGCTATCAGAGAAATGAACGACATGTTACAGGCCGGCCTGGACCGGGCCGTGGAAATGATGGCGCTGGCGGCGCAGACGTGCTTCAAGTTCGGCAACCGCAACACCATGAAGGTCGTGTGCATAACCAAGGATGAAATCGAACAGCTGGCGGAATACTGCTTCTCTCTGGGCGACATGGCACCGCTGGCGGCGCGCGACGGCAGGTTCGCAGCCGACTTCATCAAGGAGCCTTCGGCGCTGCTCGTCATCGGCGACAAGCGCCAGTCGCTCTTCAACTACAACTGCGGTGCCTGCGGCTATCGCACCTGCGCGGAGCTGAACAAGGCGGAGATGGTGGAGTCTCTCACCAGTAACGGGCCCAGCTGCATCTTCCGCAACATCAACATCCACATGGCAGCTGACGCCGCGGCCGCCATGGCGTGGCGGCTCGGGCTGCACTGCAGGGTCTTTTCCACCTTGGCCTTTGCGGCCAAGGCCCTGGAGACTATTCCCGACATCGACATAGCGGTGACCGTGGCCGTGAGTGCGGCCAAGATCGACCCGTTCTTCGACCGGCACAAGTTCTGGACCCAGGAGGTCTGGGACCAGATCTTCAAGAAGGAATTCCCGACCTACACCAGGGGATTCATCGGTGCAGTCGAGGACGATTGAACGACACCAGGAGGGACACCATGTCAAAAACCCACTTGAATCAAGCCATCGCAGCCCACTTCGTGGAGATGAAGGCGGATGAATTCCCTGAAAAGGAGATCTTCATCTTCGAGCGCGGGGCCCATGGTGAGGATATCCTTACCTACAAGGAACTCTATGAGAAATCCAACAAGTTCGCCAGGCTCCTTGTGGACCACGGCGTCGGAGAAGGCGACACCTACGGCGTGTTCATGCGGAACGACCCAGAGTTCATCTACGCCCTGCTCGGAGGAAACACCATAGGTGCCATCATGATCCCCATCGACCCGCGCTCCCGGGGCGACCGGCTCAAGTTCTTCTTCAAGAACTCAGGGGCCAAGGCGGCCGTCGTATCGGATGAATGCCTCGAGCAGTTCGAGGAGGTGTCAGCCGACCTGCCGGACCTCAAGCTCACCACGGTGACCTACCGCAAGGAGCACGGCATACCGGTATCCGGCAAATACCACGCCCTGAACGAGACCCTGGGGAATCAGTCCTGGCAGCGGGTGGACCAGAAGATCTTCGACACCAACCACCCCATGCAGATCATCTACACCTCCGGCACCACGGGCGACCCCAAGGGTGTGAAGATCCGCAACAACCGCACGGGCATGTTCACCATCGCAACCAAGCTCGTGTGGAAATACAAGCCTACGGATGTGCTCTACAACGGTCTCTCGCTCACCCACGGCAACGCCCAGGCGGTCACGCTGTTCCCGGCCATGTACATGGGCATCAAGGCGGTCTTCAGTTCGCGTTTCACCAAGAGCAGGATCTGGGACATCTGCCGGAAATACGGATGCACCACCTTCTCACTCCTGGGCGGCATGATGGGTGCCATCTACAACGAACCCGAAAAGCCCGACGACGCGGACAACCCCGTGCAGGTGGTCATCAGTGCGGGAACACCTGCATCCATCTGGGAGACCTTCGAGAAGAGGTTCAATGTCAAGATACTCGAATGGTACGGGGCGGTGGAAGGCGGCTTCGCCTTCAAGCCCATCGGGCAGGGTCCCATCGGCTCCTTCGGCAAGCCCGTCCCGGGCATCATGGAGTTCAAGGTGGTGGACGAGAACGACAACGAGGTGCCGGTCGGCCAAAGCGGTGAGCTCATCTCGAGAATGGTCCGCGGCGACACGAAGGTGGACTACCTCGGCCTGCCCGACGCCTCCAAGGACAAGACGCGTGGAGGCTGGCTGAGGAGCGGCGACATCGTCCACAGGGACAAGGACGGGTGGTACTACTTCGACTACCGGAAGGGTTCCGAGCCGAGCTGCGGAGGTCCGGCGATTTCATACAGCCGGACCACGTGGAAAAGGTCATCGGCGAACACCCCGATGTGAGCGAGGTGTGCGTTTACGGTGTGCCCGCGGCATCCGGCGCACCGGGAGAAAGTGACCTCGTGGCGGCCATCGCCCCCTTCGAGGGAAAGACGATCGATCCCAAGGCCATCTACGAAAAGTGCAGGAAGGACCTCGAACCGAACTTCATCCCGAGCTTCCTCCAGATCGTGCCCGATATCCCCAAGACCATCTCTGAAAAGGCCCTGGACCGCAAGCTCAGGGAGGAGTTCGAGAAGGGTAAAGGCACCATCTGCAGGTTCGAGGACTACAAATAACGCGGCCCTGTCTTCCGGGGTTTCACGGGAGTGAAGCCTCGGTCCGGCCGGGTGCATACTACAAGGCACATAAAGGAGGTTTCCATGAGTTATACCGAGTTGAACCTTGAAATGTCAGACGAGCATATGGCCCTGAAGGAAAATGCTCACAAATTCGCCGTGGAGGTCCTTCGGCCGGCGGCCATCAAGCTCGACACCATGACCCCCGAGCAGGTCATCGCCAAGGACTCCATCTACTGGGACTGCATGAAGAAGATGTACGCCAACGGCTATCACACCATACTCATCCCGGATGAATACGGCGGACTGGGGCTAGACCCTCTGGGCATCCATATCGTGTTCGAGGAGATCTCTTACGGCAGTGTCGGCTTCGCTATCTCCATAGGGGTTGCCTGCTTTTCCGCCTTCTATGGATCACTCATTGCAGATGACCCCATTATCAATAAATTTATCCTGCCCTACGTAAACTGCAAGGACGCGAGCATCATGTCGTGCTGGGCCATCACCGAGCCAGATCATGGCTCGGACATCCTCACGCCCTACACGGACACCTTCCACAACCCCAAGATCATCCAGCAGGTCAGAGCCACCAAAAAAGGGAATAAGTACCTTCTCAATGGTCAGAAGGCGGCCTGGGTGTCCAATGGGCCTATTGCCACGCAGGCGGCCCTGTTCGTCAGCATCGACCCCTCGCAGGGTATGTCGGGCGGGGGCATCGCTCTTGTTGACCTTACTCAGCCAGGTGTCTCCCGGGGTAAACCGCTCGACAAGCTGGGACAACGAGACTTACCCCAGGGTGAGATCTTTTTCGATAATGCTGAAGTACCGGCTGAAGACATGGTCATTGACAATGAGAGCTACGAGATGTTTACGGACATCACTCTTGCTACAGCAAACGCCGGCATGGGCGCTTTCTTCACGGGAGTTGCCCAGTCGGCCTATGACCTGGCCCTTGCCTATTCCAAGGAGCGCATACAGGGGGGGAAGAGGCTGTGTGACCATACGACCGTGCAGAACAAACTCTTCGACATGTTCTCCAAGGTGGAGTTGTCCAGGGCCTATTCAAGAGCTGCATTAATCTACAACCTGTCTACAACACCACCCAAGACCCAATATTCCATCGCAGCCAAGGTGTTTGCAACAAAGTCGGCATTTGAGGTGGCCAGCGATGCCTTGCAGATCTTCGGGGGCAACGGCCTGTCCAAAGAGTACCCCATTGAGAAGATATTCCGGGACGCCAGGGCTGGCCTGATCGAGGACGGCTCCAATGACACCCTTGCACTGGCTGCAGCAAACCTGATCCTGCGCGAGGAATAGTATGAGAACACGAGGGAGAACATGCTATGAGTGATATATATGTGATCGGCACCGGCATGATCCGGTTCAACAAGTATCCTGAAGGTACGGTGCGCGGCATGGCGAAGGACGCGGTCGAGCTCGTACTGAAGGACGCGGGGCTCGAAAAAGGCGACATCCAGGCAGCTTACGTGTCCAATACCTTCTGGGGCATGTTTGCAAACCAGCACTCCATCCGGGGTGAGGTCATGCTCTGGGACTTAGGTATGGACCGTATCCCCATCGTGAACTGCGAGAACGCCTGCGCAGGGGCATCCACGGCCTTGTACCTCGGCTACACGGCAATCAGGGCAGGCATGTTCGATGTGGTAATGGCTCTCGGCTCGGAGAAGATCACCCACGAGAATAAGGCCCTCTCCCTTGGTGCGTACGCCACGTGCATGGACGTGGAAAACTTCGCCTCCCACATGAAGATGTTCGAGGACCTGGGCAAGCGCTTCACGGTAAAGATGCCCGATGGCCAGAGCCCCCCCGGTGAAGGCAGAAGCGTTTTCATGGACGCCTATTCCATGGGCGCCCGCTGGCACATGTCCACCTTCGGTTCCACCCAGAAACAGCTCGCCGTGATCTGCTCCAAGAACCACCTGCACGGATCGCTGAACCCTCTGGCCCAGTATCAGACCACCATGACGGTGGAAGAGGTCCTCGCAGACAGGCCCGTGGCATACCCACTGACACGGGCCATGTGCGCCCCGGTGGGCGACGGTGCGGCTGCGGCCATCCTCTGCTCGAAATCCTTTCTCAAGAAGGTGGGCAAGAAGAGGGCCGTCCGCATCAGGGCCTCGGTCCTCGGTTCGGGCATGCACCGCGACCTGGACGGCCCCGATATCGGTGAACGGCTCTCAAAACAGGCCTACGCCATGGCCTCGCTCGGCCCCGACGACATCGACCTGGCAGAGCTCCACGATGCGACATCCTACGGTGAGCTCCACCAGACCGAGGTCATGGGCTTCTGCCCCGTCGGCGAAGGGGGTGTCTTCGCCGAGTCGGGTGCATCGACCCTGGGCGGCAAGCTGCCCTTGAACACGAGCGGCGGCCTCGAATGCAGGGGGCACCCCATCGGCGCATCAGGCCTGGCGCAGATCCACGAGGTCGTCACGCAGCTGCGGGGCGAGGCCGGCAAGCGCCAGGTGGAGGGTGCCCGTGTCGCCCTGACCGAGAACGGCGGAGGCAACCTGGGAGTTGAGGAAGCCTCCATGACCATCCATATATTCGAAAAGGTTTGACATCATACTTCTGGGGGCCCTTTCCATCGCGGAGAGGGCCCCTTTTTCCCCAGAGGAGGTTCAGCCCATGAAACGGGTCTTCGTCACCGGGGTTTCCGGTTACTTCGGGTCCACGCTCGTCGAGTACCTCGGCGGCAAGGACGAGATCGGAGAGATCATCGGGATCGACATAGCCGAGCCCAGGGGCTTTTCACCGAAGCTCACCTTCATCCGTCACGACGTCCGCACCGACATGTATCCACTGCTGAAGGACAGGGCCATAGACTGGGCCGTCCATGCGGCCTACATCCTCCCGCCCCTGCATGACAAGGGGCTCATGGAGGACATAAACATCAACGGCACCATAAACTTCCTCACCTCCTGCGCCAAGGCCGGCATACCGCAGCTCATGCAGTGCTCATCCACCACGGCCTACGGGTTTCACCCCGACAATGACATGCCGTTGACGGAAGAGAGCCCCCTGCGCGGCAACGGCGACTTCACCTACTGCAAGAACAAGCGCGAGCTCGAGGCGGTCTGCGCACAATTCCAGAAGGAGCACCCGGAGATCGCCCTCACGGTCATCCGGCCATGCTTCGTGGTGGGACCGGGTTTCGACAACCCCCTTTCCAGGCATCTGCAGAAGAAGATAGTCATGGTGCCGAGCAAGGCGGTGCCGTACCAGTTCATCCATGAAGACGACCTCATCGAGCTCATGTTCCTGCTGCTGCGGGACAAGAGACGGGGGGCGTACAACCTCGCCGCTGACGGTGTCATAAGCTTCCAGGACATGATCCGCACCATGGGCAACTGGATGCTCCCCCTGCCCTATCCGGTCATGTACCCCCTGAACAACCTCGCGTGGTTCCTGCGATTGAAGTTCATCACGGAATTCCCGAGCACGGGTCTGAGCATGATCATCCACCCGTGGATCGCGAGCAACGACAAGATCAAGGACGAGCTCGGGTATGTCTTCAAGTATACGACACGGGAGGCCTTCGAGGACTTTGCCCGGCATGTGAAATCCCGGAAGAAGTCCCTGCTGAAAAGCCTCTTCCATCAGAGTGGGCAGGCATAGGAGGGCATGAGATGAAACTCGATTTCACGGGGAAGACCATCCTCGTCACCGGGGCGTCCATGGGTATCGGCAGGGGCCTGGCCGGATGCTTTGCCCGGGACGGGGCCAATCTGGCACTGACCGACCTGCCCTCACGGCGCAGCGAGCTCGACGCCTGGGCGGATGAACTGGAGCGTTCCCACGGGATAAGGACATGGAGATTTTCTGCAGATCTCGCAGAACCTGACGGCCCAGAGAAGCTCTACGAGGAGGTTGTCAGGGAGGCCGGGCCGGTTCACGTCCTCGTCAACAACGCGGGCATCTGCGCCTACGGGCCCTTCGCAGAGGCTGACAGGGGTCGTATCGAGAAGATGGTGGCATTGAACTGCATCGGGTACATGAAGCTCATGCGCCTTGTCCTTCCCGCCATGAAGGAGAAGGACGAGGGCGCCATTCTGAACGTGTCCTCGGTGGCAGCATTCCAGCCCTTGCCGTCCATGGCGGTCTACGGGGCCACCAAGGCCTTCACCCAGTCACTCACCGAGGCGGTCTCC
>JALOOZ010000097.1 GCA_025454155.1 Thermodesulfobacteriota bacterium
GTAGAAGGCCAGCAGCTCGGAGTACTCGCTGTTGCGCGCCGTGTCCCAGCGGCAGTCGGGGTCGCCCTCGGCGTACTCCTTGGGGGTGAGCAGCTTGGAAAAGATGCGCTCCCTGGCGAGGAAGTCGATGAATTCCCGGTACCAGAGCTTCTTGTTGTAGTCGTCGAGGAGCCTCTCCTTGCCCATGTTCTCGAAAAAGGCCACTGTCTTGTCCATAATGGCGCGCGAACCTTCGTCGGCCATGAGGCTCTTGTACTTCTTCGGCTGGATCAGATAGTTCATTTCCTTCTCCTTTTAAGCTTGTATTCTGTTAGATGTTAACCGGCAGGGTCGCGGGGATCAAGAGCCCTGCTTCAAACGCCTGTTTTTCCAGCTCCTCCCTGAAATCCGGGTGCGCCACCGAGATCATGGCCTTGACCCTGTCCGGGATCGATTTCATGTAAACATCCGCAATCCCGTATTCGGTGACGATGTACATGGCATCCGACCTCGGTGTGGTCACCACTGTTCCGGGGGTGAAGTTTAGCACAATTCTCGAGGTAAGTGTCCCATCTTTTTTCAGCGAAGTAGACTTCAGTGCGATGAACGACTTGCCGTTCTTTGACGCCAGCGCCCCGCGGACGAAATCTGCCTGGCCGCCGGTGGCGCTGTACTGGGTATGGCCGATGGTCTCGGATGCGACCTGCCCGGTGAGATCCACGGTAAGGCCGGCATTGATGGAGCACAGGTTGTCGTTCTGCCTGATGACATCGAGGGAATTCGCCTGGGCAATGGGCATGGACACGATCGTCGGGTTGTCGTTGACGAAATCGAGGAGCCTCTGGGTACCGATGATGAGGCCTCCCACCGCTATCTTGTCCCTGAACAGGGTCTTCTTTCTCCCGGTGATCACACCCAGCTCCGCGAGCTCGGCCACGGCATCGCTCAGGATCTCGGCATGCACGCCCAGGTCCTTTTTCTCGTGGAGGAAATAGGCCACGGCATTGGGAATGCCGCCGATGCCGAGCTGGATGGTGGCGCCGTCGGTGATGCGCTCGGCAATGTGCTCGCCGATCTTCTTCTCCACGTCCGTGATGGTGATCTCCGGCACCGGCACGAGGTCGTGATCCTTCTCCACGACAAAGTCGACCTCGCTGATGTGGACCATGTTCTCGATCCCGTGGATCCACGGCGCCTTGCTGTTCACCTGGGCAATGACCTTCTTGCACATGGTGGTCGAAAATCTCCCGTAGGCCACGCCGCAGGGGCCGTAGTTCATGTAGCCGCGCTCGTCCGGGGGGGTTACCTCACAGAGAAAGACATCGTTCGCCTTGGCCCGCTCGAGGGCGATCTGGGCCTTGGAGAGGTGCATGGGAAAAGGGACCACGTTGCCCTGGGGCAGGAACATCCTTTCCAGGGGGCCGAAGTAGCCGCTGTAGTAGGTTATACGCCCGACATAGTCACCCTGCAGGAACGCATAGGGGTAGGTTATGAGGTTGCTGGCGATCTTCACCTTCTGAAGCTCTTCCTTGCGGTCGGCGAGGGCGTTCAGGATGTCGATGGGCGCGCTGTTGACCGCCGGCACGATGATCCAGTCACCCGACTTGATCTGGGCGGCCGCCTCCTGAGCCGTGACCAGCTTGCTCCTGTAGTCTTCCTTCCATCCCTTCAGTCCAGCCATGGTGTATCCTCCTTGGGTGTTGGGGTTTGTTCCCTTATATTGAGCAGGAGCTGTGCCACATCATCGATGTGCCCAACATACGGTTATCATTCATGGCAATGACAGCCCCCCGGGGCATGCGCCCATATTTCGGCAGAAACTGCCCGTATATGGTCTTGACTTGGACTGAAGCGGGCGGTACACAGGGAAGACCGCTCTGCGAGGTACAGCATGCACGATTTCACGGGCAAAGACTGGCAGGCCCTGGCGCTGATGAAGGCCATCGAGGAGCCGCTGGGGGCAGACCTCCTGGCAATGACGGCCACGTTGAGCACACGAGAGCTGCAGGAGTTCCTGCGCAGGGGTATCGAGAAAGGGCTTGTTGTGATCCACCAGGACGGCGGCATCACCCTGGCAGGAGATCTGCCTGTGGATGTGTCGCGACGCCTGTCCCGCATCAACACGAAGGAGCACCTCAATGCACTGGTCGAGAAGATGCGCAGTCTCGGCCAGCATGAATCCCTCGGCGTCCGCGCACGGCTGTCGCTCCTGGTGAAGGCCGGCCGCAATCATGATGCGGCACTGCTCGCCGAGGAGGCGGCCAGGAAGGCAGTCCGTTCCGAGCACAAGCCGGAGGCGCTGGATCTCCTGGAGACCGCCCTGGCCCTTGCCGCCCCGCACACCGGGCAGCCCGAATGGGACCCCCTCTTTCTCGCAATCGCCAACGAGCTCTGCCGGCTGAGGCTCAACCTGACCAGGGACATCCACGGCATACCCGCCCTGCTCGAGCAGGTCTACCCCGTAGCCGAGCGGCTCGGGGACGTACGGACGCTCACGCGGTGCGACCTGGTCATGGGGCTGTACAAGTATGTCATAGGCCGGACCGCCGAGGGGTTCGGGCTCATCGAGTCGGGCCTGAGCCAGGCTGAGGCCCTGGGCGACGAGGACATCATGGCCATCTCCGCAGAGTTCCGCGGCATCTACTGTTACCTCCAGGGCATGTACAAGGAGGCTGTGGACAGCTTCGAAGCCATCGTGCGGCTGAACAGCCTCAAATCCGGCCAGGCCGTGCCCACCTTTCTCCCCGAGCACCTGGCATCGTCGTCGGCGCTCGGTTACTGCAGCGCCCTGCTGGGCCAGTACCACCGCGCCATCGGCGTGCTCGACTCGCACTGGCGGCGCTCGCGCATGTTGAAGAACGACCGCAACACCTGCTTCTTCGAGGCGCTGCTGGGCATCGTGCTCATCATCATGGGCCGCAGGGCGGAGGCCCACGCGCACCTGGCGGCAGCCCGGAAGGATGCCGAGGAGAACGGCAACGCGGCGGCAAGGCATGTGGTCATGAAGGGACTTGCCTACTGCAGCTACTTCGAGGGCGACCTGGAGGAAGCCTACCGCATAACCAGGGACACGGCGTATACCGAGGCCATAGGCCCCCAGTACAACTGGCCCGTCACCCTGGAGATGCTCCATGCCTTCGACCTCAAGGGCTACCCCCCCATCACCTCCATGGGGTTCGAACAGGAGATGGACCGGGTCCTCGCCGGGCCCAATATCCACCTGCGGGGGGTTGCCCTTCGCCTGCGTGCCCTGCAGGCCCGCAGCCGGGAAGAGGACCTCGAGGTGGTGCTCTCCCTGCTGGAGGCCAGCGAATCCGACCTGCTCAGGACCGGGGACCCCATCGAGCTGGCCAAGACCAGGGCCGAGATGGCCCGCGTGAAGCTCGGCCAGCACGACCGCGCTGCTGCCCGCAACTTCGCGCTCATGGCGTGGGAAGGCCTGGGCGGATACGGCCAGGAGCTCTTCCCTGACGACCTCGTGCCCCTGCTGCGGATAGGAGTCCCGAACAGGTCCGTCAGCCGCGGGCAGGAGCTCATAGACCGTTTCATGGACCTCATGGACGAGTTCGTGCCGAGCGCCGACCGCGAGGAGCTCCTAACCCGGCTCGTCTCGGCCGCCGCCAGGTTCTTCGGTGCAGAACGGGGTGGTCTTTTCTGGTTCTCCGGCCCTCGCGATGCAGCACGGCCGGTGCTGAGGGTGTCGTACAACCTCGAGAGGTCCGAGGTCTTTTCCGAATCGTTCCGCTCGACCCTGGGCCTCGTGTTCAAGGCCTTCCGCAATGCCGAACCCCTGGTGATGAGGGCCGGCGACACACGGCATGCCGGCGGGGAGGCCCACCGTACCCTGGCAGTCATCTGCCTGCCGATCCAGGTGGGGGGGGAAGTCGGCGGGGTGCTCTACATGGACAACTCCTACACTGACCCGGGAAGCGAGGTCCTGGACCGGGAAGTGGTGGTCAGGGTTACGCGACACATCGGCATATCCATGGAACGCATCTTCCATTATACCGGCATGATCGCCGAGGACAGGTCCCGTGCCCTGACCGGCCGGGCTGCGACGGAGGGCGGCGACGAGGCGGTGAAGATCCTCGGCGGAAGCCCTGCCATGGCCGCACTGCTCGCCCAGGCAGACCAGGCTTCCGGCACGGAGGCCACCGTGCTCATCACCGGCGAAACCGGCGTGGGCAAGGAACTCCTGGCCCGCAGGGTCCACGATTCCAGCAGGCGCAAAGCAGGCCCTTTCATCGTGGTCGATCTCGCGGCCGTCCCCGAGACGCTCGTCGAGAGCGAACTCTTCGGGCACGAGAAGGGAGCCTTCACCGGGGCGGACCGGCAGAAGTCAGGCCGGGTTGAGCTGGCTCACACGGGCACGCTCTTCATCGACGAGATAGGCGATGTGCCGCCGTCTGCCCAGGTGAAGCTGCTGCGGATACTCCAGGAGAAGAGCTTTACCCGCGTGGGAGGGACCCGCGCCATGGCGTCCGACTTCCGTCTCGTGGCGGCCACGAACCGCGACCTGGCCCGGGATGTGGCCGAAGGCAGGTTCCGCCAGGACCTCTACTACCGCCTGAACGTTGTACCGCTGGTCCTGCCGCCCCTGAGGGATCGCGGCGACGACATCGTCCTCCTGGCAAGGGAATTCCTGGGCCAGTATGCACGGAAGTACCACCGGGTACTGCCCGGGCTGACGAAAAAGGACATCTCTGCCCTCATGACCTACCCGTGGCCAGGCAACGTGCGGGAGCTGAAGAACGTCATGGAGCGCACCGCCATCCTTTCGTCCGCGGACAGACTCAGTCTGATCCTGCCTGTATCTTCCGGCTCGTCCGAGGAGCCCTCGTTCTCGGACAATCCCACCATGGACGATCTCCAGCGCCGGTACATCACCCACGTGCTCGGCCTCACCGGGGGACGCATCGGCGGCCCGGGCGGTGCCGCCAAGATCCTGGGCATGAAGCGCACCACCCTGCAGGCCAGGATGAGGAAGCTCGGGATCTCCTGGGCGATCCTCCCGGATGCCCCGGGAACCTAGCGCACCTCCACCTGGATGTTCCCGGTCCTGCCGGTGCGGTGGTCCAGGGCGAAGATGGTGATCTTCTGCCCGGACTGGAGGATGTTCGCGATATTCACGAGATCATCGACATTGCCTATCTGCTGGCCGTTGACGCCGAGGATGATGTCATCCACTTCAAAACCCTCGCGTCCCAGGGGCCCCTTCGGGTTGATCCAGTTGATGGCCACACCCTGATCCCGGTCGAGGCCGTACCTGCTCTGTTCCTTTTCCGAGAGCGGCCTCGCATCGATGCCGAGTTTATCCCGGATGGCCGATGCCATGATCTTCGTCGCATCATCGAGGTTCCCGACCTTCACGGGTATGGTGAGGGTCTTCCCTCCGCGCAGGATGCCGAGCATCACCTCGGAGCCGACCGGAGTGCCCGCAATGAGGTTCCTCAGCGTGCTGGAGTCCTCCACCTCCCTGCCGTTCACGGACAGGATGACATCCTCGGCCTTGATCCCCGCCTTGGCCGCAGGGCCGCCCTTCATCACCTCTGTGACGAACGCACCCTTCGAAGCGTCGAGCCTGAGGGCCTTCATCTTCGTGAACGGCACATCCTGTATCGACACACCCAGCCAGCCACGCTGGACCTTGCCGGTCTCCATGAGAGACCGGGCGATATGGACGGCCATGTTGCTCGGTATGGCGAACCCGAGGCCTTCCGAACCTCCGGACTGCGACGCGATGACCGAGTTGACGCCTATGACCTGGCCGTCGAGGTTGAGCAGGGGCCCGCCGCTGTTCCCCGGATTGATGGCGGCATCGGTCTGGAGAAAGTCCTGGTAGTTGTTCGGATCAGTGATTCCCTTGCGGTGCTTTGCACTGATGATCCCCTGGGTCACGGTCTGGTCGAGCCCCCTCGGGTGGCCTATGGCCACCACCCACTCGCCCACATCCACTTTGTCCGAATCGCCGAAGGTGACGAAGGGGAGCTTCTCCTGGGCAGACACCTTGATCACGGCAAGGTCCGTCTTGGGGTCAGCCCCCACGATCTTCGCACCGAACTGCTTCCCGTCGGAGAGGAACACCTGGACCTGGGTGGCGCCCTCCACCACATGGTTGTTCGTGAGGATATATCCCTCGCCGTTCATGATCATGCCCGTGCCGATCCCCTTCAACTCGCGCTTGAACTTCCTGGGCCCCTGGGGAACGTCAAAGAAGCGGCGGAAAAACGGGTCGTTCTCAAAGGGGGAAAACGGATTGGCGACCTCCTGGTTCTGGGTGACCTCGATGTGAACCACGGCGGGGATGTTCCTCCTCGCGACCTCGACAATGATGCTCCGGAAGTCCCTCTCCTCCGTAACGGGCGTCGTGGAAGGCTCCCTTGTATCCTGGACAATGCCGGCCTTCGGCGCGTGTGCGGCCGCTTCGCGGGTCACCTTCTCCCGCTTCTCCATCTCTTTCGTACAGGCGCTCGCAAACAGCATGAAAAGCAGACAGGCAGCCACGATGCAGAAAAGATTCTTCCTCATCAATCTTCTCCTTTCCTTGGGTCACCCCCCATAATATCACGTCTTCTGATCCATGCAAGGGGGTCCCTGTTGGGCATTGCCCTCGGTGGTACTTGGTGCTATACACTGCCGACACCTCTCGAGGCAGCTATGAAGATCGGACTCATCGGACTGACGAAATCGGGCAAGACCACCATATTCAATGCCCTGACGGGCATGGACATCGCCATTGACCAGTACTGCGCATCCAAGGACGAGCCCAACCTCGCGGTGGTGCAGGTAACTGATCCGCGCATCGGGGCGCTCCGGGGACTGTACAGGCCTAAGAAGACAACCTACGCGACCCTCGAATGCATGGACTTCGGGGGCTTCAAGCATGGCGGCGGTGAAAAGAAGGACATCTTCAGCGCCTCGGAGCTCGGCCTCATCAAGACAGCGGATGCACTGACCCTGGTGGTGAGGAATTTCCATGACCAGTACATCGACAGCATCCTCGGCGAGCCGGATGCCCTCTCGGACATCGATACCATCCTCTCCGAGCTCATGCTTGCCGATCTCATCCTGGCAGAGACAAGGCTCGAACGCGTCGACCACCAGATCCAGCGGGGGGTAAAGACCCCTGCCCTCGAAATCGAGCGCGACGCACTGGCCAAGATCGCTTCATTCCTCGACAGGGGTGATCTTCATGCCCTCCCCCTCCTCACGCCGGACGAAGAGAAGTCCGTGCGGGGCTTCCGCTTTCTGACGCTCAAGCCCATGCTCGTGATCCTCAACTCGGACGAGGACACCTTCGGCCGCAATGCCGAGCTGCTGGGCAGGGTGTGGAAACACTACAAAGGCATCGAGTTCGCGGGACAGTTCGAGATGGAGCTTTCCAGGCTCGAAGAAACCGAGGCCCGGGCCTTCATGGAGGACATGGGCATCGGGGCATCCGCCCGTGACAGGCTCACCCTGGCCGCCTACGACCTGCTGGGGTACATCTCCTTCTTCACGGTGGGCCCCGACGAGGTGAGGGCCTGGACGATCCAGAGGGGGGACACGGCGGTGGACGCGGCGGGCGCCATCCATTCAGACCTGGCCAGGGGGTTCATCCGCGCCGAGTGCTTCAGCTATGACGACCTCATGTCACATGGATCCGAGAAGGCCCTGAAGGACAAGGGCCTCATCAGGCTCGAGGGAAGGACCTACCCGGTCAGGGACGGGGACATCCTTTCCATCCGCTTCAACACGTGACCCCGGAACAGACCTGTATCCCTGTTTTCATCATGACAAAGGCCCGGGGAATTTCCTTGATGAAAGAGAAATCGCCGGGTACATATATCGCCATGAAATACAGGCGCCCGTTCCCGCCGGCAAGACTGCCGGTTCTTGCTGCAGCACTGCTCATTGGCGCTGCAGCGTGTTCTTCAGAGGGTCAAAGCACCACGGGCACCGCCACGGACCCTCTGGCACTGAACCTCGCCCAGGTATACTCCACCGTGACATCCATCTCCGTACAGGTGGCGTACGAACCGGATGCCGAGCCCTTCACGGGGATGTCCCAGGGCGACACCCCGTACTGGGAGATTCTGCAGGACAATATGGAGGCCCTGTTCCTGGGCCGGGCCATCGAACCAGCTGTCTTTGTCCCCTGGGACCTCTCCGGGATGGACCCCATCCCTGAACAGGACGAGGAGACCTGGACCTCCTCCGAAATCATCGCCCTTGCCAGGGCCACCTGGGACCAGCCCATGTCCGGATCCGATGCTTTCGTGCACATCCTCTTTCTGAACGGATATTTCGAGGACAACGGCACTGCAAACCCCAAGGTGCTCGGGGTTTCCTATTCCGGGTCGTCGGTGATCACGATCTTCAAGGACGTCGTCCGTGCCTCCGGTTCTTCCGCAGCCGTTGACAGGTTCGTGGAACAGGCGACCCTCGTGCACGAGGCAGGCCACATGTTGGGCCTTGTCGACAACGGGGTGCCCATGGTATCGGAGCACCTTGACCCCGAACACCCGAGGCACTGCACGAACCCGGATTGCGTCATGTACTGGTTGAACGAGGGGGCCGCCGACCTCAGGGACTTCATCCAGCAGGTGATCGAAAACGATTCTCTGGTGCTGTTCGGCGATGAGTGTCTGGAGGATGTCCGGCAGTATGCCCCGTGAACCTTCAGGAGTCGGGCGTTAAACAAGGAGCACTCCACATGAGCAACGGTCCGGAAAAGATCATCTACACGATGATGCGGGTCAGCAAGACCTACCAGAACAGACCCGTGATCAAGGACATTTCGCTGTCCTACTTCTACGGCGCCAAGATCGGGGTGCTGGGCCTGAA
>JALOOZ010000098.1 GCA_025454155.1 Thermodesulfobacteriota bacterium
CGGAGCTTATTTTTCATAATCATCGAAAAATAGGGGCATAGAAAAGTGAAGATTTCATGCCATCAGGTCCGCTCTTGAGAGAAGCGCCTGCATGCATGGGTATTATTGGGAGATCATCAGTTTCGAGACACCCTGAACCCACTCATCATATATTCATCGAAAGAAATTGTGCTCATGCCGGCAGGCTGGTATGATTCTCAGGAGATTGGCTGATCGGGGGAGGCTATGAATCTCGGCAGGATCATGAAATCGTTGTCTCACGGCACGCTGCCTCCTCCCCGCGAAGTTCCCGAACCGGTGCTGAAGCTGGCAGCCTCGGCCATAAGCGCTCGGGGCAGGATCTCGCCGCTGACCTCGATCGAGAGGGTCTTTGCGGCCCTCTTCCACAAGGAGCCCGACCATGTGCCCGTCACGACGCTGGTATGTTCAGCGGCGAGGCAGATCAGGAACATCGGGTTCAAGGACATGTCGCTGGACGGGGAGACAGCAGCGGACGTCTTTTCTTCGGGATTCGAGTTCATAGGCGGGGACATGGTGGTCCTCCTGATGGACCTTTCCGTGGAGGCGGCCGACTTCGGCCAGGACATGATCTTCCCGGATAATTCGACCGCTCACCCCGATTATGCCAACCCGGCGATCAAGGGCGTCGACGACTATGGGCGCCTTCGACCGATCAGCCTCAGGGACGCTCCCAGGATGCAGGAATTCCTGAAACTCTGCCGGATAACGGTTCAGCGGGTAGGGTTGAGAGGCCTGGTGGGGGGCTTCGTTTTCGGCCCGCTGGGAGTTCTGGGCATGATGCGCGGGGCCGGGAACCTTCTGAAGGATTGCATGCTGTACCCCGCCGAGGTCCGCAAGGCATGTGAGACCGTCACGGGCGTCCTGGTCGAATACGTCGAGGCGCAGAGCGAGACGGGCGTTCCGGCCATCGCCATCGACGCCCTCTATGCAGGCACGAACGGGTTGCCCAAGAAGGTATGGGAATCCGTCGAAGGGCCCTTCGTCAGGGAGATCAGCAGGGCCATCAAGAGGAGGAAACTCATGGTCGGCGTACACAACTGCGGCCACAACCCCTTTGTCGATGTGCAGATCAAGTGGATGGAGCCCGAGGTGTTCAGCCTTGCCCACCTGCCCGACGACTGCCGAACGGACCTTGAGCTGAAGCAGAAATATGGCGAAGCCGTGACCATCATAGGGCATGTTCCCACGCCGCTGCTCATCCATGGCACGCCCCAGGAGGTCATGGATGAATGCCGCCGCCAGATAGACATCCTTGCCAAGGGCGGCGGATACATACTTGCCCCGGGGTGTGAATATCCTCCCAACATCCCCTTGACCAACGCCTTTGCCATGATCCATGCGGCAAGACGCTTCGGGTGAGGAGCCGGCATGGATACGGATCGTGATACCCTCAGGATGCTGGAAGAGATCGAGGAATGCGTCTGCCGGGGCGACACGCCCCGTTTAAGGGATGTCCTGTCCCGCTGCGTGTCGGCAGCCGACATCTCCGCGCGTTCCATCATCGAGGCCCTTACCCGAGGCATGGAGCGTTCACGTGACGGCCTGAAGAGCTCCCGGCTGTCTGTCCCGGGGTTTCTGTTCACGGTCGATACCTTCAGGGACGGCATCGGCTGGATGAGGCAAGCTGGCCTCGAGCTCCCTGAGCCGGAGGTGACCGTGCTCATCGGTGTCGTCGAGGGCGAGGTACACGATCTGGGGAAGAACATCGTGGCGGCGGTGCTGGAGGCCTCGGGCTTCCGGGTCGTCGATCTGGGACGGCAGATGTCCAGGGATTGCGCCCTGGAAGCCATACAGCAGCACAAGCCCTCCATCGTGGCGCTGTCCGCCATGATGTCGACCTGCATCCCAGGCATGCGGGAGTCCATTGCCTGGATCAGGAAACTCCACCCCGGGGTCAGGATTCTGGTCGGTGGTGCAGCTCTTGACGCAGGCCTCGCTTCATCCATCGGGGCGCATGGTTACGCCGAGAGCGCCGCAACGGCGACCGATGAAGCCAACAGGCTGATACGCTCCCCGTAGACCACGTGCAAACCATCATATCCGTCCCCCCTAGTCTTCAGACGGGTAGCCCGTGACGGAAGCGACCTTCTTGTAGAGCGGCTCGAGGGCACCGTAGGTCTTTGTGTACACACCCTGATAGAGGTCATCGTAGATCCGGTGGCTCTGCGCATCCGGCTCGAAGACCCGGCCCTTCTTCACCATGGAGGCGACCGCCTCTTCGAACGAGGGGAACATGCCGGTTCCCACGGCGGTGTCAATGGCTGCACCCAGCGCGCAGATCTCGTAGGTGGCCATCCGGGAGACGGGAAGGTTGAAGATGTCAGCAGCCACCTGCACCGCAACGTCGCTCCGCGATCCGCCGCCGCCCACGCGGAGCTCCTTGAGGGTCACCCCGGTCTTCGAGTTGAAGAACTCGTAGAGCCTCCTGAGCTCGTACCCGAGCCCTTCGAGAATGGCGCGGTAGATGTGGGCCCGCGTATGCACGTCGCCGAACCCGATGATGGAGCCCTTGGCATACTTGGCGGACACCATGGGCGACCAGTAGGGCTGAACCATCAGCCCCATGGACCCGGGCGGGATGGTCTTGATCACCTCGTCGAGGATCACCTCGGGGGCGACGCCCCGCTTTTCCGCCTCCATGGCCTCGCGATGCCCGAACTCCTGCTTGAACCAGGTCACCATCCAGAAGCCCCGGTGGATGAACAGCTCGATGTCCCATGCACGCGGCAGGGCCGCGGGCCAGGTGAAGAACCGCAGCGACTTGTCCATGATGTACTTTTTCGTGATGATCTCCATGCAGGTGGCGGTCCCGTAGCTGACGACCCCGATGCTCTGATCGATGGCGCCTGCGCCGAGCAGCTCCGACTGCTTGTCCCCTGCGCCCACGACGACGGGCAGCCCCACGGGAAGGCCGGTCTCGGCCGAGGCCTTTGCCGTGACATGGCCGAGCACCGTGTCAGGGGAAGAGAGATCCACCATGTGCTCGGGCTCCAGGCCGAAGGGCTCATAGGCGATCTTCACGCTGTGCCAGGCGAGCTTCTTGAAATCCAGCGGCCATATGCCGGTGACCATGCCCACGGAATCCCTGAACTCGCCCGTGAGCCTGTTGACGAACCAGCCTGAAATCTGCATGAACTTGTAGGTCTTCTTGTAGACCTCGGGCTCGAACCTCTTGATCCACAGGAACTTGGAGTTCTTGCGCACATAGTTGATGCCCTCCGTCATCCCGGTGATGCCGGCGAAGACCTTCATGACCGCGGAGAGCGGGGGAGGGTCAGGGACCGTGCGCTGGTCGAGCCAGATGATGGCCCCTCTCAGGGCATTGCCGTCCCTGTCCACCGGGACGAAGGTCCCCCGCTGGGTCGTGATCCCCAGTCCTGCGATCTCCTTGGGGTCGATGGTGATCTTTTTCATGAGCGCGTTCGTCACCTGGCAGAGCTTGGCCCAGTAGTCCTCGGGCCTCTGCTCGGCCCACCCCGGCTGCAGAGAATAATACGGCTCGTGGGGGGCCTGGGCGCTGGCGACCACACCTCCCTGAGAGTCGAAAAGGACCGCGCGTACGCTCTGTGTGCCAGAATCCACCGACATTACATAGTTCTTGTCCGCCATAGCACCCTCCCGATAAGATCATGATTTAATAGTGCCTGTTATACCAACTCGATCTGCGGCTCCCAAGTGGAATCATATGTCTTGTAGCCATCGAAGAACCGTTTCCGGTGCTCGAGGGCCTTGTGAATCAGCTCCTGTTCGCTGAGATGGCCCATCCCGATGAGGATGTCCTCCAGTTTAACCAGGGCCTGCTCGTAGGGAGGGCAGCCCCCGAGAAAGCGGTCGATCCCCCTGAGCTGCATCTCGTTGCGGATCTCGCGCAGGTCGCCGCCCGCAGCCAGCGCGCATTCGCCGAGGAAGATGGTGTGCCGGAGATCCGTTGCGAACCGTGGCGGGATCTTTGGATCGATGCCCACGATCAGCGAGAACCTTTCCGGCACCTTCGACAGGATGGCCTCCACCATGGCGGTCATGAGCCAGCACGTGGGGCATGCGCCGCCGATGTAGAGGTCGATGTTCGGGTACACGCCGGTGACGATGCTCTCGAGCGGCTGGGTGTAGTTGACGGGCAGCGTGAGCTTCTTCCTGACCTGCTCTATGGAATCGCCCACCACCTCGATGAGGAACGGGTTGCCGCACCCGAGGCCGTCGTGGTTGGCGATCCGGGTCGTGCCCACGACCAGGGGGTTCTCGATGCCCATGCACTGGGAGGCGATGCAGTCCAGGGCCACCGGGTCGCGGCTCGCCATGATGACCCCCATCTCCACGGCGTTCCCGCCTTCTCCGGCCCCCATGCCCTCCAAGGCGATGAGGCCGTCGAGGACCGTGAAGTCGGGGAGCCGGATCTTGTTGATGTCCACCATGTGCTGGTCGAGGTCATCCCGGTGCGAGAAGTACCTGCCCTTCTCGTCCAGGAGTCCCTGGAGGTTCTTGATCCCGAGCGTGACCATGGTCATGGTGTGGGTCTTCATGGCCGGGATGTTGATGAAATAGTCCGCATCGAGGACGATCTTCGGGTAGGCGACCCGGTGGAGCGCCATGCCGCCCTTGATGTCCACCGTGACCTTCTCGGCATCCTCGACCCCGAGCACTTCTCCCCCGGCCTCCTCCACGGCCTTGGTGACGCCGAGCATCTTCATCACCGCTGCCGTGGAGAACCCCCGCTGTGCACCTGAGGAGGACAGCTCCGGGTTCACCCTCTTCATGAGCGTTCCCACGCTCACCCCCTCTATCACCGTGACCCTGGAGGCGCCTGCCTCTCGCACCAGCCTCACCACCGAGGCGATGACCCTGCGGTCCACGGAGATGGGCGGCGGGTACGGGGCAAAGAGGTTTGGCTTGATCGCCACATGGCCGCCCTTTCTGAACCTGCCCGCGAGACCTCCGGCGAGCTCGACGGCCTTGCGGACCATGGCTTCTATCTCCGGCGTGGCCAGGGGGAATCCCTTCTTGACGATTGAGACCTTCGGCTTTTCACTCATGGATGCTCCTTATCCTCGTGGCAGTATATGCCGCATCTCATCCGCGCGGATCTCCCGGCACGACCGGACCTGCCGCTCCTTCTCCGCATCCGTCCACCCGAGAAGCGTCCCCATGGGATCTGCGGCGGACTCCAGGCCGGCCAGTCCGCCGTCTTCCTCGAACCGGGCACGGGCACTGCGCCTGACCCAGTAATCCTCGAGGGTCAAAGCGCCTTCCGCCAGGACCGCGTGCCGCACTTCCGCAGCGGGTCCTTTCCCCTGGGCAAAAATGGCCAGCGCTTCGCTGCCATAGAGGAGGGCTGCACGCCCGGCTTCTTCGGACGAAAGCCCGCAGCGCTCAATACGGGAGCACAGGGCTTCAAAGGATTCTGAAAAATCGCCTCCCGGCAGCGGTTCCTCGGCCGTAGCCGCATGGACGTGTGCACGGTTCAGCAGGTTTTCACACCGGTCGACGATCTGTTCAGCCATGGCCCGGTAGCTGGTGAGCTTGCCTCCGGCCACGGACAGGAGGCCTCCGGGGCCTTCCATGATCTCATCCCGGCGGGAGATTTCGGAAGGCTTTTTCCCCTCCTCGCCGAGCAGCGGCCGCAAGCCAGACCACAGGGCGACGATATCCCCGTCGGTAAAGGGTGCAACATTCAGATAGGCCATGGCCGTATTGAGCAGGTAGTCGATGTCCTCGCGGGTGATCTCCGGCCAGTATTCCGCTCTCGGATAGAAGGTGTCGGTCGTGCCGAAATAGACGTGGCCGCCCCGGGGCACGACGAAGAGCCCTCTGCCGTCGGGCGCGTACATGATGACCGACCGTTTTATCGGGACGCGATCACGGGACATGACCACATGAATGCCCTTGGTGAGCTGCAGCCTTTTCCCGGCGCCGCTGTCCTCCATCAGGCGAACGGCATCCACCCAGGGTCCGGCGGCATTGACCACAATGCGGGCTCGCACCCTCGCCACTCGTTCCTCGGCCGGCAGGGTGCTTTCAACCACGGCCCCCGCGACACGGGATCCTTCCCGGATGATCTCCCGGGCAGCGGCATGGGTGACGACCACCGCGCCGGCGCCGAAGGCGCTTCGCGCATTGCCCAGGGTGAGCCGGGCGTCGTCGGTCAGGTATTCCGGAAAAACCACCGCGCCGGCAAAGTCCGCCCTCACCAGGGGCTCCTCCTGCTGCAGGCGCTTCTTTGTCCACACTTCGTGGCGCTCCGCCTTTTCCACCTTGCCCAGCTTCTCGTAGGACCATATGAACGCCTTGATACCCTGGACCTGGACCTTGGATCTGGCCGGTATCACCAGGGGGTTGGTCAGGGAAAGATGCGGTGCGATCCGCCGCAGGACCTTCCTCTCGTTCGCGGCCTGGCGGACGACCGTCAGGTCGCCCTGCGCCATGTACCGGCTACCTCCATGGATAAGCTTCGATGAGCGGCTGGAGGTTCCCGCTCCAATATCGCCCGCGTCGATCAGTGCGACGCGCAGTCCTCGCATGGCCGCGTCTCGTGCGACGCCGGAGCCGGTTATGCCTGCCCCGATGATGAGCAGGTCAAACACTTCACCTTCAAGTGCCGAAAAAAGGGCATGTCGATTCCGGAGATCCAGATCGGTGGTGCTCATGGATTTTTGTGATTACCTCCTTTTCTGTTTCATGGCTGAACCTTATCCTCGCCTGGTCGGTCATCACCCGCGGTCGCCTGAATCGTCCCTGCCCAGGATGATACGCGCCACCTCGGCGAACCCTGAGCCCCCCTCGTTCCTTGTAATGTACGCGGGGAGGTGATTCATCATGGGGATGAACCCCGCGACGTTGGCAACGCCTACGGAGAGGGGGAATGCCTCGAACATGGGCTCGTCGTTCGGGGAGTCACCGATGAAGACGAAGCTCTCGCGTGCATCCTCCCATGCAAGCCCGAGGCGTTCCTGAAGGAAAAGCCTGGCCATGAGGAGCTTGTTGTAGTCCCCGAACCAGCCGTTCACATGGATGGAGCTCACCTTGCAGCTGGCATGGTGGGATGCGAATATGCCGCAGATCTCCTGGATCTCCTCCCGGCTCAAGGGGGGCACGTCCTCGGCGAAGTCCACGGCCAGGTCGAAGAGCCTGAAGGGCTGGTCAGCAGCGATACGCGCCCTGGGGACCCGTTCCAGGATTTCTTCCCTGATCCTCTCCAGGGCATGACGCTGTTGAAGGGCCTGTTCAGGCGCGAAGACATACCTGCGCAGAAGCCTGCCCTCTTCCTCGCTGTAACAGTAATAGAAAGCCCCGTTCTCGCCGACCACGGCATTCACCGGCCACATCCTCGCCATGTGGTCGCACCAGCCGGCCGGCCTTCCGGTTATGGGGACCAGGATGCAGCCCCTGTCGTGGAGGTCCCACAGGGCGGAAAAGGCCTCCGGGATGATTCTTCCGTGAAGGGTGAAGGTGTCGTCGATGTCGAAAAGGACACCGCGTATCCTGGCGATCTCCTGTCCCGGCATGTCTTGAATGGGCTTCACGTCCCTGATCCTTTCATCTCCGCACCGGGATGTCATCCAGCCCGAGCTGGCCTCCGGGGTTCATGATGGCGTTCGGGTCGAAGTGGCGCTTCAGGGCCCGCAGCACGGCCATCTGTTCAGGACCGAGGTGGGTTTCAATCCAGGGTGCGAGCAGGCGGCCCACGCCGTGGTGATGGCTCAAGGTTCCGCCGTGCTTCACCATCATCTCGATGATGCCGTTCTGGAAGGCGACGTACTCGTCCACATCCATGCGGGCGATGAAGATGAAGTAGAGATTGGTGCCCTGGGGGTAGAAGTGCGAGGCATGCGTCATGCACATGGTGTCCGGCCTGCTCTTGATGTAGGCGCGCACCCCTTCATGCAGGCGGTGCAGGTTGTCCCAGGTGACGGATGCCTCCAGCGTGTCGATCAGGATACCGTAATCGTTCAGGTCTTCGCGCATGAACGGTTCTGTATAGCGGGTATGCTCCCATTTGCGCGCGGCATAACCGGTCAGATAGACTGCGCCGTGTTCACGGGCGATGCGCCTGATCTTGCGCGCCACCAGACGGGTATAGTCACGGTCGCCTTCCACGTTGCCCAGGCACAGGCATCGCTGCATGGGCAGAAACCCCCGGCGCTTCAGGAAGGCGTCGAGAAAACCAGGCATGCCGTAGAGCTTCAGGCCCCGGTCGGTCTCCTCGGGGTCGGAGATCCGGTAAATAGCCGGCCTTCCGAACTCGGCCTGCATGATCTCGCGGGACGCGTCCACCGCGGCCTCCCAGGTGGGGTACATGAAGCTGAAGCGCTGACGGTTTCCGGGCATGTAGCGGAAGATCTTCATGGTGACCTCCACCAGGATCCCGAAGGTGCCCTCGGAGCCCTTCATGATGTCGTTAACCCTGGGGCCTGTGGCCGTGGCGGGGTAATCCAGGGTCTTGAAGGTCCCGGCAGGCGTGACGAATTCCTGGCTGAACACGATGTCGTAGGCGTCGCCGTAATAGGTCGAGGCCTGGCCCGAGCCCAGGGTCAGGATCCAGCCGCCCACGGTGGAATACTCGAAGGACTGCGGGAAATGGCCGCAGGTATAGCGGAGGCTTGTGTGGAAGAGCTCCGGCGCTCGGTTCAGGGCCTCTTCGTAGGCGGGCCCGAACATGCCCGGCTGCACGCGGGCGGTCTGGTTGAGCTCGTTGACCTCCAGGAGCCTGTTCATGTGCGTGCTCATCACCAGGGAGACGCCGCCCTTGAACGGCCTGCAGCCGAAGTTGCAGGAGGAGCC
>JALOOZ010000008.1 GCA_025454155.1 Thermodesulfobacteriota bacterium
GAGACGGTCTACAACAACCCGGACGTCATCGAGGCATACCTCGGCAAGGACGAGGAGGGAGCATAGGATGGCAGCCCTGCTCAGCATCGAGGATCTCCGCATCAGCTACGGGGCCCGGGAGGTCCTCAAGGGAATCAGCCTCAGCCTGGACGAGGGCGAGATCGTCACCGTGCTCGGCGCCAACGGTGCCGGCAAGTCCACCCTGCTCCAGGCCGTCTGCGGGCTCGTCCCCATCACAGCCGGAACCGTCACCTACGCGGGAGGGGTGCTGAACAAAGTCCCGGCCCATGAGATCGTGATCAAAGGCATCTCGCTCTCCCCGGAGGGCCGCCGGGTATTCCCCACGCATACCGTGGAGGAGAACCTCCACCTCGGGGCATTCACCCGCAGAAAACACAAGGAAGAGATCGCCAAGGCGAAGGAACGCGTCCACTCCCTGTTCCCCATCCTCAGGGAGCGGAGCCGCCAGCTTGCGGGGACACTGTCCGGGGGCGAGCAGCAGATGCTGGCGATTGGACGGGCACTCATGAGCAACCCCCGGATCCTGCTCCTGGACGAACCGTCTCTGGGCCTTGCCCCCATCCTGGTCAAGCAGATCTTCGACATCATCCGCGAGATCAACCACCAGGGTGTCTCCATCCTGCTCGTGGAGCAGAACGCCCACAAGGCGCTGAATGTCGCCGGCCGCGGCTACGTGCTGGAAAACGGACTGATCGCAGCTCAGGGGCCGGCCGATGTACTCAGGTCAGACGAAAAGATACAGGAGGCCTACCTGGGTGGGGCGGCGCTGAAGCGGAAGAAGTAAAGACGGAAAAGAAAGGATCCCCCTTTCACCCTCAGAACAGGGTGAAATCCAGCTGCCCGTTCGTCCTGTCCGCCCTGACGAGCTTCACCCGCACGGTCTGCCCGATGGCCAGCCTTGGTGACCGTGCCCTCCTTGTCCTTCGTGCCGGCCGGCCCGGGATCGAATCAATCCGGACCAGCCCGTCCACGGGGGGGTCCAGGACCTCGACGAACATGCCATACGGCTGCACGCTCGTGATGACGGCATCGAACTCCTCACCCAGGCGGGAGACCATGTAGGCTGCGGTCTTGAGCTTAATGGCCTCCATCATGGCATTGTCCGTGAACTCCTCCCGGTCGGAGACTTCCGTTCCCAGTCTCTTCAGGGACTTCAGGTCCCGATCTCTGTCTTTCCCCGAGCATCCTCCTGAATCCAGCACCTGCTTGACGAGCCGATGGATCATCAGGTCCGGGTACCTCCTGATGGGCGAGGTGAAGTGGAGATAGCCCGTAAATGCCAATCCGAAGTGACCGAGATCCTCGGCCGAATACCGGGCCCTCTGCAGGGATCTGAGAATGTGCATGTTGACGAAACTCTCCAGCGGTCTTCCACGGGAGGCATCGGCTATTCCCTGGAGCGTTTCGTGGACCTTCTCCCCGGACGAAGCCGCCCTCTTGAGCATACCGAGCAGTGAGGAGGAGTACCCGATCTCGGCCAGGGTCTCCATGAGTTCCATCAGATCCTGCTGCCTGGGGGGCTCGTGCACGCGAAAGAGCACGGGCATCCCGTGCCTCAGGAGATATGCGCACACGGTCCGGTTGGCCAGGAGCATGGCCTCCTCGATGAGGCGCTCGGCAGCGCCGTGCCTGGTCCTGCCGATGGCCTGGACGGCGCCTGAACCGGAAGTCTCGATCTTCACCTTCTCAATGTCGAAGTCGAGGCTGCCCTGTTTCCTTCTGCGGTCATGGAGATGCTGAGAGATCCTGTAAAGCTCCTTCAAACGCCAGGCAATTTCCGGGTCAGCATCTCTCGATCCCTCCGTGCCTTCGAGGAACGGCCCCACCTCCTCGTAGGTGAGCCTGGCCCTTGACCGTATCATGGCCTCGCAGACCCGGTACGAGATGACCCTTCCCCTGGGTCCCAGGACGATCTCGACGGCCACGGCGAGCCTTTCCTCGTCAGGCTTCAGGCTCATGGCTCCGTTGCTGAGGACCTCGGGCAGCATGGGGATACAGACCTCGGGAAAATAGACGCTGAAGGACCTGGCCCTGGCCTCACGGTCGAGGGCCGTGCCCCGCCTCACCGCATGAGCCACATCCGCGATGGCCACGGTCAGGAGCAGGGTGCCGTCCGAGAGCTTTTCGATACCCACGGCATCGTCGAAATCCCTCGCATCGATGCCGTCGATGGTGAAGAGAACGCGGTCCCGCAGGTCCCTGCGGCGGCCGGACTCGAAGGCCATGTCGATGCGTGCCGCCCGGTCAGCCTCACGCTCCACCTCTTCGGGGAAGCGCCACGCCAGACCATATTTCGCTGAAAGATACCTGAGGTCATCCCCCACGGTGTCGGGGATGTCCAGGGACCTCTCTACCCTCGCCGTCACGGTGCTCACTTTCTGGGCCGCCCTGGGCGGGATGATGACCGCGCTCACCATGTCGCCGCTTCGTGCCTCCCCCTGCTCCCCCAGGGGGACGATGAGGGTATAGGGCATGGCCTGAAGCGGCTCCAGGATGCCGAATTTCCCCTGCCTGACATACCTCCCCGTCACGGTGAGACGTGCTCGCTCGACAATGGCGACGACCTTTCCCCGCAGGCCCCTCCGGTCATGCCAGAGGCTCACCTCCACGAGATCGCCGGGAAGAGCGCTGTTCAGGGCTTCGTGCGGCACGAAGACGCCCTCATCCCGGCCCCTTGCATCCACAAAGGCATATCCCTTGGGATTCCATGATAGTCTGCCGATGGCCCTGTTCTTCATCTTGCCCCTCATGGTTGAAAACCCTACCACTGCCAAGCCAAAACATGCAATGATAGAGCCTGAAGGCAGACGCCATGCAGGACCAGACAAGCCATGAAATCCCTCTGAAAAAGAAGCGCATCTACGGCCCGGACGTGGTTCTCGTCTCCCGTGATGGGCTCGCCCTCGTGGAAAAGACCTACCGGGAGCGGCCTCTGCCTGTCCGGCTGATCGGGCGCCTGCTCGTGAAATGGGAGACATACATCTATGCGAAGCTGCAGGGCATCCCCGGCATTCCCTCGGTCGTACCGGCCTGCGATCCCTTCACCATCACCACCACCTACATGGGAGGGCACAACCTCAAGACCAGGGTGAGAATCCCGGACAAGACCTATTTCGAGCACCTGGAACAGCTCCTCCTTGCCGTGCATGAACGCGGGGTGATCCATCTGGATATGCGAAACCGACGGAACTACGGGATGGATGGATCTGGAGAGCCCTATCTCGTGGACTTTGCCTCGAGCCTCTACCTGCCCTGGAAGGGTCCCCTGTGGCGCCTTCTCTGCAGCATCGACCGCATGGGCTACCTGAAGGTCAAGGAAAAGCTCCACCCGGACCTCCTTACCCGCAAGGACAGGGTCAGCTCCTCTCTGGGCAGGACCCTGAGCCGCCTGTGGCTTCCGCCGCGGATCTTACGGTTTTTCAGAGACTTCCTTGCCCGGCTTGCCCGCTGAACCGGAAGTCCGGGCCAGGGCCTTCTCGAGCTCCCGGACCTCTGACCTCATGGCCCTCATCCTGAGAAAGCGGGAGGCCTGGGAGGGAATCTCCAGGACGATGATGGGCGCCATCCCAGCAACGAAGAAGGCCGCCATGAGTATCCACAACTGCAGCGGCATCATGAGCCGGTAGCCTAGGATGGTCAGGGTGAATTCCTGGGTGTTGTTCACGCAGAAGGTGATGAGTGCGGCCAGGAAGACAATCATCAGGACGATGTTGAGATACCTCATGGTGTCTTCTATACCCTGAAACCGCCTTCGAGATCAAACGTTCCAGGCGAGTGTCTCTCCTGCCCGGGATCATTTCAGTCTTCATGCATAGATTGCTGTTGAAATTTATCAAGACCCCATATATATTCCGCTTTCTGTATGTCTCTTTGACATCCAGTCCATGATAGGAGCAGTGAATGCCAAAGATCCGTTCCTTTCGGGGTATAAGATACAGCCCTGAACGCGTTGATCTCGCAAGCGCCATCTGTCCCCCGTATGATGTCATCTCGTCCCAGCAGGTGGAGGATTTCTATACCAGGAGCATCTACAATGCGGTGCGGCTCGTCCTCGGCAAACAGTTTCCCAAGGACAACAAGGACAACAACCGGTATACCAGGGCCAGGGTCCTGTTCAGGCAATGGTTGAAGGAAGAAGCCCTCATCCAGGATGATAAGCCCTCACTCTATTACCATGAGCACTCCTATGTCCTCGGTGACAAGACATCCACGAGAAAGGGATTCATCGCTTCCGTGCGCCTCGATGATGATGACAAGAAAAACATCAGGCCCCACGAGCAGACCGTGAAGAGCCCCAAGCTCGACCGACTCCGTCTCATGAGCGAGGTGAGGACGAACTTCAGCTCGGTGTTCGGGCTGTATTCCGACACCAAGAAGGTTATGGAAAACCAGGTCAGGGCGAAGCTCGGTTCCCCTGACATCGAGTTTTCCACCCGGGACGAGACACACAAGCTCTGGGTCATCGATGAAACGGCCCTCATCGAC
This sequence comes from Thermodesulfobacteriota bacterium, assembly GCA_025454155.1. Lineage (GTDB taxonomy): Bacteria > Desulfobacterota > Desulfomonilia > UBA1062 > UBA1062 > MWEI01. The sequence continues at coordinate 4,507 of JALOOZ010000008.1, forward strand.
AAGATCGCCAAGATGATGCATAACAAGAAGATCATCATCGCCGACGGCCAGCACCGCTACGAGACCGCGAAAATCTATCGTGACCGCATGAGGGCTGCCACGGGGAAAAACGATGGGACCCAGAATTTCGACTACATCCAGATGTACCTCATCAATACGGAAGAGGGCATAAAGATCCTCCCCACGCACCGCATCATCATCGACAGCATGGGTGTGGGGCTCGTTGACCTGGAATACCGGCTCAAGGAGATCTTCAACATGGTCCCCTTCGACAACCGGAAGGCCTTCATTGCGGCGTTAAACAAGGGAGGGAAAGGTACGCTGGGCCTCTATGTGAAGGGCATACCCAGGTTCTACCTGCTCCAGCTTTCCCAGGACCCCGAGATCGACAAGTACCTGCCCATGGGAACTCACCCCCTGCTCCGGCGGAACGATGTGACTATTCTCCATGAATGCATCATAGACCCTATCCTGGGTATCGGGACCAACATGGAGAACAAGAGGATCATGTTCATGAGCAGGGCAGAGGAGGCCCTCGACATGGTTGCCAAGGAACAGGCGGACATCGCCTTCCTCCTCAATCCTCCCTCCATGGAGGATGTCATGGAAATAGCCGAAGTCGGCCTGAGGATGCCGCACAATTCCACCTACTTCTACCCCAAGGTCCCCACAGGACTGGTATTCCATTCTCTCGAATAGCCCGGTGGAAGCGTCCACGATGAAACTGAAGTCCATCATGCTCATCGGCATCATCCATACCATTGCTCAAAACTCGTTTCTCGGTATATTACAGAAGGCTCCGGCAAGATTCACTGCCGGAATACTGGAGGAATTCATCGGGAGGGTACCACTGTGAAGAGAATGTTCTTTTTGACCATCGTATTCGCACTGATTTCCGGGGTGCTTCGGGTCCAGCCATCCGGCGCCATGACCCTTGAAGAGTCCCTGAAGATGGCCGTGGAGAGGAATCCGCGGGTGAAAGCGCAGAATCAGGAGGTGTTCATCAAGGAGATGGATAAGAAATCCCAGTTTTCCCGTATGCTCCCCAGTGCCGACCTTTCCTACGGGTATGCCCGGCTCAACGAGTCTCCTTCCATGGCCTTTCCCGCACCCATCGGCACGGTCCCCCTGGGAACCAAGGACAATTACGAGTTGAGCGTTGAAGCCATACAGGTCCTGTTCGCCGGAGGAGCCCTGTACAACAGCTACCTGATAGCAAAAAACGACCAGTTCGCTGCCGAGATCGACCGCGAGCAGACCATCAGGAACCTCAAACTCCTGGTCATCGATGCATACTACGGGGTGATCAAGACGAGACAGCTCAGGGAGGTGGCAAAGACCAGCGTGACGTCAGTCAAATCCCTCATGGATGTATCCAATGCCTTCTTCAACCAGGGCATGATACCCAAGAACAACCTCCTGGAAGCCCAGGTGCGTTACTCAGAGACCGAACAGAACCTCATCTCAGCCGAAAACGCGGTCATGATAGCCGAGTCCAACCTCAACCTGCTCCTGGTCCGGGACCTTTCAGAGGAGATAAGCATCGACTCGGAAATCCCCCTTGTCACCATGGACATCCCCTTTGATCAGTCGCTCCAGACCGCTTTCGAGAACAGGCAGGAGATCAAGACGACAAAACTCCAGCTCGACAACGCCGAGAAAGGGATCACCATTGCTCGCTCCGCATTCATGCCGCGCGTTGCGGCAACCTACACCTATTCCAGGGCAGGCGAAGACCCGGATGTCGAGGACGACTCCTGGGAGGCCGGCATCGGCCTGAACTGGAACATCTTCCAGGGGGGGGGCAGCTACTGGAATTATAACAAGGCCCAGTACACCAGCACCAAGGTCGGCTATCTCCTGGAAAGCCTGAAAAACGTGGTCACCCTCGAGGTCAAGAACTCGTACCTGAATGTCCTGGAGGCACAGGCACGGCTGCAGGTGGCTGAAAAGACCATCGCCCAGGCCCAGGAAAACTTCCGGATCGAGAAGGACCGGTACAACCTCCAGGTATCAACCTCCACCGATGTGCTCAGGGCCGAGGCCCTGCTGAGCCAGGCACAGAGCAACCTGATCTCCGCCCGGGCAGACCAGGCCAGGGCCATGGCTGCCTTGCGCGCATCCATGGGGACCCTCTAGGCCCCGCTTCGGGTATCGCGTCTCTACGGGGGGCCGGGTCGGATCTCCCTCCGCAGAGCCCGGCCTTGATAGGCCGCCTTCATATGTGCTAACCACACCCGCATGACGAAAAAGCTGACCCTCAAGAGCGAGATCTCGAGGGTGCTCGCATGCACACTTTCGGAACGGGCCCGGGGCATCATCGACTCCCCCTACACCAGACAGATCCTCGAGCAGCTCCCGCCGCAGGACGCCTATATAGTCATCAAGGAATCCTGGGGTATGGACAGCCAGATCCTGCTCCAGTACATTCCTCCAGAGACGGTTTGCCGGTTCATCGACCTGGACTGCTGGGAACAGGACTCCTTATCTGTGGATTCCGTCATGGACTGGCTCATGGAGATCTACAACGCCTCCCTTGAATCCCTGATACAGGCCCTCGACAGCCTTGATCAGGAGATCATCGTGCTTCTCTTCCAGAACTATATCGAGGTGGTGCATGTCAGGCCAACGGACGAGCACATTCCAGACCTCATCGACGGGGGGTTCGAGAGCCTCGATAGCAACTTCTTCTACCGCATGGTCAACGAGGATGATCGATCCCACTTCATCAAGGAGATGTTGAGCATCCTGTTCACCCATGAGAAGGATCTCTACTCTTCAATCCTTGAATCGGTTATGTACGAGCTGAAGAGCTCCATGGAGGAGGCGGCCTATGAGCGGAGATCGCTGCGCCTCATGGAAATGGGGTTCCCGTCCCCTGACGAGGCCATCGATGTCTACCGGCATATTCGACCGGAAAAACTCCTGAACCAGGGGATCATCAGGGACAAGACCCCCGTCATCACCAGACATCTCCATATGCTGCCCGCCGTTTATCTGGAGCAGTTCTCCCAGGGCGCGTCTCTCCTGGTTGCAACCCTGCGCAAGACGACTGAAGAGACACGGGAACGATTCATTTACGAGATGATCTACCTGGCCAACAAGCTTGTCATGGCAGACTACAGGCCGCTCAATGACAGCGAGGGCGTCAGGCTCAGCATGGAAAAGGCGGGCTCGTTGGCGACCCTCGGCCTGAGCGTGGCCATCCGGGAGAAAGGTCTGCCCGCCCAGGATGTCCTGAACTCCATCAATGCCGAAACCCTCTTCTCGCTGGGATACAACATGGTTTACGTGCAGCAGCGAAGGCTCAGGCTGCTGCTGAACGACATAGAGAGGACCATGATCCCGGAACATATGCGTGAACTGGCGGATGGCCTCCTGCAGAAAAGGCCTCTGTACAGATCCAGGGAGTTTTCAGGCATCGAGGAACTCGACGAGATTACCCTGTTCATGGACCGGCTGGAGGCCATGGCCGGTATCATGGCACATCTGAACTGGGAGGACCGGATCCCAGACCTGGCCAACACCAATACGGGGGCGGGCCTCGACATGGAGAACATCATCCTCACCTCCCTGGCCGTCAATACCGTCAGCAAGGAGACAGGGTTCCGTCCCATCAGCAGGGATGAGCTCATGGGCTTTCTCTCCAAGGCGACCAGGCTCGAAGGTGGCATGAGGCTGGTTTACCCTGCCTTCAGGGAGCAACTCCCATCACACCTGAAGGCGCTGGACACCTCTCTCGGCCGGGAGCTGGCTGAGGATATTGCCGGGGCACTCACCGCCAGGATCGAAGAGGAGGCCGGCGGCATCAAGGTCCTCTCGTCCCTGGAACCACGGTTCATCACCTGCCTGATCGTGAGGCTCTGAGACGGCAGTTCGTGAAGGGACAGCTCCTCATGGTATTGCTTTCCCATGACTGGGCCCTACTATGAAAAAATACCCCTGTTGCGAGGTTTGTGTATGAAAAAAGCCTTCGGCATTCTTATTGGCCTCCTGGTGATCACCAGTCTCATTGTCCTTGTCTCGGCCCCCTGTTCTTCTGCCGGGTCCGAGCAGAAAGATCCCGCTGACATCGTCATGAAGGCTTGCTCGGCCTGCCATGACACGGGAAAGGTCTGCAAATACCTGGGCAAGAAAGACAAAGAGGCCTGGCTCAAGGTCGTGAACGGCATGGTCAGGAAGGGCGCGGCTGTGGACCAGGCCGACATCCCCCTTGTCGCCGATTACCTTGCAGGTCTGGAGCCCGGGTCAAAGCCTGTCTGCAAATAGAGTGCACGGTACCCTCTGGATTCTGGCGGCCGAGCAGAGACTCGGGCCGCCAGTCTGAGTCCCGTGTATTTCTTTCCCTGCTTCCCGCAGGATTGACAAGGCTCCTCCATATACGGTAGGTGAGCCCCTGCCAGGGTCCTCGGACCTGCCATGCAGGAACCCGGGCCTTGTAAATCCTTTGATTTGAGGGAGGATCTCCATATGACGGCCACCAGCAAGAGATCAGAGAGGGACCGGTGGGGACGGTTCTTCAGACAGTGGCAGAGGGATTTCAAGCTCTGGCTCTTCTGCATGACCTTCTTCCTGGCCTTCAGGATCGTCTTCATCCTCATCTTCAGGGATCAGATAAGCGAGGGAACCACCCCTGCTTCCGTCGCTTCAGCGATCCTGAACGGCATGCGCTTTGACAGTGTCATTTCCACCTTCTTTGTCTTGATCCCCTTCCTGTTCAGCGCAGCCAGCTACTTCAAGGATTTCGAACAGATGGCCCAAAAGGTCAGAATCGTGACCGGGAGCGTCTTTCTGGTCCTGTCATCCTTCCTGTGCATCGTCACTCTTGAATATTTCAAGGAATTCGGCGACCAGTTCAACCACTTCCTCTTCGGTCTCATCTATGATGATCTCCGGGCAACAATGCTGACCATCATCAAGTCATACCATGTCCTGAAAAACGCCCTTGTCTTTTTCCTTGTCCTGGTGATGGGATCTTTCCTGATTCGGAGGCTTCTCAGAAATCCTGTGCTCTCCCGGGAGACGACCGCCCGCTTCTCTTCCTCAGGCTCTACCCGGATAGCCGTCACCCTTGTGATCATAACCCTGACCGTCTTCGGCGCGAGAGGGTCCATCGGGGCAATGCCGGTAAGGGAACGTCATGCAGGCATCACTGTCGATGAATTCCTGAACAAGACCGTTCTCAACCCGTATACTTCTCTGCGGTACGCAATTGCCCAGCAGATCAAGCTCTCAAAAACGGAAGGCATCAGGACATACATCCCGGACCAGGATTTGATCAGTGCCTCTCAGGACGTCTTTGCCGTTGAAGATCGGTACACCGACCTCGACAGGTATCTGCTCCGACATGCCCGGGGGCCCAAAGGGATTCCGCCCCGCCACATCTTCTACATCGTGGCAGAGAGTTACAGTGCCTGGCCCATGTGGGACAGGTATGCACCCCTTCACATCGCTGACGGCCTGAAGGGACTTGCCCGGGACGGGATATCCATCACGCCCTTCATCGCTGCATCCCAGGGAACCATGGCAAGCCTGAACACCATCGTGACAGGGCTGCCCGATGCGGATATCCAGACCAATTACCGCCCGAGCTCCAGGAATCCCTACCCCACTACCATCTCCCGTATTTTCAGGGAGCTGGGTTATCGCACCAGACTCTTCTACGGCGGTTACCCGAGCTGGCAGAGGGTCGGTGACTTCTGCAGGGATCAGGGATTCGAAGAGATCTACGGGGGGGGGCACATGGGAAAATGGGCCTCCTCAAATGAATGGGGCGTGGATGACGAGCACATCTTTTCCTTTGTCACCAAGACGGCCTCGGATGATCGCCCGAGCTTCAATCTCATCCTCACCACGAGCTTTCACCCGCCCTATACCGTGGATATCCTGTCCAAGGGGTTCCCTGAAAGCGAGATCCCTGCATCCATACTGGGTACCCGCATCGAGAAGGACGACCTCACCTTCCTGGGCCATTTCTGGTATGCCGACAGATGCATAGAGCGGTTCGCACGCGGGATAACGAAGGGGCTGCCACAGAGCCTCGTGGTCGTGACCGCCGATCACCCGGGCCGGAGGTGGATATCGAACAATCCTGACCCCCTGGAAAAGTATCTCGTGCCGTGCGTCCTTTACGGGCCGGAGGTGCTCACGGGCATACACCCGCCACGCTCCATGGCTGGAAGCCATCTTGATATCAATCCCACCCTTGTGGAACTCGCTGCCCCAAAGGGCTTCCCTTATCATGCGATGGGCAAAGACCTCCTGGCTCCAGGGGCCAGGCCCATCGCTGTGGGAAAGAATCTGGTTCTGGCCCCGCTTTTCCTCATGGATTTCCACAAGGCCCCCCGGATCGCTGTTTTACCCGGGGCCAGTCCGTCCCTATCAGGCCAGACCATCAAGGACTTGAAACGACTCCATGATGCCATGCACGGCATTGCCTGGTGGCGCATCATGAAAGGCCCTTCTTTCAGCCATCAGTGAGCCGGGGCTCTTCCTTCCGCCCGTGTCCCCGGGGTAAAATCTCATTGACAAACGCGAGGAGAAGCCTATCATGGACGACAGCGAATTCTCAGCTTTCTCTCCGTTGGAATAGTGCTCATTTTCGTCACCGTTGTCATGCACTCCATTTCATCCATGGAGGGAAAGGTTTTTACCCATGGCTATGTCTCAGCACCACTCGAGCAGGAGGACAGGCTATGAAAAACCGCAGGAGAGGGAGGAGGGTTCATCTCCCGGCCAGGATGGACGCCACCATCACCTACAGCGATGCCCTCAGAACCGTCCCGGGCGGCCTCATAGGAGACATAAGCACAAACGGCATGTTCATGCTCACCGAGTCAGTGCTCGACACGAATGCCTACGTGACCCTGCGGCTCAATGCGGAGCATTACATCGGCAAGCCAGTATATATCCAGGGGCTGGTGGTGCGAAGCGACGACCGCGGCATGGCGATTCAGTTCACCTATGCCAACAATGAGGACATCTCCTCGCTCCTGAGCTTCTGATCCCTGTCAGAGATACCTTTCCGGGGGCCTGCGCTCGGGGATGTAGACAGGGGTGATCTTGCCTTCGTTCCAGTCTCGGGAAACATAGAGGTTGCAGTAGCAGCTTCCGAATTCCCCCACATCCGGGGCGCGATAGACGCACGGGCATACGATATCCCGGTCTTTTTCCCTGTCCCCCGAAGAAAGCCTGCACGGGCAGCACATGTAGCCGTACCGTTTCTTGTTCACCAGCAGGGCCTCCAGGAGTTCGAAGACTCGATCCCTGTCCCTGTTGAAGAAATACCCCTTGGCTTCCTGGACAGGAAGGAGCATCTCGTAGAGCTTCTCCGCTTCGGTCATTTGCCCAGGGCCTCCTTGATCTCGCGGTCCTGGAAGCCTATGATGACCTTGTCTCCGTCGATGATGATGGTGGGAAAGGTCAGCCTGGGGTTGTACCTCTTCACCTCGTCAATGACCATGGCCTTTTCCTCCCCCTCAAGCAGGTCCACCTCCTTGACGTCAAAGGCGACATCGAGATCGCTGAGAAACTTCTTGGCGGCCTTGCAGTGGCTGCAGGTGCTGAGGGCGAATATCGTAATGGTTTTGTTCATGGTGTGCTTTCCTCCCTTTTCCTAAGCATAATGACTTTCGCGAACCATTTCAATCCTATCTGCTCCAGTTGACAACATGGAGATTTCAGGACAGAATGGGATCGAGTTCAACGCGGAGGTCAACCATGGAATCCCTGGAGCAGAATGTCGGCACCATTGATAGGGCCGTACGTGCCATAGTCGCGCTGATCGTGCTCTTTGTCCTGGTCAAGATGGCCGCCTTGGCCCTTCTTGCGGGAGGCATGCTGCTCTCCAGTGCGACCTCGGGTGTGTGCCCTCTGTACTCGGAACTGGGCATCTGTACCGTCAAGGAAGAGCAGAAGAAAGCCTAGACCATCCTGTCGGAACAGGGCCGCCGAATGCTCGAGGCTCAGCCGGCAGCCCTTGCATACCGAATGAAATAGTCCACCCCTGACCAGAGGGTAAAAAACAGAGCGATCCACAGGAAGAACTCCCCAGCCAGCTGGAACTGCAGGCGGTCCAGAACAGGGAGGGGAATGGTGTGGTGGACGATCAGGGGGATCAGTGCAACGCACTGGAATGCCGTCTTGTATTTGCCAATCCAGTCTGCCGCAATGATGATGTTCTTCTCTGCGGCAATACTCCGCAGACCGGTCACTGCCAATTCCCGGGCCACGATCACGGCGACCATCCAGGCCGGGGCCCTGTCCAGGGGGATGAGCATGATGAGGACTGTGACCGTCAGGAACTTGTCCGCCAGTGGATCCAGCAGCTTGCCAAGATCTGATTCGATGTGCAGTTTCCTTGCGAAATAACCATCAAGATAGTCCGTGACCATGGCGGCCGAGAAGATCACCGCAGCTATGACGGACTGGATCAGATCGTCACGAAAGAGCAGAAGGGCAATGACCGGGACCATGAAGATCCGCGAGACGGTCAGTGCATTTGAAATGTTCATTCCCCTGCATATCCTCCCCCATAGATTCTCGCAAGGACATTCCTAACATAATTGGCTGTCTCTTGGTAGGGTGGAATTCCGCCGCAGGTATCAACGGCAGCCGGACCGGCATTGTATGCAGCAAGGGCCAGCGTCAGGTTGCCGTTATATTTTCTGAGCAGCCAGGAGATATATTTCGTGCCTGCCGTGATATTCTCCATGGGGTCCCAGGGGTCGCTCACACCGAGTTCCTGGGCCGTCTCAGGCATGAGCTGCATGAGGCCCATGGCGCCCTTGGAAGACCTGGCATTGGGGTTGTAGCCCGATTCAACCTCGATGATGCCCTTGATGACAGAGGGGTTCATCCCCTGGTTCCGGGCAATGGCATAGATCAGGTTGTCATACTGGGTCTTGGAGATCTTTCGTGCCGCATACTGCGGATACTGGGACCGCCTGCTGGTCTCCCTGGCATAGAGCTTCCAATCCGTGCCCATGGGGCAGTTGCTGAAATGCAGCGTGCCGTCAGACCCACGCCGCACATAGATGTCCGCATATGATGGAGGAGCCCAGGCGAGCGCCAGAACCACCGTACACATGGAGATGAGGATAGCCCTGTTCATATCCAACTATATCGTCAGGTAGAGTAATTTTTTTGAATATTTCAATATTGTATTTTCTGTCAAGCCGGAATCCTCAGCACTCGCTGGATGCAACGGTCTTGAGCCCCCGCTTGCGTGAAAGAAAGACCCTCATCCTCGTACCCTGGTTCACCGAGCTGTTCACGGCGATGAATCCGCCGTGCTCCTCGATGATCATGTAGACCTTCGAGAGCCCCAGGCCGGCACCTCTCGGCTTGCTGGTATAGAAGGGGTTGAAGATGTCCTTGATCTCCTCATTCGGGATCCCCTTGCCCGTATCAATCACGTCAACGATGAGATAATGGGGGTGGAGGCTTACATTCACCGTCAAAGAACCTTTCCCTTCCATGGATTCGCAGGCGTTCACGAAGAGATGCCAGAAGGCCTCCACGAGAAAATCCTGGTCTGCATAGATCTCTTCCATCCCGGGCGAAACATTGACCTCATAGGCGACCCCTCCGAATTTACCGGAGCCGAAGGTCTTGATGAGGGCACGCTCGATGATGTCCTCGATGTGGGCCATGGAGAAGTCGGGTCGATGGATCTTGGTGTAGTTCACATATTCCTCGATGTCCAGGATCATGGCCTCGAGCCTCTTGACATCCTCGATAATATAATCGACGTAGATCTTCTCTGCAGAATTCTGTCCAACCGATTTGCTCAGCCGTCGAGAAAAACCACCCAGGGAAGTCAGCGAATTCCTGATCTCATGGGCCACGCCTTCCACCACCTTGCCCAGCGAGGCCAGTTTCTCCGCATTGATGACCTGCCTTCGCATCATCTCTATATCCGTGAGGTCGCGGATAACGAGCACCATGCTCCCCGTCAACTTCTCGCTCTTGAGCAGGGACGCGCTCAAGAGCCCTGAAAATATGCCCCCGTCTGCCTTGCGGAAGGTGTATTCATTCTGGTAATATCCCTCCCCCTCAGCGGATGCAGCCCTGATGTCGGCGAACAGATTCACGTTCGGATCCGGGATCAACACGTCGACGGGTTTGTTGCGCATTTCCTCCAGGGCTCCCCACAGCTTCCTCGCCATGTGATTCATGAACTGTATGGTCCCCCGGGCATCTATGGTGATCACCGCCTCCCCCATGGTCTCGGTGATGGTGACCAGGTTGTCCTTGTAGGCATCTCCCCGGGCCTTCAACCTGATGTTTTCCTGCTGAAGCTCATGGTCCTTGATGAACTTCTTCGCGGTATGCACCAGGTACTGCATGGAGAAGGGCTTGGTGACGTAATCCTTTGCCCCGGCTTTCATGGCCTGGACAGCCGTGTCCTCGGAGCCTTCGCCTGTGATGAACACTACCAGGGCATAGGGGTCCACGGTCATGATCTCCTCGAGGACATCCACCCCGTCCATCTTGGGCATGAGATAATCCAGGAAGATGAGGTCGGGCTTTTCCTTGCAATAGAGATCGAAGGCCTCTTCGCCGTCAAAGGCCTGCAGCACCTCGAAGCCATACTCGATGAGCATCTCCCGAATGGCCTCATTCAGCTCGCGGTTGTCGTCCGCGATCATGATCTTCCATTTCTTAGCTGCAGGCTCTTCCATCCTATCCACCCGGAATCATTCTTATCTCGTCATTTCTCAAGCTTTTCTTGACTTGGGCCGCCGTTCTCCCACTAGGAAGAATAAGGTCAGGCGCGATTTCTGCAAGTGGGTACATGACAAATGCCCGCTGCTCCAACCTTGGATGCGGCACTTTCAGCCGTTCATCCATGAACTCTGTCCCCTCGATGAGCAGGATGTCGATATCCATGGTCCTGGGTGCATGGGGATAGGGCCTGATCCTTCCCAGGGATCGTTCAATCTCCTGACAGCGGTCAAGAAGTTCGAATACCCCCCCTTCAAAGGTGAACTCCACGACCATGTTGAGGTAGCTGTCCTGCTTTTCATCCACCTCCTCCGGTGCCGATTCATAGAGGTGTGATGCCGTGACGACCGTCAATCCCCCGGAGCTCATGAGCTTGAGAGCCTCCCCGAGGTGTGCGGCCCGTTCGCCGAGGTTCGAGCCGAGAGCAATAAAACCCCTCATCATGCAATGCGGTTCGTCAATGTCCCGATTCCCTCTATCTCGATACTGATCTCATCGCCCTTCACCATGGGCCCGATGCCCGATGGGGTGCCCGTTGCGATGATATCGAAGGGTTCGAGGGTCATGATGGAAGAGATGAACGCGACGAGTTCGAAGACATTGAAGATGAGATTGCTGGTCGTGGATTCCTGTACGGTCCGGCCGTTCAGGCGGGCGGAGATGACAAGGTCGTGTGGATCCTCAATGGCGGTTTCGATCCAGGGGCCCACCGGGGCGAAGGAATCGAAGGATTTGGCCCTGGTCCATTGACCGTCCTTGATCTGCAGGTCCCTGGCGGTGACATCATTCAGACAGGTGTAGCCGAGGATGAAGCCCCGCGCATCTTCCTTCTTCACGTCCCTGCACCGGGTCCCGATGACCACGGCAAGCTCGGCCTCGTAGTCGACACGTCCGGACTGCGCCGGGAAGACGATGGTGTCGCCCGGGCCTATGACGCTGGTGGCTGGCTTCATGAAGAGAATGGGCTCCTCCGGCGGGGCAAGGCCCATCTCAACGGCATGGTCGCGGTAGTTGAGACCCACGGCAATGATCTTGCTCGGGAGTGCGGGTGCCAGCAGCCCGCGTATCTCAATGACCCCTCCCTGTTCCGCGGTGGAGGGGTCCCATTCCCTGAATGCCTTCCCGTCCGCGGTGCAGAACCACCGCACCTGAGAGGCCGCGGTGATGCCCCTACCGACCTTCATCGCCTATCCCCAGGACATCCATCATGGTGTGCAGGCCGGGGGTCTTTCCCGAGAGCCATCTGGCCGCCCGCACCGCGCCCCTCGCGAAATTCTCCCGGGTGTGTGCCCTGTGTACGATCTCGATGCGCTCACCCCCGCCCGCGAACATGACCAGGTGCTCCCCCACGATGTCCCCGGCGCGGACCGTCTGGATGCCGATCTCTCCGGCCGGTCTTGCGCCTATGATCCCGTGGCGCTCGTAGCGGGCATGGCTGTCAAGATCCACGCCGCGCCCCCTGGCCAGGGCCAGGGCCAGGGCCAGGGCCGTCCCCGAGGGTGCATCCTTCTTCATGCGGTGGTGGGCCTCCACGATCTCCGCATCGTAGCTCTCATCGAGCAGGCCCGCCATCATCTCCACGACCCTGAAGAGCACATTGACGCCGATGCTCATGTTGGGTGACATGACCATGGGGACCTTGGCGGCAAAGGAAGCAACGGCCTTTTTCTGATCCTCGGTGAACCCGGTGCTCCCGATGACCACGGACTTGCCGGTCTCGGATGCATACCGGGCAACCGGGAGCGTCACCTCGGGAAAGGTGAAGTCGATGATGCAGTCACAGGGGGCAAAGGCCTCTTCTATGGAGGCGGATACCCTCACCCCTGAAGTCTTGTGGCCCAGGAACTCACCGGCATCCCTGCCGATTGCCGGGTGCGCCTTGGCTTCCAGGGCCCCTGCCAGATCCATGTCGGGGCTATCCATGAGGATGCGGGCAATGAGCGATCCCATCCTCCCGCCAAAACCGACGACACCGGTTTTCATCATGAAAAACCTCCAAAAGCCGGATCAGATGCAGCCGTAGCGCTTGAGCACTTCGGCAAGCTTCTTCCTGGTGGCATCCGCCATGGGACACAGGGGCAGCTTGAACTCCTCCTGCACCTTACCCATCATGAAGAGCGCGGTCTTCACCGGGATGGGGTTGGTCTCGATGAACAGGGCCTGATTGATCTCCAGGAGGTCCAGGTGGATGCTCCTGGCGGTCTGTCGGTCTCCCTTTTCCCAGGCGGTGCAGAGCTCGGAGAGCCGTGCAGGAAGGATGTTGGCCGTCACCGAAATGGCCCCTGTCCCCCCGATGCACAGGATGGGGTAATTCAGGGCATCCTCGCCCGACAGAACGCAGAAATCATCCGGGGTGTCCCGCACGATCTGTGAGCATTTCACCAGGTCGCCGCTGGCCTCCTTGATACCCACGATGGTATCGATCCTGGAGAGGTCCACCACGGTCTCCGTGGCCATGTTGACCCCGGTTCTGCCCGGCACATTATAGAGCACCTGGGGGATCTCGCATGCCGAGGCGACTGCCTTGTAGTGCAGGGAGAGCCCCTTCTGGGTGGGTCTGTTGTAGTACGGGGTGATGAGCAGTGCGGCGTCGGCGCCGGCATCCCTGGCGTGCCTGGTGAGCCTGATCGCCTCATCCGTCGAATTGGATCCGGTGCCGGCGATGACCGGTACCCTCTTCCCCACTTCATCCACCGTGATGTCGATGACACGCTCGTGTTCCGCATGTGTCAGCGTGGCCGATTCGCCCGTGGTCCCGCAGGGCACGACGCCCCTGACACCGCCCTCGACAACGAAATTGATCAGCTTCTTGTATGCCTTTTCATCGATCTTGCCGTCCTTGAAGGGCGTCACGATGGCGACGATCGCACCTGAGAACATCTCTTTTCCCCCTCTCTACATCAGACCCTCGGGGACAGCCTCTCCCGAAATGAGGTCTTCATAGGATTGCCTTTTTACTACCACAGAATAGTCGGACCCATCCACCAAAACCTCCGGCGGCTTGGGCCGGGAATTGTAGTTGGAGGCCATGGTGAACCCGTAGGCCCCCGCGCTCATGACCGCGATGAGCTCACCCCGCGAAAGGACGGGCAGCTCCCTGTCCTTGGCCAGGAAGTCGCTCGACTCGCAGATGGGACCCACCACGTCCGCCTTCTCCAGGGGACCGTCCTTTCTCATCACGGGCATGATCTCGTGCCAGGCCTGGTAGAGTGCCGGCCGGATGAGGTCGTTCATCCCGGCATCCACCACGATGAAGGTCTTCTTCCCCGTCTCCTTGCGGTAGAGGACTTCCGTGAGCAGCACTGCCGTGTTGCCCACAATGACCCGGCCCGGCTCGAAGATGAGCTTGAGGTCGAGCCCGCGTACCGCATCGACGATGGCGGCGCAATACTCCCTGGGGTGGGGCGGCTGCTCGGAGGAGTAGGTTATGCCGAGGCCTCCGCCGAGGTCCAGATACCTGAACCCTATCCCCAGGCCCCTGAGGTCGGCGATAAGCACCTTGAGCCTGTCCACGGCATCGATGAAAGGGGTGATGTCGGTGAGCTGGCTTCCGATGTGGCAGTCGATGCCCACGATCTCTATGTGCTCCATGTCCCTGGCCCTGAGGTACTGCCTCACCGAGTTCTCGATATCGATGCCGAACTTGTTCTGCTTCATGCCCGTGGAGATGTACGGGTGCGTCTGGGGATCCACGTCCGGATTGACCCGGATGGAGACGGGGGCCTTCTTCCTCAGTGCCCCTGCGCGCTCGTTGATGACCCCGAGCTCCTGTTCGCTTTCGATGTTGAACATCATGATCCCCGCACGGATGGCCATGTCGATCTCCGAGGTGGTCTTGCCCACTCCCGAGTAGACGACGCGGGACGCGGGAATGCCTGCCTTCATGGCGCGGAACAGTTCACCGCCCGATACCACATCCGCACCCAGGCCATGCCTGGCCATGAGGGTAAGGATTGCCATGCTCGAATTGGCCTTCATGGCGAAACAGGTCTGGTGGTCGATTCCGGCGAGCGGCTCTTCAAAGGCCTGGATATGGCGCCTGAGCGTCGGCAGGCTGTAACAGTAAACCGGAGTGCCTATCTCCCGGGCGATCCGCTCCAGGGGAACTTCTGCGCAGCAGAGCCTTCCCTGGTCGTCATAGGTAAAGTCATGCATAGCTCCTGCACTCCTCCGCGGTTGATTTCATGCCCCTGCCTACGGTTTCGCCACGATGCGGACAGGGGTCATCCATTTCGTATCCCCGTACTCCACGGCGATGCGGTAGACCATGTGGTCAGACTGCGGGGCCGGGTCACGCAAGACCACCTCTCCGGGGCTCCCGGAAGTGACGGTGCCCTTCACCGAGAGGTCGTCCGTGCAGTGAGGGCAGATACCCTTGGGTTTGCCCAGCAGCATCACCGTGGCATTGTTCACGTTGCACCTGGCCCTGGCCTCCACCACGGCGCCTTCGAACCGCAGGGAGCCGATTTCCACCGGATCGGGCAGAGCCGGCGGCAGGGGAGGAAGTTTCCTGCCACAGCCCAAGATTGCGAAGAGCAGGATGATGCCCGAAAAAACAACCCTACTTCTCATGGGCCAGGGCCTCCAGCAGGGCTCGGGCTTCTGTCAGCGCGGTCCGCACATTCTCCCGGGCCGTCCCTCCGAAGCTCTTCCTCCGGTCGACGGAGGTGCCCGGGTCGAGGGCGGCGAAGATGTCCTGCTCGAACAAGGTCGAAAACGCCGTGAGCTCTTCCAGGCGGAGGT
The DNA here is from genome assembly GCA_025454155.1 of Thermodesulfobacteriota bacterium. GTDB lineage: Bacteria > Desulfobacterota > Desulfomonilia > UBA1062 > UBA1062 > MWEI01. Next base: position 19,978 of record JALOOZ010000008.1, read on the forward strand.
CCGCGAGACCCTTGCCCAGACTCACGCACCGGGCCACGATCTCCCCCGTGACGCGGTGGGCATCCCTGAAGGGCATACCCTTCCCGGTCAGGTAGTCCGCCATGTCCGTGGCCGTGATGAACCCCTCCTTCAGGGACTTTTCCAGGACCTCTTTCCTCGGGCTCAGGCCGGCGACCAGTCCTGTCATTGACTCAAGCGATGAGGCGACCGTGTCCAGGCACTCGAGGACCGGTTTCTTGTCTTCCTGCATGTCCCTGTTGTAGGCCAGCGGCAGGCCCTTCATCATGACCAGCACCGCCATGAGCCCCCCGTATACACCGCCCGTCTTGCCCCGCACCAGCTCAGCCACATCCGGGTTCTTCTTCTGCGGCATGATGGAGCTGCCAGTGCAGCACCCGTCCGGCAGCTCCATGAAGGAGAAGGGCTGGGAGTTCCAGATGACGATCTCCTCTGCGAGCCTGCTCAGATGCATCATGATCATGCTGCAGACAAAGGCCGCCTCGCAGGCGAAATCCCGGTCGCTCACCGCATCCAGGGAGTTCCTGCTCGGGCCCGAGAAGCCGAGCTCCCTTGCCGTGGAATCCCTGTCGATGGGATGCGGTGTGCCTGCCAGCGCTGCACTGCCAAGCGGGGAGACGTTGACCCCCTCAAGGGCCTGGGTGATGCGCTGGTGGTCCCGGACCGCCATCTCGAAATATGCGAGGAGATGGTGCGCCAGCGAGACGGGCTGGGCATGCTGGAGGTGTGTCATGCCCGGGATGATGGTGTCCACGTGATCGTGGGCCTTTACCAGCAGCGCCCCCATGAACGACCTGAGCCCCCCGGCGATCTCGACCAGGGCCTTCCTGGTGTACAGCCTGAAATCGGTGGCCACTTGGTCGTTCCGGCTCCTGGCTGTGTGGAGCTTCTTGCCCGCTTCCCCGATCCTCCTGGTGAGCTCGGCCTCGATGTTCATGTGGACGTCTTCCAGGGCGGCGTCGAAGGCGAAGGCCCCCTTCTCGATGTCCCTTTGAATGGCCCTGAGCCCCCCGATGACGGCCTCGGCCTCCTCACCAGACAGCAACCCCTGCGCGGCAAGCATCCGTGCATGGGCGATGCTCCCGTCGATATCCTCACGGTACATCCTGGCATCGACAGCCACGGAGGCGGTGAATTTCTCCACGGGCCCTTCCATCCCTTTCGTGAACCTGCCGGACCACAGTTTGTCGGTCATTTCTTTACCTGAGCCCTCACCTTGAGCCGCAGGGCATTGAGCCTGATGAAGCCCCCGGCATCCTTCTGATCGTACACCTCGTCCTCTTCGAAGGTCGCCATCTCGGGGTTGTACAGAGATTTCTTCGATCTCCTGCCCGTAACGACACAGTTCCCCTTGTAGAGCTTGACCCGCACGTCCCCGGTCACGCCCTTCTGAGATGCGTCGATGAGCGTCTGGAGCACCTCGCGCTCGGGCGAGAACCAGTATCCGTTGTAGACGAGAGCTGCATAGCGGGGCATGAGCTCGTCGCGCAGGTGCATGACCTCACGGTCCATGGTGATCTGCTCGATTCCCCGGTGGGCCGCCTTCAGGATGGTCCCACCCGGGGTTTCGTAGACGCCCCGGGACTTCATGCCCACGTAGCGGTTTTCCACGATGTCTATGCGGCCGATGCCGTTTTCCCCGCCCAGTTCGTTCAGCCTTGCCAGCAGCCTGGCAGGGCTCATCTTCTTGCCGTCTATGGCCACGGGGTCGCCGTCACTGAAGGAGATCACGACGGAGGTCGCCTTGTCAGGGGCCTTCTCGGGCGAGCAGGAGAGCACGAACATGTCTTCTTTCGGCTCGTTCCAGAGGTCTTCCAGGATGCCCCCCTCGAAGCTGATGTGCAGCAGGTTGCGGTCCATGCTGTAGGGTTTCTTCTTGGTCACCTGTACCGGGATGCCGTGCTTCTTCGCGTAGTCGATCATCTTCTCGCGGGAACGGAGCTTCCACTCGTCCATCTTCCAGGGGGCGATGACCTTGATCTCCGGGTACAGGGCCCAGGCTCCGAGTTCGAAGCGGACCTGGTCGTTGCCCTTGCCCGTGGCGCCGTGGGCCACGGCAAAGGCGTTCTCCTTGCGGGCGATCTCCACCATGCGCTTGGCGATGAGCGGCCGGGCCAGGGAGGTACCCAGGAGGTAGAGCCCCTCATAGGCCACGTCCGCCCGGTAGGCCGGGAATACATAGTCGCGCACGAACTCCTCCCGGAGGTCTTCGATGTAGATCTTCCTGGCGCCGGTCTTTCTGGCCTTTTCCTCCAGGCCGTCCAGTTCCTCCGCCTGTCCGACGTCCGCCGCGAAGCAGATCACCTCGTAGCCGAACTCGTCGATGAGCCACTTGAGGATGACCGAGGTATCCAGGCCGCCTGAATATGCCAGCACCACCTTCTTGTTCTTCATGTCGCCTCCTTTCCCTGCTGCAACAGGAATTCGATGATGGCCTCCTGTATGTAGAGCCTGTTGAGCGCCTGTTCCCAGACGATGGACCGCTTTCCCTCCAGGACCCCCTCGGTGACCTCCTCTCCCCGGTGCGCCGGCAGGCAGTGCATGAAGACCGCCTCGGGGGCGGCGGCATCCATGAGGGCCTCGTCCACCCGGTAAGATGCAAAGGCCTTCCTTCGCTGTTCAGCCTCGGCCTCCTGGCCCATGCTGGCCCACACGTCCGTGTTCACGGCGACTGACTTTCTGACCGCCACGTACGGATCGTGCACGACCTGCACCACCGTGCCGTCCTTGCGGGCGGCATCCAGGATATCGCTGTCGGGTTCAAAGCCCTCCGGGCAAGCGAGGGCGAGTTCGAACCCCAGCATGGCAGCTGCATTGATCCAGGAGTTGGCCATGTTGTTGCCATCGCCGATCCAGGCCACCTTCCTGCCTTTGAGCTCTCCGAATCTGCGCTGGAGGGTGAAGCAGTCGGACAGGACCTGGCATGGGTGCAGCAGGTCGGTCAGCGCGTTGATCACCGGGACATCGGCCCAGTGGGCCATTTCCTCGATGCGCTCATGGCCGAAGGTCCTCATGACGACGGCGTCGCAGTAGCCTGCCAGGATCCGCGCGGTGTCCTTCAGGGGCTCGCCGCGGGCGATCTGGGAACCTTCCACGCCGAGAACCACCGGGTGCGCGCCGAGGCGGGCGATGCCCACCTCGAAGGATACCCGGGTGCGGGTGGATGCCTTCTCGAAGAGGAGGACCACGGTTCTCCCCTCCAGCGATCGCGGGGGGCAGGCCTTCATGAACACTTCGGCCCGCTTGAAGATCGCCCTGATCTCGGCAGGGCTCAGGTCACGGATGGATAAGAAGTCCCTGTGTTTCATGACAACCCTTTCTCCTTCAGCATGCCGCTGATGATCTCCAGGCCTCGGTCGATCTCTTGCGTGCTGATGACGAGCGGCGGGGCGAACCTGAGGATGCGGTTCTGGATGACGTTGAGCATGATCCCCTTCCTGATCCCGTCCGCCGGTAGAAACGAGATGTCCGCATCGAACTCGGCCCCCACCATGAGCCCCCTGCCGCGTACGTCCTTGAGGGCTGGATGGACCTTCCTGAGGCCTTCGAGCCTCTGCATCAGGTAGTCTCCCCTTTCCCGGGCCTGGGCGGCGATGTCATCCCTGAGCATGACCGTGAGCGTTGCCAGCGATGCGGCCATGGCCAGCGGGTTGCCCCCGAAGGTTGATGCGTGGGATCCCGGCCCCAGCACCCTGGTGATCTCAGGCCTGGCCACCACGGCACCCACCGGGAAACCGTTGCCCAGGGCCTTGGCCAGGGTCATGATGTCGGGAGTGATTCCCTCGTGCTGGTGGCCGAAGAACCTGCCGGTCCTCGCCATGCCCGTCTGGACTTCGTCCAGCACGAGGAGGATCCCTTCCCGGCTGCAGAGGTCCCTGACCTTCCCGAAGTATCCTTCGGGCGGGATGTTGATCCCCCCTTCACCCTGGACGGGCTCCAGCATGATGCCCCCCACCTCGTGGGTCACTGCCGCCGCGAGGGCCTCGATGTCTCCGAAGGGCACCGCCCGGAATCCTTCCGGTATGGGATCGAACCCTGCCCGGTACTTGTCCTGGGCCGTGGCGGCGAGCGTCGCCAGGGTCCTGCCGTGGAAGGAGTTCTGCGCCGTAATGATGACCGGCCCCCTGATGCCGTTCAGATTGGCGTACCTCCGCACGAGTTTGATGGCCCCCTCGTTGGCCTCGGCCCCGGAGTTGCAGAAAAATACCTCGGCGGGGAAAGCCTGCCCGGAGATGAGCTTCGCCACGGCCTCCTGCTGGGGGATCTCGTAGAGGTTGGAGCAGTGGAAGAGCCTGTCCGCCTGCTCCTTCAGCGCTGAAGACACCTCGGGGTGGGCATGACCGAGGTTGCACACGGCGATGCCCGAGACAAAATCCAGGTACTGCTTCCCCGTGTCGTCCCAGAGCTGGCAGCCCCGGCCCCGCACGATCCTCACGGGGTGCCTGGCATAGGTGTTCATAACGTGTTCCAAGGGCGTCACTCCTTGACGATCTGGGTGCCGATGCCCGAATCCGTGAAGAGCTCCAGCATGATGGAGTACGGCACCCTGCCGTCCACGATGTGGGCCTTCATGACCCCCCCGTCCATGGCCAGCATGCAGCACTCGAGCTTGGGGATCATGCCGCCCGTGACCACGCCCTTCTTGATGAGGCCCGGGATCTCGGCATATTTCAGGCTCGAGATGAGCCTGCCGTTCCTGTCGAGCACGCCGGCCTCGTCGGTGAGGATGATGAGCTTCTCGACCTGGAGCCGGTTCGCGATGCCCGCGGCCACGGTATCGGCATTTATGTTGTAGGTGAGCCCGTCATCGCCCACGCCCGAAGGGGCGATGACCGCCACGTACCCCGCCTTTTCCACCGCGTCGATGATCTCGGGATTGATCTCCTTGACCTCGCCCACATGCCCCATATCCAGGTCATTGGTCACGGTGCCGTCGGCGTGACTGCGCCTGGAGTAGAGTTTTTTCGCCCTGATGAGGCTGCCGTCCTTGCCGGAAAGACCCACGGCCTTGCCCCCCTCCGAGTTGATGAGGTGCACGATCTCCTTGTTGATGCCGCCGGCCAGAACCATCTCCACCACGTCCATGGTCCTGGCATCCGTGACCCGCTTTCCCTCGATGAAGGTGGACGTGATGCCCATCTGGTCGAGGACCGAGCTGATCTGGGGTCCGCCGCCGTGGACAACAACCACCTGGATCCCGATGAACTGGAACAGGATGATCTGCTGGGCGAAGAGCCTCTTGAGCTCGGGGTCCACCATGGCATGGCCGCCGTACTTCACCACGATCCTCTTGCCACGGAAGTCCCTGATGTAGGGCAGGGCTTCCACCAGGACCTTTGCCCTCTGTATGGCCTCTTTCATCAGCGCGTGTCCTTTCTCAGGCCCTCGAGGGCCCTTCAGAATCCTCCTCACCACGGCATCCGCCCATATCGAGAAGGCTGTTTTTTACCGAAATCCTCCGGAAATTGGAAGGATAAAATGGTCCATGGCCGCGGTGCCTCCGGCAGAGGTCCGTCTAGGATTTCTTGAGGGCCTCCGTTGCCGCTGCCACTGCATCGGCTACGAGACCCCTGCACGATTCGGATGAACTGATGTGCTCCTGGAAATCATCCCACCCCGAAAAGTCTTTTCCCGTTATCCGGCGGCATTCGAGGGCGGATCCCTTTTCCAGGAAACGCTGCACCACCCCCCTGCCGATGGCAAAGGTCTCGGGTCTTCCCCGATAGTCCCTTCTCAGGAGATTTGCATGCCCTGCGACGAACTCCTTGATGGTCCTGGGGTAACTCATATGCCTGATGTCCCATCCGAACACGAGGTTCACGGCCATCACCGCTCCGGCCATGGCCCCGCACACGCCTCCGCTGAGGGCGACTCCTCCGTCCAGGACGAAGGCTGTCTTCTCGAGCAGGTCATGGCCCACACCGGTGGCTTCACGGACACCCCTGAGGACCTCTGTGGCGCAGTGCAAGGCCTCCCCTCGAGCGCCCGAAGCGCTCCCCGGACAACCAGAGAGGGGAACGGCCCTGGAGGATTGCAAATAGGAGGCAGCCTTGCCGATATGCCAGAAGCACCTGGCTATCCGCTCGCCCGGCAGGAGGTACTTAAACCAGCTGCTGGCCTGGTAAAAATCCACGCCTGTCCTCTCCCGACAGTACTGTGTTGAAAAATTGTCATGGAACCAGTCCACATATGCACGGGCCTCCTGCATGATCGCCCTTTGGGCGTTCTCGCCCCCTGCACCGATGCTCTCGTGCCGCATGAGGGAGATGCCCAGGGCCCCGCCCGAGACGACTCCACAGGTGGAGCCCCTGGCCACCAGGCCCCCTTCCAGACCGGTGGCTGCCTTCAGATGCGTGTCATCTTGCCTGCCGGCGAAGTCCTGGACGACCTCCAGGGTTGCAAGTGCTCAATTGAGGTCGCGCAGGAGGTATGCGCTTCCTTTGATATTCCAGGGAGTGCCTGTGTGGTTCACTGCTGCAGCCCGCCTTTCCCGCGAAGATCAGAGCGTGTTGACGAATGAGATCATACCACAAGAAGCCCGGCAGGCATATTCGAATCCTTCTCCATGAACGGGCTGCAAGGTGTTCTGCCTGCGGATTCCGGAAGAGGATTGAATATTGACACCATCTTCGGCTGCATGCGATAGTGCTCGATCATTGGTCGAGGTTTCGGGCATGGATGTGAGCGGAATGAAGAGCAATGCGAAGGTCATCGGCATCGCCGTCGGCGTGGTATTCGGGTTCATCTTCATCCTCCAGAACTTCGAGCAGACCTCCTTCCAGTTCCTCATCTGGACCCTGTTCTCCGCACCCAAGTGGATCGTGGTGAGCGGAACGTTCGTGCTAGGACTCGCGTTCGGGTTCCTGCTGGGGAAGAAAAAGGCGTAAACGAGCCCTGCGGCAGGGACGCCTTCAGGCTTGCGGGCGATATGGAACAACGCCCTGTTGTCTTATTCATTCGCCCTTGGAATATGAAGAGAGAGCATCATGCCGTCTCCAGGAACATGCCTCATGGATATACCCGGCTCTCGGGGATGCCCCGACGAGAATGCATGTTATTCCATTCAATTCAATACTGTGGTATGGTGTAACCGGAAATTAGTATGTATGTCTCGATGAGGGGGGTTCATTCTATGGTGTATCTTCCCTATCTCCACATTTTCTTTATGGCAACAGCAGTTATTCTTGCTGTAACTGCTGCCATCATTGCCCGCAGGAAGGGAACAGGCTGGTATGTCCTTCATCGTAGAGCAGCATAGCGATGAGTGGTGGTGACAGATAAAAAATTCGAGGAGGAAGTAATGACAAAAACGGATCTGGTTGAAGTGGTAGCCGGCAAGGGGAAGATCTCCAAGGCAGCAGCATTGGAAGCGGTGGATGCCCTCACTGACGTGATTGCCGGTGCCATGAAGAAGGGTGACAAGGTCACCCTGGTAGGTTTCGGAACCTTCGTTGTGGCAAAGAGAGCTGCCAGAAATGGTGTGAATCCCCAGACCAGGCAGAAGATAAAGATCAAGGCAAGCAAGGCCCCTCGATTCAAGGCAGGCAAGGCATTGAAGGACGCGGTCAATAAGTAGGACCATGAAAAAGCAAACCCAGAAGAAGGCCCCTGCTGCTGCAGCGAAAAAGCAACCCAGGAAAAAAGAACCGCCTGCCCTCAAGAAGAAGCCCCCCCTGAAAAAGGCGTCTGCTGCAAAGGCTCCGAAGCAACCCAAGAAGAAGGCCCCTGCTGCTGCGGTTAAGAAGCAACCCAAGAAAAAAGAACCGCCCGCCCTCAAGAAGAAGCCTCCCCAGAAAAAGGCCCCTGCCGAAGCGGTAAAGATGCAACCCGAGAAAAAAGAACCGCCTGCCCTCAAGAAGAAGCCCCCCCTGAAGAAGGCCCCTGCCGAAGCGGTAAAGATGCAAGCCGAGAAAAGGGAGCTGGCCGTAGACGAGAAGAAGCAGCCAAAGAAAAAGGTGCTTGCTGTCGTCGTTCTCGGGTCACGATACAAGTGCTACAAGTGCGGAGCCAAGTTCTATGACCTGGGCAAACCGCAGCCCCTTTGCCCTTCATGTGGAGCCAACCAGAACGATGACGAGGCAAAGGGAACAGCCAGGAAGAAGAAAAAGCGACGGTCCTTCTCCCCTGGAAGATCATATCACGCCATAACTGCCCCCGAAGAGAAGGATGATGCCATTGAAGTCGTCAATGAAGTTGACGCCGAATATGCCCTGGACATAGATGACATTGTCCTGGAAGGGAATGAGGACACCGAGAAATCTGAATAGGGGTTGGGATCTTCAGGCAGTACAGACCTTGGAGTCACCGCAGGCGAGCGGCTGTATCCAGGCCCCTGCAACTTCCTGATCCAAGCCCAGGCCGGCCGTTCATCCCGTACGGTCTTCTCGACCCCTACATCCTCTCGATGATCGCGTTGCCGAACTCCGAGCACTTCAGCAGGGTCGCGCCATCCATCTGCCGCTCCAGGTCATACGTGACCTGCTTGTCCGATATGGCCTTCTCGAGGCCTTTCCTCACCAGCCCCGCCGCCTCGTCCCACCCCAGATAATCGAGCATCATGGCACCCGACAATATGAGCGAGCCCGGGTTGATCCTGTCCTGGCCCGCATACTTGGGCGCTGTCCCGTGCGTCGCCTCGAACACGGCGAACGGGATCCCGATGTTCGCCCCCGGTGCCATGCCCAGCCCGCCCACCTGGGCGGCCAGGGCATCGGATATGAAGTCGCCTATGAGGTTCGGCACGGCCAATACGTCATACTCCTCAGGCCTCAGCAGGACCTGCTGGAACATGGAGTCGGCTATCCTGTCATTGATGAGGATCTTCCCCCCGGGCATCTTGCCGCCGAACTTCCTGTTGAGATCCGCCTCGGAGATGGTCACGTCCCCGAACTCATCCCGTGCGAGCTCGTAGCCCCAGTCCCTGAACGCCCCCTCGGTGAACTTCATGATGTTGCCCTTGTGCACCAGGGTCACGGTCTTCCTGCCGTGCTTGAGGGCGTACTCGATGGCCATGCGCACCAGGCGCTTGGTCCCTGTTACCGAAATGGGCTTGATTCCGATCCCGGAGTCTTCCCGGATATGCGTGCCCATCTGCTCGTTCAGGAAGGAGATCACCCTGGTCGCATCGGGGCTCCCCTTGGACCACTCGATGCCCGCGTAGAGATCTTCCGTGTTTTCCCGGAACACGGTGATGTCCACCAGCTCGGGCCGCTTCACCGGCGCAGGAGTGCCGGCATAGTACTTCACCGGACGGATGCACGCGAACAGGTCGAGGATCTGGCGGAGCGCCACGTTCAGGCTCCGCATGCCGCCGCCCACGGGGGTGGTCAGGGGCCCCTTGATGCCCACGATGTACTCCCTGAAGGCCTCGATGGTCGCCTCCGGCAGGTACGTGCCGAACTTGGCGTTGGCCTTCTCCCCCGCATAGATCTCCTTCCAGACGATATGACGCTTTCCCTTGTAGGCCTTTTCCACCGCCGCATCGAAGACCGCACTGGAGGCGGCCCAGATGTCCGGCCCCACGCCGTCACCCTCGATGTAGGGGATGACGGGGTCAGAGGGTACGCGCAGCGTATTGTTCTCAAACGTTATCTTCGTGCCGGTCATGTCTGTCCTTTCCCTGCTCAAGCTATTTCCCAAACTCCTGGTCCCGGTGGAGCTCTTCCCAGAGCACCCGCTGGTACTTCTGGAGATCGGCGGAGCTCATGGCCGTGCCCCTGGCCTCGTACATGCTCTGGATGGCCTTGACCACGTCCTCGAAGCGGATGTCCAGGCCCAGGACCCCCACCATGTCTAGGTCGTCGTTGAGGACCGGTGCCGAGACCGTCATGATGAGCGCCCCGGTGATGCGAGAAGTCGTCACCCCGCTCACATGGAGCCTGCCGTCGGCGCTGGTCCTGATGAACCAGTCCCGGTCCGAGCAGTCCTCGTGCTCCTTCATCTTGTGCATGAACTGGCCCTTGTACTCCGGCTGGGTGATGTTCCTGGTGATCTTGATGCCCCCCAGGTCCGTGACATAGGCGAACTGGATGAACGGGTACTCCTTGATGAACTCGGTGATGACAGGCTCCTGCCTCCGGGGGTTCATGCCCTTCACGTCCCCGTTCTCCAGGAGCTTCTCGATGAGCTGGCTGGCGTACTCCCGGGCCTCGTACTTGATGAGGTCGAAACCGGACAGGAAGAGGTGCGGGATGAACCGGGTGGCGAGCTTCTCCAGCTCCTCGTCGGAGAGCGAGGTGTTTCGGCCGTCCTCGTACTCCCTGACCACCTGCTGGTACATCCGGGCGATGCCCGGGTGCCGCTTGTCGATCCGTTCGTTCTCCTTGAGCTTGAAGTGGGTGTTGACCCAGTGGGCCAGACCCGCCTTGCCGGACTTGTCCGTGATGGCGATCTCGATGGGGCGGTTCAGGATCCTCCCGGTGTCGAAGATGTTGTAGATCTCCTCGTTCTTCACCAGGCCGTCCGCGTGGATGCCGGCCCTGGTCACGTTGAAGTTCCTGCCAACGAAGGGGTAGTTACCCGGGATATGGTATCCCAGCTCCGTGCTCACGTACTCGGACAGCTCGGTGATGGCCCGGGTGTCGATGGAGTCGTCGTCGTGACCCCGCAGCGACAGGTACTCGAAGACCATGGCCTCGACCGGCGTGTTGCCGGTGCGCTCGCCGAATCCGAAGATGGCGGCGTTCACCGCGCTGCACCCGTAGAGCCAGGCACTGGTGGCGTTGGCCACGACCTTGTGGAAGTCGTTGTGCCCGTGCCACTCGAGCAGGTGGGAGGGTACGCCGGCGTCGTCCACGAAGGCCCGCACGAGCTTGTCAACGGCCCGGGGAAGCGCCGCGCCCGGGAACGACACCGCATAGCCCAGGGTGTCGCAGAGCCTGATCTTCACGTCGATGCCGGACTCGTCGCGGAGCCCCATGAGCTCGCGGGCAAAGGGGATGCAGAACCCGTAGATGTCCGCCCTGGTCACGTCCTCGAAGTGGCACCGCGGGGTGATGCCCTGGCTCAGGGCCTCCTTGACGATGCCCAGGTAGTCGTCCAGGGCCTTGCGGCGGGACCAGCCGAGCTTGAGGAAGATGTGGTAGTCGGACACCGAGGTGAGGATGCCGGTCTCGTCGATGCCCATGGCCCTGACGAGCTTGAGATCGTCCCTGTGGGCCCGTATCCACGAGGTCACCTTGGGAAAGTTGTACCCCTTGGCCAGGCAGGCCTCCACCGCTGCCTTGTCCTTCCTGGTGTAGAGGAAGAACTCGCTGGCCCGGATCAGGCCGGAGTCCCCGCTGATGCGGTGGAGAAAGTCGTATATGCGCTCGATCTGCTCCACGGTGAACGGCGTCATGGACTGCTGCCCGTCCCTGAACGTGGTGTCGGTGATGAAGATGTCCTCCGCAGGCTGGATGGGGATCAGCCGCATGTCGAAGTCGATCTTCGGCACCTCGTCATAGTTGAAGAGCGCGCGGTAGTAGTTGCCCTTCTCGATCTCCTGGATCCCGGTTGCGAAGTTCTTGCCCGGTGTGTAGTAGAAAACCCTTTTCTCAGGATCCCATCTGCCCATGTTATTTCTTCTTCCCTTTCGGCGTGTACGCGTCCTTGGGTATCTTCTCCGGCTCCGGCGCCCCCGCCTCCCGGCGGGCCTCGACGATCTCGTCGGTGGTCATCTCGCGGGGTATCTTGAGATCCTGCCCGGCGTACAGGTCCTTGGGATCCTTGATCTGGTCGCGGTTGGCCTTGTAGATCAGGGGCCACATGAAGGAGTCGTTGTAGACCTCATGCCGTGCCGCGATGCTCGGCAGGGTGTCGCCCTTCTTCACCACGTAGATGCTCGGATAGACCTCCAGCACGGACGGCTCCGCGCTCGACCGGATCTCCTCGCGCTTGACCGCGATCTCGCTGCCGATCTCCTCGATCATCTTCTGCTTCTCCTCGGCGGTCTTCTTCACGGTGTCCTGGTAGGCGACGTTGAACCTCACCGCAAGAGACTGCAGCTCGGAACCGTTCTGGTCGGCATAGGCGGTCTGCATGTCGAGGTAGATGAGCAGGAGCGAAAAGGCCTCCCTCTTCGCATACTCGAAGCCCGAGATCTCCACGACCTTGGAGAGCTGCTCGGAGGCCCCCTTCATGATGGACCGCATCTCCAGCTCTGCGGACCGGAACTGCTTCAGCGCCTCTGAAAAGGCCTGGGCAGCGGCAGCATCGTCCTTGTCGTCCATGGCATCCAGCGCCTTCCTGAAGCTCTCCACTCCCTGTTTCAGGGACTCCCCGCGGGGATCGGAAACGTCCGGTGCGCTCTTCACCGTGGCGCAGCCGAACAGGAACAGTACCACAAGGCCGACTGTGAGGATCTTTTTCATTGCCTGCCCTCTATTCTCTTCAGCCCGAGCTCGGTGAGCTGGACCGGGTCCACGTCCGAGGGTGCCTCGGTCATGGTGCAGAACGCCTTCTGCGTCTTGGGGAAGGCGATGACGTCACGGATGCTCGCGGTCCCGGCCAGCAGCATGATGAGCCTGTCGAGCCCGAAGGCGATTCCTCCGTGGGGCGGTGCGCCGTACCGGAGCGCCTCCAGGAGGTACCCGAATTTGACCCTGGCCTGCTCCTCGGTCAATCCGATCACCTTGAAGACCTTCTGCTGGATGTCCTGGGTATGGATCCTTATGCTTCCGCCTCCCACCTCGTTTCCGTTGATGACCATGTCATAGGCCTGGCTCCTGACTTTTGCCGGGTCTGTATCGAGAAGGTCCAGGTCTTCCGGCGCCGGTGCGGTGAAGGGGTGGTGGACCGAGACGAGCCTGCCCTGCTCCTCGCTCCTTTCCAGCAAAGGGAAGTCCGTCACCCACAGGGCGCTGAAGGACCCATCGGAGACCAGCTTCAGCCGCTCGGCGAGGTGCAGTCTCAGGGCCGAGAGGCTGGCATTCACCACGCCCTTCTTGTCCGCGATGAACAGGGCCACATCGCCCGCGGCCATGCCGAGCCGAAGCGCGATGCCTGCCCACTGCCCTTCCTTGAAGAACTTCGTCAGCGTGGATTTCCACCCGTCCTCATCGAGGCGCGCCCAGAGAACTCCCTTGGCACCGTAGTCGGCAATGGCCGTCTGCAGCGAGTCAAGGTCCTTCCTGCTGAGGTTGTGCGGCGCCTTCACGGCGATGGCCTTGACCGCCCCCCCCTCCGCCACCGCCTGGGTGAACACGCGGAACTCGGAGGTGGCGGCGATATCCGAGACATCGACGAGCTTCATGCCGAAGCGGGTGTCCGGCCTGTCGTTCCCGTACTCCGCCATGGCCGTCTCGTAGCTCATCCGCGTGAATGGCTGCGGCAGATCCACGCCGATGGTCTCCTTGAAGAGGGTCGCGATGGCCCCCTCGTTGATCGTCAGGACCTCGTCCATGGTCAGGAACGACATCTCGATGTCGATCTGGGTGAATTCGGGCTGGCGGTCGGCCCGCAGGTCCTCGTCGCGGAAGCACTTGACGATCTGGTAGTAGCGATCGAACCCCGCGACCATGAGGAGCTGCTTGAAGAGCTGGGGAGACTGGGGCAGGGCGTAGAATTTCCCCGGGAAGATCCTGCTCGGGACCAGGTAGTCGCGGGCCCCCTCGGGCGTGCTCTTGGCGAGCACCGGGGTCTCCACCTCGAGGAAGCCGTGGGCGTCATAGTAGCGCCTGATGCACTGGGCCGCCTTGTGCCTGAGGATGATGTTCCTCTGGAGGCTCGGCCTCCTCAGGTCGAGGTACCGGTACTTGAGCCGAAGCGTGTCGTTTATGTCGGCCCCGTCCTCGATGACGAAGGGCGGTGTCATGGCCTCGTTGAAGACCTCCACATCGTGGGCGATGAGCTCCACGTCGCCGGTGGCCATGGCCGGGTTGCGCATCTCCTCGGGGCGTCTGGCCAGCGCACCGGTCACGGCGATGCAGTACTCGGGGCGCAGCGTGTGGGCCACGGCATGTGCCTTGGGCTGGTCTTCCGGGTTGCAGACCACCTGCGCAATCCCGGTCCGGTCGCGGATGTCGATGAAGATGAGGCCGCCGAGGTCCCTCCTGCGCTGCACCCAGCCGAAGAGGGTTACGCCGGTGCCCTCAGAAACATGGTTGATCTCGCCGCAATAGTGGGTCCGCTTCAGATTGTTCATGCCGCTCGTCACGCTCATTCTCCTTTTCTGTCCGCAAGCAGTGATGTAACTTCCTCCAGGACCGCGGCCCTGTTTATCTTGATCTGGGAGGCTGTTCTCATGTCCCGTATGGTCAGGGTGGCTGTCTTTACCTCGTCCTCGCCGAGGATGGCGCACAGCGGGTAGCCCGACCTGTCTGCCCGGCGCATCTGGGCCTTGAAGCTCCTGCCCGGGGACGCCTCTGTCCGGATGCCTGCCGACCTCAGCTCGGAGATCAGTGCAAGGGATGCCAGTTCGATGTCGGGCCTGGGCTGAGTCACCACGAAACAGCCCGTTTCCCTGTGTCTGGCTTCCCCCATGAGCATGATCATGCGCTCCATGCCGAAGGCGAAGCCGATGCCCCCCACCTGGGGTCCCCCCAGGACGCTCAGCAGGTCGTCGTACCTGCCGCCGCCGGCAACGGCGTTCTGCGAGCCAAGGCCCGCGGCCGTTATCTCGAAGGTGGTCCTGGTGTAGTAGTCGAGCCCGCGGACCAGCCTGGGGTTCTCCTCGCAGCTCACACCAAGGGCACCGAGCCCCTCCAGAACCTTGCCGTGGTGATCCCTGCAGCCGTTGCAGAGGAGTCTGTCCATGAGCGGGGCGTTCCGTACCGCCTCCCTGCAGGACTCGACCTTGCAGTCGAGCACCCGCAGCGGGTTGGTGTGCATCCTGCGCCGGCAGTCGCTGCAGAGAAGTTCCTGGCGTGATGCGAGGAAACCCTCCAGCTCGGCCTTGAAGGCGGGCCTGCACTCCTTGCATCCGAGCGAGTTCACCTCCATGAGCAGCGCCTCCCTGCCCAGGATCGACCTCGCCAGGTCGTAGGCCATGGCAAGGGTCTCGGCGTCGGCCAGGGGGCCGTCCTCACCGAGACGCTCGGCATTGATCTGGTGGAACTGGCGGTACCTGCCCTTCTGTGGCCTTTCGTAGCGGAACATGGGCCCGATGCTGTAGAGCTTCTGCACGGGATCCTTGCCCAGCAGGCCGTGCTCGATGACAGCGCGGAGCACGCAGGCAGTGGCCTCGGGCCTCAGGGTCACCGAGTCGCCTCCCTTGTCCGTGAAGGTGTACATCTGCTTTTCCACCACGTCGGTCTCGTCGCCGATGCCCCGCAGGAAGAGTTCGGTCCTCTCCAGCAGAGGAGGCCGGAGCTCGGCGAATCCATAGAGAGAGAAGATCCTTCTCGTGGTGTCCTCCAGGAGGCGCCACCTTCCGGACTCCTCGGGCAGGATGTCGTTCATTCCCCGTATGGCCTTGATCTCCATCAGAGCCCCCGGGCCCAGTCCGGCCTGAGCATCTTCGACGACATGTCAGCAAGCGCCGTGTCAATGAGACGCAGGATCCCGTCCTTTTCCCGGGGCAGGGTCCCGCTTATGGGCAGGTAGTTGGACGCGTGCTCGGAGCCGAACTTGCAGTCGGTGACGTCCAGGTCCTCCACGAACCACCGGAGCTCCTGGAGGGTCTGCTTCTTGTCGATGAGCCTGAAGCCGTCGCCCATCATCTCCTGTTCGTAGACCTTTTCGTAGGGCCCCAGCATGAGGGTGAGCGTGGCCAGGAAGTGGGGGTCGATGGCATTGGCCACCCTGGCCGAGTCCTTGGCATGGTCGTAGCTGCCGTCCACCCCGCCCAGGCCCAGGATGATGAAGGTGGACATGCGCAGGCCCGCATCGATGGCCTTCCGGCTCACCTCGATGATCTGTCTGGCCGTTGCTCCCTTCTTGATCTTCTTCAGGAGTCTGTCGTTGCCCGTCTCGATGCCCAGGTACAGGACGTCGAGCTTGCGTGCCTTGAACTCCTTGAGTTCGTCGACTGTCTTGCCCTTGAGGTTCGTGGGGCCGGCATAGCTGCTGATGCGCTCCAGGGCGGGAAACCGCCGGTTCATGAGGTCGAGCACTTTGATGAGGTAGTCCGAGGGCGCCGCCAGGGGATCGCCGTCGGCCAGGAAGATCTTCCTTGTATCGGGGTAGCGCCACGACATCTCCACGACGTCCCGCTCCACCTCCTCGAAGGGCCTCACCAGGAAGCTCTTGGTCTTGTACATGGCGCAGAACATGCAGCGGTTCCACGAGCAGCCGAGCGTCACCTGGAAGATGAGCGAGCGCGCCTCGGAAGGCGGCCTGAACAGGGGCATATCGTATTCCATGGGTGTTCTCCTTCAGATGCCTCTCACGGTGTATGCTCTCTTTCTGGAGGATTGTGCACGGGCTCTGCCGGAGGGCGTCCCGGTCCTCGTCCGCACCGGAATGCTGGAGGCGCACCTCAAGATGCGGCATCCTCTCCAAGGGCACTACAAAACCATATCAGGGGAAAAATATCAATGCATAATCAGGACGGACCTGACCGGGGGGCTATCCCTCCCGGGGGTAATCCATGGGCTTGTAGGGCTTGATGTCGAGGATGGGCGTGCCGTCAAGCATGTCCACATGTCCCACGTGGAGCAGATTCCCTTCCACCTTGAGGAGCTTCAGCACCGACAACCCGATGCCGTTGGGCCGGTTCGGCGAGCACAGGCTGAAAACGCCCCGGAGCTCACCAACGCCCCGGCGTTTCTGCTTGAGATCGTATCCCCTGGAGCGGTGGAAGTGAAAGAGGACCACGATGTGCCCGTATTCCTCGAGATTGGTGAGCCCCTCGGCGTACGGGGAGTAGATCTCGATGGTGCCCCTGACATGGGACTCGGTGTAGAACTTGGGCGCTGCATCCGGTTCGGTCAGTTCGCAATGCATGACACCGATGGGGGTGAAGGTGATCTCCATGGAGGAGTTGTACATCATTGGTCACGGCTGGAGAAACACTATTTTGCATCCAGCACCCTTCTGATGGTCTTGGCCAGGTCCTCGATCTCAAGGGGCTTCATGAAATAGTCCCGAACGCCTAGATCCCTTGCCTTGGCCTCGGTCATGTGTTCGCTGTATCCGGTACAGAGGATTATGGGGATGTCCCGGCGGATCTTCAGCAGTTCCTGGGCCAGCCTGTCTCCGGTCATGGCCGGCATGATCACGTCGCTGATCACGAGATCGAACCGGTCGTGGTGTTTCCTGAAAAGCTCGAGGGCGGCCATGCTGCTTGTCCTGGTGACCACGCGGTAGCCGAGGTACCGCAGCCCCTCTTTCACCGCCTTCACCAGGATCTGTTCATCGTCAATGAAGAGGATCCTCTCCGTTCCATTCAGTTTCGGGCGAGTGCCTTCAGCCAGCGGCGCAGCCGCCTCCCTCTTGAATTCAACCTCCGGCAGGAAGATTTCGAAGGTGGTTCCTTCGCCCTGTACGCTTCTGCAGGTGATCGCACCCTTGTGGCTCTTCACGATGCCGTGCACGACCGACAATCCCAGTCCCGTGCCGCGGCCCTTCTCCTTGGTGGTGAAGTAAGGATCGAAGATCCGCGCCAGAACCTCCGGGGGCATGCCGTGCCCCGAATCGCTTATGGTGAGCCTCACATAGGGACCGGGGGGCAGTCCCAGATCAAGCACCTCGACACCTTCATTTACCAGGACCTTGTTCAGGCCCACCTCCAGAACCCCTCCCCATTCTCCCATGGCCTGGGCTGCATTGGCACAGAGGTTCATCACCACCTGATGCATCTGGGTTGCGTCTGCCATGACCCACCCGTTCGTGGGGAGGCTCTGGCGGATTTCTATGGTCTTGGGCAGGATGGCGCGCAGCATCTTGAGCGATTCCTTGATGGTGGCATCCAGCTTGACCTGGGTATATTCGTGCGTGGTGCGCCGGCTGAAGGCGAGGATCTGTTTCACCAGGTCCCTTGCCCGGCCGCTTACCTTGAGTATCTCATCCAGGCTCTTTCGCACCTTGTCCGTGTCCGGGGCGTTCTGCATGCCCCTCTGGGCATATGCGATGATGGCGGAAAGGATGTTGTTGAAATCGTGGGCGATACCCCCTGCCAGGGTGCCCAGCGCTTCCATCTTGTGCGATTGGATGAGCTGTGTCTCGAGCCTCCTCTTTTCCTCTTCGGCCCGCTTCCTTTCCGTGATGTCCTGTGAAACGTTGGCGAGAAACAGGGGTGCCCCGGTCCCCTGGTCCGTTATGGTGAAGGTGATGGCATGGACGTCCGTGAGCCTCCCGGTCTCGAGGTTGCGGTACTGCAGCTCGCCCTCCCAGGTGCCGCCGCTCATCAGTGCGGGCAGGAGTTCACCCTGCAGCTTCTCGTGCAGATGATCTGGTATGACCTGCGAGATGCTCACCTGTTCGACGTCATCGGGACAGATGCCCAGCATCCTGCACCCGGTTTCGTTGAGAAAGATCATCCTCCCGTCGAGGGTGGCAAGGTTGACGAGCTCGCTGCTGTACCTGACCAGTGAAGCCAGCTTCTGGAGTTCCTCCTCCGCCTGCTTCCTCTCGGTGATGTCACGGATGACACCGTCATAGGAGATGAGTCTGCCGCCAGGGTCGTGGTGGAGAACCGGGGTGTTGCTGACCCACCGCACGCTTCCGTCCTTGCGCAGGATGCGGTGCTCGATGGCCCCCCGGTCTTCACCCCTGAGGATCCCCGCGATATGGGCCCTGACTCTCTCCTGGTCTTCCTCCACGACCATGTTGAACCACAGGAAGGGATCCTGGTTGAACTCCTCGGCCGTGTATCCCGTCACGGGCTCGCAGACAGGTGTGTGCAGCGTGCGGGAAGCAACGCCGTCCTCCACATAGACGGTGAAGATATAGTCCGTGATGGCCGAGGTTATCCGCCGGTACCGCTCCTCGTTCTCCTCGAGGGCCCCCTCCATCGGCCTGCTGCGTGAGCTCGCTTCCTCCAGTTCCCTGATCAGCTGCCGAGCTTGAGCCAGCTCATCGATGAGCTGCTCCTTCGTCTTCTCTTCATCGTGCACGCTTTCTGCCTCCCGCCCTGGGCCGCATGTCCTTTTCCACGCACTTTCAACGAGGGCCTCGAGACGTCTGCCGGGACACCGGCCGAACCTGCAAGCCTACGATTTATTATAGCGGGAATCCCCGAAGAAACCAGAGCCTGAAGTGCGTTGGATCACCAGGGGTTCATCCTTGCACGTGTCTTTCCAATACGTCACGTCCCGGCAGGATTCGGTTGTGGCCGTGTGATCGACGATTTGCCTTTCAAATACCTCGATATTCTTGTATTTTATTTTTACATTTCCGTGAAGCGTGGAACATTACAGGCCCTATGAAGTACAAAATCAGTCTGGCCAAGAGAACCGAAGCAAAGCAACCGGCCCCCGTCAAAGAAAGATGGGGGTTGTGGGGGCTTCCCGGCAAACTCCCCTCCGGACTCACCGAGATCATCCTGCTCTTCCTTGTTTCACGAGGGGTTTTGACAGTCGTAGGTGTCCTGTCGATCAACCTTATCGGGAGGAGGACGGGCGGCAGGCTGGATTGGGAACATCCCTCCCAGAGCTGGCTGGATATCTGGGGACAGTGGGACACGGGGTGGTACCTCGACATTGCAAAAAACTGGTATGCAGCGGAAGCGCACTATCAGAATTTCTGCAATTACGCCTTTTTCCCCCTCTACCCGACCCTCATCAAGCTCCTCGGGGCTGTCACGGGCAATCACTTCTATGCAGGGCTGATCATTTCAAATGTGTCGCTCCTGGGAGCGGCGATCCTGCTGTACAGACTCGCAGGGCTTGATCATGACCAGGAGGTCGCTCTCCGATCAGTCAAATACATGTTCATCTGGCCGACCTCGTTCATACTGTCCGGCGTTTTATCCGAGGCCCTGTTCCTGATGCTCGTCATCTGCTGCTTCTCCTGTGCACGCAGGGGCAGCTGGCTCAAGGCCGGTACTGCCGGATTCTTCCTGTCACTGACAAGGGTGCCCGGCGTGTATGTCGCCATCCCTCTGTTTTATGAGTATATGAAAGCAAAGGGCTTCAGGTTGAAGAGCATCAGAATCGATATCCTCGCGCTGGCCCTTCTGCCATTGGGATTGCTGGTATTCTGCATCTATAACTATTATCTGACAGGTGATTTCCTGGCCTTTGTCCACATTCAGCAGTCAGGCTGGGGACATGATTTCGGCAATCCCCTCAAGACCTTGGTGCAGGGAATGTTCATGAGTGCA
>JALOOZ010000099.1 GCA_025454155.1 Thermodesulfobacteriota bacterium
TGGAACGTAGCCGCCTGCACCGGTGTGCACTCGGTGAATCCCGCATCGCTGATACCGAGCATGATGCGCTCGTCAAGGTGCAGTTCATTGAAATACATGGGTACTCCTTGGCTGGATTATGAGGTTGTCTGTCGATGTAATCATCTAAGGTTCATGGGTGGCTTTGCCTGATCGGGCATGATAATAGCATGTCTGCGGCAAATGGCAAGAATAAAGATGGCAGGGCATTCAGAATTCCCGGGGGGGCCGACGAAGAATCCATGTTGATTTCTCCCGCGCATTTGTTCCATAAAGGGTCAGGAAATAACTGAGCAGGGAGAGCCCATGCCGATCTACGAATTCTACTGCAGCCGGTGCGACACCATCTACAACTTCTTCTCCAGGACCGTCAACACGGAGAAAATCCCCAGATGCCCCCGGTGCAGGACCGTCAAGCTCAGGAAGAAGGTCTCCCTCTTTGCAGCCATTTCCGGAAGGAGGGGCGATGAAGGTGAGGGCGACATGCCCCCCCTCGACGAGGGCAAGATGGAAAAGGCCATGTCCATGCTGGCCAGCGAAGCGGGAAGCATCAGCGAGGACGATCCCCGGCAGGCGGCGAGGCTCATGAGGAAGCTGACCGAGGCCACCGGGCTCAAGATGGGCTCGGGCATGGAGGAGGCCCTCGGCAGGATGGAACGCGGGGAGGACCCGGACAGGATCGAGGCGGAGCTGGGGGATCTCCTGGAGGGGGAGGAACCCTTTGTCATGGACCGGGCGTCCGGGAGAAGGAGAAGGGGCGAGAAGCCCAAGGTGGACGATACCCTGTACGACCTCTAGGCGGAGGCAGCCGACACCTGGCCGTGCCCGGCGGGGAGCGAAGGGATGATCATGTCCGCGTCCTCGACGACGTCCAGTTTCCTCGGGGCACGACCTGGATCACCCGCATCCGGCTGCGAAGGTTCTTCCCTGAAGCCGTCAGAGCGGTTATCATGAATACATGCTTCATGAGACCAGGAGCCTGCTCTGCGCGATCGGGATGGCCGTGCTCGTCATGGCGGCCCATGGCTGCGCGGGCACCCATTTCCGCCCGGCAGGAAATCCTCCCCTTGCACCGGTAGGCTTCGATCCCGTGAAGGCGGCGGACCAGGAATACTGGAGCGGCATCGTGTTCAACGGCGATAAGATAGGGTTCTCCCACTTCAGGCTCGCGCCTGCCCTGGACGCCCCCGGGCAGCTCGACATCACCTCCGAGGCGGTCTTTTCTCTGAAGTTCCTCATGATGGAGAAGCGCTTCTCGCTCAAGGCATACGACCGGGTGAACGCCGACCTGACGATCTCGACGTTCTCCTACGACTATGACATGGACGGCAGCACCCTGCACATCACGGGGAAGATGCAGGGCGATGAGCTGCATACCCAGGTCGATGCCTCCGGGGAGATTACCAGGCAGTCTCTGCGCACCCTCGGGCCGGTGCATCCCTCCAGCGTCCTGTACCTGTACCCGGCCGTAAAGGGCTTGCAGGTCGGACGGTCGTTCGAGTACCTGGTCTATGACGGCGAGACGAGGGGGATTTCAGGTGCCCGCCAGGAGGTCCTCGCCTTCGAGGAAAGCGACCTGTTCGCCGGCAACGGCTTCAAGGTGAAGACCGTGCTGCACGGCCAGGAGGTGACCGCCTGGCTGGACGAGGCGGGCCGCCCCCTGCTGGAGATGGCGCTGGGAGGCGTCATGATATCCGGGATCGAAGGCGAGGCCGGCGCAAAGGCGTACCTTGCACGGTCTTCGGTGAACAAGAGCGAGGCCCTGCTCGACTTCAGCCTCATCAGGACCGGGGTGAGGCTGGAAAGGCCCAGACAGGTCGAGTACCTGGAGGTGGCGCTCACCGGTATTGAGGCGGACACCCGGATCCCTTCGGATGGCCGTCAGCGGTGCACGTGGGAAGACGACCGGTTCATCTGTCGCATCGACGCCGCCGGCCACGTACTCGAACCGGGCGGGTGCGGCGAAGAGGTCAGCAATCCCCATCTCCGGTCGACCATAGCTGTGCCTGCCGCCAACGGTCGCATCCGGGAGCTTGCATCGAGCCTCGTCCGGGGAAGGGTCAGGCCCGAAGACCGTATAAGCGCCATCCTCGCATGGATGCAGGAGCACATCGAGAGGGAACCGGTGGATGTCTTTTCGGCACTGGACGTGCTGGACAAGGGCAGGGCGGAGTGCCAGGGGCACGCCATGCTCTATGCCGCCCTGGCTCGGGCTGCGGGTCTGCCTACCCGCGTGGTGAACGGGATCGTCTATTCCGGCGACCACGGTGGTTTTCTCTACCACACCTGGGTTGAGACCTGTGTGGAAGGGACCTGGATATCCATCGATCCCACCTTCTCGCAGGTCAGGGCAGATGCGACGCACATCAAGATCGTCGAGGGCGAGGGCCCGGACGATCTCATGCCCCTGGTCGGCTTGATCGGCAGGGTTCAGGCGGAGATCATCTCCTTTCGGTGAGAAGGGTCCCTCGTGGGTTCTTTTCATACCGCCCCTTGCGGGGGTGAATCCTTTCCCATGGTCCGGTAATCAATATTACTGAGTAACGAAGATTACTCATTTACCATGAATCTGGACCTCAGGGGGATGACACGATGAGCACACTGCCGTTTTACCTGATCGTTCTGGTGCCCTTCAGCGTGGTTCTCGGATACTCGCTGGGGGGTGCATACACCTTCCTGACCCCTGTCTTCGTATTCGGGGTCATTCCCGTGCTTGATCTGGCCCTGGGCATGAATACCAGCAATCCCGATGCAGAACAGGAGGAGGCCCTCAAAGAAAGGTTCTCTTACAGGATCATCACCATGCTGTGTGCACCGCTCCAGGTCGGTATCGTGCTCTGGGGTGTCTGGGTGATTTCGCGGGGCACGCTGACCCCCCTCGAGGCCGCGGGGTTCATATTTTCCTTGGGAGTCTCCTCGGGCGTCATGGGCATCAACGTGTCCCACGAACTCCAGCACCGGGTCAACCGCTCTCTGGAGCCTTTCCTCTCCCGGGTCATGCTCTGGACGACCCTCTACATGCACTGGGCCATCGAGCACGTGGCCGGCCACCACAGGAGCGTGGCCACCCCCGAGGACCCGGCCACGGCCCGTCTGGGCGAGAACTTCTATACCTTCTGGTTCCGCTCGGTATTCGGGGGCATGAAGAGCGCCTGGGGCATCGAGGCAAGCCGGCTGAGGAGGAAAGACTTCAGGGTGTTCTCCGTCCACAACAGACTCCTGTGGTATGGCTTGGCCCAGGTCATGCTGATCGCCGGTCTCTACGTCGTTTTCGGCATGCATGCCGCCGTATCGTTCGTCATACAGGCTTTCATCGCCTTCTCCCTGCTGGAGATCGTCAACTATGTTGAGCATTACGGCCTGCTGCGCAGCACAATGCCCGACGGGCGCTACGAGCCGGTCACCTTCGTGCACTCGTGGAACTCGAGCAACTGGCTCTCCAACCGTTTCCTGTTCAACCTCCAGCGCCACTCGGACCACCATTACAAGCCCGAGCGGCGTTACCAGCTTCTGCGCCACTTCGACGGGAGCCCCCAGCTCCCCACGGGCTATGCGGGCATGATCCTGCTCGCCGCGGTTCCACCCCTGTGGCGCATGGTCATGGACCGCCGGGTACATGCGTACCGGATGGCAGAGAAGAGGGCATAGGTCTCTCTCCTTCCACGGGGACATTGTCTCTCACAGGAGAGAAGGTATAATAGGAAGGCATGGACCGTCATACCGGATTCCGCCCGTTTGAGGTTTCAGGCAATCTCGTGGATGTCGTCTCCGGAAGGATCATGCCGGCCACCATCCACGTGCAGGCAGGAAGGATAGCACGCGTCGTCCCTGAATCGGGCAGGTATGAGAGATACCTCACCCCCGGCCTTGTGGACGCCCATGTCCATGTCGAGAGCAGCATGCTGTCTCCGGCGGAGTTCGCCCGTATAGCCCTGACCCACGGTACCGTTGCCGCCGTGTGCGATCCGCACGAAATAGCCAACGTACTGGGCATGACAGGAGTCAGGTACATGGTTGACAGCGCCCGCACAACCCCCTTCAGGTTTTCATTCGGGGCCCCCTCGTGCGTCCCGGCCACGCCGTACGAAACCTCGGGGGCTGCCATCGATGCCCCGGAAATCGGGACCCTTCTTGAGAGCAGGGAGATCAGTCATCTCGGCGAGGTCATGAACTATCCTGGCGTCATCGCCCGGGACCCGGCGGTGATGGCCAAGATCGAGGCCGCGAAAAGAGCGGGCAAGCCAGTGGACGGACATGCCCCGGGCCTGAAAGGGGATGCGCTCGTCTCCTATGTCGCGGCGGGCATCACCACGGACCACGAGACCATCAGCCTGGCGGAGGCCATCGAGAAGCTGTCTCTGGGGATGAAGATCCTCATCCGTGAAGGGTCGGCGGCCAGGGATTTTTCCGTGCTGCACGACCTCCTCGATTACCGGAGCGACATGTGCATGTTTTGCAGCGATGACAAGCACCCTGACGACCTTCTCAGGGGCCACATGGATGCGCTCGTGAGGGAGGCGCTCAGAAAGGGGCATGACCCCGTGAAGGTCCTTCGGTGTGCCAGCCTCAACCCGGTGAGGCACTACGGCCTGGGCGTGGGGCTTCTTCAGGAGGGGGATCCGGCGGACTTCCTCGTGGTGGACGATCTTGAGGAGTTCACGGTGCGGGAAACCTATGCCCACGGCAGACTCGTCGCCAGGGGGGGATCGACGCTTCTCGGCCATGTGCGGCCAGAAGCCGTCAATGTCTTCCATGCCGGCACGATGCAGGCCCCCGACTTTTTCCTGCGGGCCCAGGGAGGTGCCGTCAATGTCATGGAGGCCGAAGACGGCAGCCTCCTCACCGGATGGAACGCAGTCACTCCTCTGACCCGGGAGGGCTATGCGGTCTCTGATCCTGACCGGGACATCCTGAAGATCGCAGTCGTGAACCGGTACAGCAGGAATCCGCCTGCACTGGCCTTTGTCAGGGGGTTCGGCCTGAGAAGGGGGGCCATCGCATCATCCGTTGCCCATGACTCCCACAACATCATCGCCGTGGGTGTCGACGAAGCGGACCTGTGCAGGGCGGTGAACACGGTCATCGAGAACAGGGGAGGGCTGGCGGTCGCAGCAGGAGCACTATGCGAGTCCCTGCTCCTCCCCATTGCCGGGCTCATGTCGGACGCCGACGGGTGGCAGGTTGCCGAGAGATACGGGCAGCTGCAGCGTCTGGCCGGTGAGCTGGGTTCATCCATGGCTTCACCGTTCATCACGCTCTCGTTCATGTCCCTGCTGGTGATCCCCCGGCTCAAGCTGAGCGATCGGGGCCTCTTCGATGCGGCAAGGTTCGCCTTCACCCCGCTGTGGGCCCAGGAAACGCAGGACTGACAGCCCGCCAGTTTATCCAGGAATTTAACCAGCATTCTGTTCATGATTTGCCTGTCATCCTCCGATAGGGAGAACAGTCGGATGAACTGCGGGGTGAGGTGCGGGAGGCCCCGAGAACCGTACCGGACACTCCCCGCCCAGAGGGTATAGACATGCTTGTGAGGCCTTTGGAGAGCATAGCGGCCGGGGATCATGTCGGGTTCTTTCCCGATGATGCCGCATCGTCGCTGCGTGCCCTGGTCTTGTTTCTGTGGGGTGGTATCAGCCGCCGGGAACGGTGTCTCGCCATCGGAGGGACGTGGAGCCCGGCCGAGTTCCTGGGGCATGCCCGGGCCCTGGGATTCGATCCAGGCGGCATGATCAGTCAGGACCAAGTCATCTTCTCGAGGAGGCGATCGTTCAGAAACGTCGATGCCCTCAGGGGCTTCCTCGAAGAGCACGAGCACGCGGCCGTCCGGAAGGGTTTTTCCGCCCTGCGGGTTGCCGTCGACATGGGTTCGGTACGGGGCCTCAGAGAGTCCCCGGCAGCGGCCCTGAAAGGGTGCAGACGAACGACCCTCTGCGTCTACGAGAGAGGCCGCCTCGATTCCTCGTTTCTTCTTTCTGCCATCGAGACCCACCCCCTGGTGCTGATCGAAGATGCACTGCTCGCCAACCCGTACCATCTCCCCGAAGGAGTCCGCGGGGACGACGCTTCGGCTGAAAGGGTCGATGCGCGGCTGACCACGCTCGAGCGCCTTATGGCAGGACAGAAGGCCATGGCGGAGCTGGAGAATCGGTTCGGTTCCGTATCCGGGAATACCATGGACATGACCGGACGGCTCTGCTCCAAGGAGGAGCCTGCTGGCTTCAGGGATATTCTCCGGGAAATCACCCACCGGAAGCAGGCCGCACGGTACGAGCAGGCCTTGATCCGGGCCGAGGAGCAGAGCAGGGCCAAGGGCGAGTTCCTGGCCCACATGAGCCACGAGATCCGCACCCCCATCAACGGCATCATCGGAATGACCGAGATCGTTCTGGAGACAGGCCTTTCCAGCGAACAGCAGGAACTCATCGGGACCGTGTACCGTGAATCGGAGAACCTGCTCTGCCTCGTGAACGCCATCCTCGATTTCTCCAAACTGGAGTCCTCCTGCCTGGAACTCGAGCAGTTACCCTTCGACCTCAAGGCCCTCATGGAGGACATCTCTCGAAGCTCCGCCGTACGGGCCGAGCAGAAAGGCCTGGAACTCATCATGTACCTGTCTCCCGAGATGCCAACCCGGCTGGTGGGAGACCCAGGAAGGCTCAGGCAGATCCTCACCAACCTGGTGGGCAATGCGGTGAAGTTCACGGACAGGGGCGAGATCCTCTTCAAGGCGGAATGTGCAGGTGGTCTCGGGGACAGGGTGGAGGTGCGTTTCCTGGTCAAGGACACCGGCATCGGCATCCCCAGGGAAAAGCAGGAGGCGATCTTCGAGAGCTTCACCCAGGCCGATTCCTCCACCACGCGGAAGTACGGCGGCACGGGACTGGGGCTCTCCATCACCAGAAAACTGGCCGAACTCATGGGTGGCAAGGTGGGCGTATCGAGCGAAGTGGGTCAAGGGAGCACCTTCTGGGTAACCGCGGTCTTCGGACGCCAGAAGGAGCAGCCCAGGCTGCCTGTCCTCGGCGACATCTCCCCCGGGGACATCCACATCCTCGTGGTCGACGACAACGTGTCGGCCCGAGACACCGTGGCCGCGTATCTCGCCGCCTGGGGGTGCAGGGTGGTGGAGGCAACCTCGGGCCAGGAGGCACTCTCCATCATGAAGGACAGGGCCGCATCCGGCAGGAGGATCGACTGCGTCGTGACCGATTCCCACATGCCGTTCATGGACGGGTTCGAGCTTTCCGCACGGATCAGGGCCGAGGACCGATTCAAGGGTGTCCCCATCGTCATGCTCAACCCGCTGGGAAGCATCGGTGACGGGAAGAGATGCATGCAGGCAGGGATCCAGGGCTACCTGCCCAAGCCCGTCAGGAGGGAGGATCTCGTGAAGGTCATCTCCCTTGTGCTCAGGCAGGGCGAACCCGGCCCGGACAAGGTTCCTGCGCCTCTGATCACCCGGCATGCCCTGCACGAGATGAACGGTGCGGGGATGCGCATCCTGCTTGCTGAAGACTACCCCACCAACCGGGAGGTGGCGGTGCGTCACCTTGCCGTTCGAGGCTGCCAGGTGGATGTGGTGGAAGACGGTCAGCAGGCCCTTGCGGCGTACAAACATGCCCACTACGATCTGATCCTCATGGACATCGAGATGCCCGTCATGGACGGATTCGCTGCGGCGCGGGCGATTCGTGATATCGAGGAGAGGCTGGGGAGGGAAGACGCCGGTTCGATCAGGAAACACATCCCCATCGTCGCCATGACCGCCCACGCCGTCCCGGGCTTCAGAGAGAGATGTACGCAGGCGGGGATGGACGATTACATCGCGAAGCCGGTGAGACGCGACGCGCTCATCGCCATGGTCGAGAAATGGACGGGGTCTCCCGGGGCCGCGCAGCGAGAAGAGATGCGCGAGGCCGATCCGGGGTCCGCCCTCCCCGAACCCATGGATTATTCCCGGGCGCTGCTGGAATTCGACAACGACAGGACCTTCCTGAGGGGAATACTTGACGGGTTCATGGCCACGGTGAAGGGTCAGATCACCGCACTGCGGGAGGCCATCTCGAACGGCAGGGCGGAGCAGGTGAAGAAAGAGGCCCATGCCATCAGGGGCGGAGCCGCGAACCTGACTGCAGAGACCCTGTCGGGCTGTGCCCTGGAGCTGGAAAAGCTCGCCGGGACAGGTATCCTCGATGGGGGGGCGGAGGCACTCGACCGTCTCGAGAACGAATTTATGAGGCTTGAAGAGTATGCGCAAAGGATATGAGGGCAGGGCGGGCGGATCCGGCAGGGACCGGCTTCCCCTGCCGAGGAGGAGGGATGATGCGGATCCTCGTGGTGGATGACGAACTCGTCAGCAGGGAGAAGATGCGGCGCATCATGAGCGGCATCGGTGAATGCGATGAGGCAACGGGCGGGCAGTCGGCCCTCGATATATTCCAGAAGGCCATCGAGGAAGGCAGCCGGTATGACCTCATCACACTGGATATCTCCATGCCCGAGATGAACGGGAAGGAAGTGCTGGGAAGGATCAGGGAGATGGAGAGGGAGAGGGGCCTTGCCCGGGACGATCAGGTCAAGGTCATCATGGTCACGGCATCCACTGAAAAGGAGAGCATCATCGCCTGTATCAAGTCCGGGTGCAACGACTACATCATGAAACCCTTCAGCACGGATACCGTCACGAGGAAGCTCAGGGACAACGGCCTGACCTCGAAGGGATCGCTGAACGGGCAGGATGGAGAGAAGGGCCATGAAG
>JALOOZ010000009.1 GCA_025454155.1 Thermodesulfobacteriota bacterium
TACGGGACCTATGACGGTGCCGTAATCTTTTATGAGCCCATGATCTCCTCAGTGTTCCTTAAGGGCGTCAGAGATTACTCGGCGGAGATCAAGCAGCCCAAGGCGTATGCAAAGAAGGGATATCACCCCAGTGCCTACAGGATCATGTACAAAGAAAATGAAGGGGAATATTGGATACTCCTTGATGGGCTTGTATTGCATTAACTCTAAACCGAGAGCGGGGGTGACTCTACAGAAAAGAGGAGTGCACCCCTTGCTTCATTTGGAATCACCGAGAATTGTTCGGTCAGCATAGCATATAAGATGTCATGTGGCATAGGTATCGAACCTAGACCTTCAGTTTTCAACCCACTCAAGACCGTGACGTTATCGCAGAGATCTCTACTTCAGTAAACTCAATTGACTAACATGCTTACATTCCTAAAAAACTTTGTTAATCCTCCATCCACCTTTGCATTAAGGAACCTTTAAGTTATTGTTAACCACAGTAATGAAAAATCGTTATGGGAGTATTTTATGAAACAAGAGACTATCGAACAGCTTGAGAAAGCGTTGTCCGATGCAGACATTCGTATCTCGGAATTGGAAAAGTCTCTTCATGAGCGGCGGGCTGAAGAGTTCCCGAAGGTGAGTGAAAATCGCTTTCGTTCCATCATCCAGAAATCTTTGGATATAATCATCATACTGGACCAGAACGGGATTATGATTTATGAGACCCCATCTTTGCAGAGCATCCTTGGTTACCAACCTGGTTATCTTATTGGTAAGTCACCATTTGAATTCATCCATCCTGCTGATCTCGAAAGGGTTGCAAACGATCTAAGCGAAGTCTACCGGAAGATCAATCTTGGTGTACCTACCGAATTCCGAGTCCACAAACCAGATGGAACATGGGTTTACCTGGAGGCCATTGGGCAGAATCTCCTCGAAGATCCTGCAATCAGCGGCATCGTAATAACTGCTCGGGATATCACCGATCGCAAGAGTGCAGAGGAGGAACTGAAGAAGCACCGTGATCATCTTGAAGAGCTTGTTCAAGAACGTACGGCAAAGCTTGAGGAGACCATTGAACAGCTGGGAAAGGAGGTCGAGGAGCGCAACAGGGTGGAGAATATGTTGCGCAAGAGTGAAGAGATATTCGACATCCATTTTTCACTCAGCGATGATGTCATGTTCACGAATGATGAAGAATTCAGGTTCGTCAGTGTCACACCGAACGTGGAAAGGGTCCTCGGATACACGCCAGAGGAGTTGGTCGGAAAAACCTTCCAGGAGACGAGGGTACTCCATCCGAACGACATGGGCAGAGCTTATGACAATGCTCAGAACGTGCTATCCGGAGGAGCGAGCCGCCATCCGGTTTACCGGTTCATTACAAAAGATGGGAAAACGATATTCGGCGAAATAAATGGTGTCCCTCTCATAAAGAAAGGACATGGATCCTCTTTGATCTCTGTGGCCAGAGATGTTACCCAGAGGGTGCTGGCAGAGGAAGAGTTGCTAAGATACAGTGATCACCTTGAGGAAATAGTCAAGCAACGCACGAATGAACTTTCAGAGAGTGAACAACGATTCCGTGACCTAACTGAGAACACGACCGATTGGATCTGGGAATCGGATAACCAGATGCATACCATCTATTCCAGTCCCAGAGTTAAGGATGTTATTGGTTATTCACAAGAGGAAGTGCTCGGTAAGACACCTCTAGAGTTTCTATCATCAGAAGAAGCCTTACGAATACAAGCATCCTGGAATGAGGTGATACCCAATCTCCAACCCTGGCGAAACTTTGAATATAGTATCATGCACAAAGATGGTTCGCTTCGGGTGATAGAGTCCAGTGGCATGCCGATATTTGACCACGATGGGCAGCATATCGGGTACAGGGGTATTGACCGTGATGTGACAGAACGCAAGCGAGTGGAGGAAGAACTCAAGAAATACCGTGATCACCTTGAAGAGCAGGTAAATCACCGCACTGAAGATCTTGCAAGGGCATATGAACAATTGAAACAGGAAAACGATATGCGAAAGGCTACAGAAATTGAATTAGAAAAACATAGGAAAGAGTTGGAAGAGATGAATGCTACCCTCAAGGTCCTGCTCCGGCAGAGAGATGGAGACAAGGCTGCCATGGAAATGAACATCTTATCGAACATAAAGACTTTTATCCTGCCTCACATCGAGAAGCTCGAGGCCATGGACCAGAATGATAGCCAAAGGAATACAATATCCATGATAAGGTCACATCTGGAGGAAATCACATCGCCGTTCACAAGGAATATTTCATCTGAATATATGGCGTTCTCGCCGGGTGAGATTCAGGTGGCATCGCTGATACGAGATGGCAAGAGTTCCAAGGAGATCGCCAGTATCTTGAACATCTCCCTAAATACTGTCCATACCTACCGATACAACATCAGGAGAAAGGCTGGTGTGAAAAATAATAAAGTAAATCTGAGATCATATCTAAAAGGCTTGGGATAGAAATCTTATTTAGAGATCTCGACAATAATAATTTACAATCTGAATTGACTATTCTAATTGCTGATGCATTGAAAATGATTTTCAAATTATTAGTATTCTGATAGAGCATTAGGCATAGTAACCAACTGAGACAAACATCAGGCGATTTTTATCAACCTTAGTAATCAAGAATGATTACAGAAGCGAGGTAGTTATGGCAAAAAGAGGAAGAAAACCCTTGGATCTGAGGAATGGTAATTATCCCACGAAGCTTATTAAAAGGAATTATTACATTGAAGAACGTCATGCAAAAGCCCTTACTGTCTTGTCTGCCTTAACAGGGAAAGAGCTTTCTCTCCTCGTGAATGAGGCAATCGGTGGACTGATCAGGAAATACCAACCGAAGACCGAGATCAACCTGCTCAAAATAGAACAGATCACCAGTAAAGGTTAGATCAATTCCATTCAACCCAGCCTTCAGAAGTGTATATGAGGATTAAGAAAGCTCATGCCGAGAAGCATAGATCTCGTGCCAGTACACACGCTCCGATATTGAGTGCCTATCTGCGTAGGTTTCAGCCCAAGATCATCAGTCTGGGAGCCTTCTGAAAACGCCCATCTATCGCAGAAAGCAACAGTTCAGGCAAAGAGGTAATCTTGAGTTAGAATCAAAGGTGGAGATCACTCAGGCCCACAACGTGATAAACGGCACGTTATCTCTACTTCCAACGGTGCAGATCAGCCGCGTCCTAGGGCCGACGGCCGGATTTGCTTGTTATGCCTTTTTGAATTTCATTTCGCCATTCTCTTTAAACTCAAACATTGGCCCCCAAGCAACTTCCCAGTAATAACCATCAAGGTCAGCGAAGTATCCACTAAATCCACCCCAGAAAGTTTCTTGTGGTTCTTTCACGACACGGGCACCAGCCGACTCAGCACGTCTTACTATGTTAACAACATCATCTTTGCTGCGAACATTGTGGGCAAGTGTGACTCCACTAAATCCACTACGAATAACTGGGACCTCAGGAGAGATGTCCTCTGCAAGTTTCTCAAGCGGATAAAGAGAAATCCAAGTCCCTGGAAGCTCAATAAAGGTGACACCGTCATAGGAAGTGTTCGGAGGTGTACCAAGTACGACTTCATAGAATTTCGTTGCCTTGTTTAAATCGGATACACCAAGTGTTAGTAAAGTAACTCTTGGAATCTTCATAATTCCTCCATGTTTTGTGAGACGCATAACAGGCCCGGTCACCGGGAGCCAGGTTTATCGGTGATCCGGCGCACAGACTCGTTATGAATGCCTTTGTTCTTGAGTTTTTCGTGCCTGAAACAACCTACGACATGATCGTTTACCATGCCGACTGCTTGCATGAAGGCATAACAGATTGTTGTCCCGACGAACTTGAATCCTCTTTTCCGCAAGTCTTTGCTCATGGCGTCAGACTCAGGAATGTTGGACGGAATATCCGCCATCTTTTCCCATGAATTCTGGATAGCTCTGCCATTAACGAATTGCCATATGTAACGGTCAAAACTTCCAAATTGTTCCTGAACCTGCAGGAACGATCCGGCATTTGTGATGGTCGCATTAATCTTTAGCCTGTTTCTAATGATCTCAGGATTGGCGAGTAATCGGGAAACGTCATTTTGGGTGTATCGGGAGATTTTCCGGGCATCAAAATTGTCAAACGCTTTTCTATAACCATCCCGCTTTCTAAGGATGATGGACCAGCTCAGTCCTGCCTGAGCTCCTTCCAAGACAAGGAACTCGAACAGGCTTCTGTCATCGTGGATTGGTACGCCCCATTCATTATCATGATAGGATCGCTCAAGCTCGTTTTTATTGGCCCATTCACAACGTTTCATTGGTAATCCCCGCTTGACTCGATTGGATGCATAACAATTACTATCCCAAAAAAATACTGCATAACAGGATATTCATATGAAAGCATTTACAAAACGCCCATCTATCGCAGGAATCAACGATTGAAATTAATTGGAATATACCCCCTTATATGTAAAGGAGGAACAGCCCTTTACGGAACCATTCCTCCTTCAAACTGCACTGACTGACTCTCTTATTTCATCAGTTCTATCTCTCCCAGCCGCCAGGTCTTGTCAAACCACGCATCAAGAGGGCCGTAGATCCGGAAGAGCATATTCCAGCCCTTGCCGGGGATGGTCTGAATCCAATTCTTCTCCATGCCGGCCGGCGCTTTAGGGCCGAAGTACACGTCCACCGAATCGTCCTTGTTAACCACCAGACCCTTGTCCAGGCTGCTTACCTGGGGATAATCCTGGTCGGTCTGGAGCATGGAACGGGTCTGGTTGTCGTACACAATCGCCGACCAGAAATCTTTCGCCGGGACATTGGCCAGCACATGCAGGCGGTAGGTCTTGCCGCCGTCCAATGGATTGCCCTTTGAGTCCACGATTCCGACGGCGTACTGGGAACCCTTGCCGACCATCTTCGCTTCCATGGCCGGCGTCACGCCGGTTGCATAGAAATAGAAGAAGGCTGCTGCATCCAGATAGGCCACGCCGGGTTGCGACTGGAATTTGTAGCCGCCCAACCACTGCCGCCACGTGCTGTTGGGATAGTAGAAGGCTTCCGGAATCCGGCTCTGGTAAGTTATCGTTCGCACCGTGGCATCGCCTACCGCCGCCGCCTCGGTCAGAATCTTCTTCATCCGCGCGTCCGGAGCAAACGGCTTGCCCTTCTCGATGCCTATCGACGCGTAGAATCCCAAAGTCACGGGGTCGCACGACTCTACGG
The DNA here is from genome assembly GCA_025454155.1 of Thermodesulfobacteriota bacterium. Taxonomy (GTDB): domain Bacteria; phylum Desulfobacterota; class Desulfomonilia; order UBA1062; family UBA1062; genus MWEI01. The sequence continues at coordinate 5,246 of JALOOZ010000009.1, forward strand.
GCTCGTTCTGAACGACGTAGTTGAGCAGTTCCCAGAACTTGTAATCCCCCGCCGCCACAGTACAAAAATCCCGGTTGGACACGTTGACGAACGTGTTGGCCGGCGGATTGGAGGCCTCCGCCAAGGAATAAATGTGCGTGTTTTTATGCAGACTCTCGATCGCGGGCTTGATGTCCCCTTTCACCGGCATGTTGCGCCAGACGAGGATGGACTCAAACGTTGGGACTCGCACGACCATGTATCCCTGCGGAACTTCGCCCTTATAGCCGGGAGGCAACAGTAGATATTTGCCGCCCTTGCCCTGGTCCGGGCCTACGATCCCGATGTCGGTGACGTAGCGGAACCAAAAGTCATCAATCATACCAAGGGTCATGGGGGGCACTTCGGCAACCAGCGGACCGCCATGCAGATCGATCCAGATCCACGTGTAGGGCGTAGTGGCGTTCGCCGTGAGAAAAATCGAGCGGGCATTCATATTAGCTTCAAACGTCGGGATCGTGATGTTCGCCAGACCAACTCCCAGCAACCCCTCGCGCAACCCGGCCATGTTCACCGGTGCCAACGCCAGCAGGTACGCCTGTACCGCCCGCTGAAAGTCCAGGTTGTCATAAATTTTATCCACGGTCGGTTTGTCCGGGAAGCCGTCGAAGAACCTCAGCGTGCCGAGGCGTGTATTCACCTTGTCCGGCGACTCGATACCCGGCGGAACCGTTGTGGTCATCTTCATTTTGGGCGATTTTGCCCAACTTGGTAGCACAAAACTGACTATTATTATGGCCATGAGGACCACAATACTCACATATGTTCTTTGCAAAATGTTATTCCTCCTCATCATCATCTGTCTCCTGTTATGATAATGCTGTCTATCTGTAAGTAAAGAGTAATACAATTGATAATCGTCATAGTGTATCGTTATTAAGCCAGAGACACAATATGAATTGGGATTATTTAACAAGAGATCTCGTGCCACACATTCTGATGTAGAAGGATGATCTGCATAGAGTCCGACACAAGATCTTCGGTTTTCAGACGCTCTGAAACCACCCATTTATCGCAGGGATCTATGGTTTGTACAAAAGCACCTATGGGATGAAGAAGGAAAAAAAGAACACATCTGTGAAGGAAATTACACGCTTGTCCACCAATTTACCCCCCCAACGGATGTAACTAATGAATATACATATCCTATACCAATGGCCTCCTGATTGCATATCCAGAGGTGTTGAGGTATGCAGGAGGGAACGGGGCTGAACAAGGGATCTACGCTATTCAACGAGTTCAGGCAAGACGATATCTCACGGAGGAGGAAGTACAGATGAATATCTGGAAATATCTATCACTGGCACTAATTGGATTCTTCGCCCTAACGTTGACATCCTGTGGAGGATCAAACAATGGTGGTGGAGGATCAAATAATGAAGGCGGAAGTACCGGACAACTCTCGTTGGAGCTTACTGATGCACCAGGCGATTATAAGGCGGTTTATGTAACCATAACGGAGATTCAGGTCCATCGTGACGATGCGGAAGAAGGAACTTGGCAGACTATCCTGACCCCGAATGCCACCTATAATCTCCTGGACCTCAGGGATGGGAAAACTGCTCCTCTCGGTGTGGTAGACCTACCCATAGGAACCTACTCACAGATGCGCCTCATCCTCGCCGAAACGGATGGTGACACCACCAAGAACATCCTGGGAGAAGATCACCCGCATGCAAACTATGTCATTGAAGACATTGACGGCTCCCCTTATCATGAGCTTAAGGTTCCCAGTGGGTACACGTCAGGAATTAAACTCGTCCACAACTTTGAAATTGAATCCGATCGCCCAAGAGGTCTTATCCTTGACTTTGATGCCAGTCGCTCTGTGGTAAAGGCTGGCAATAGTGGCAAATGGCTGCTCAAGCCAACTATAAAAATACTCGATACTGTGTATTTTGCCCTCTTGAACGGCCTCGTTACCACATCCACCGGTCCTGTTATCCCTGATGAACCTATTGGGGGAGCCACGGTAAGCGCTCAGGTATACAACGCCGATACACAAGAGGTTACCATTGTTCAATCTACGGAGACGGGCATTGAAGAAGACAATGGAGGCGAGTACCAGATGTACCTGGAAGCCGGGGAGTACAATATCGTGGTTACTGCAGATGGTTTCAGCACTGCATGTAAACAGATAACAGTTGATTGGGATGATGACTACATATTAGAGGCATTCCGCTTGGCGCCTGCAATTATGCAGAAGATGACCATAGATCTGACCCTGCCATTGGATTCTTTGGAAGAATCTGCAACTATCGAGTTCCGGCAGAATACGCTGGATTGTGGTGTTATAGCCGTCAAGAATGTGAATTATATTGAAAGCGGTTTGTATCTTGATGATTTCAGCTTGCCTAGTGGCACCTATTCTGTTGTGGCCACCTATGCTGACGAGATCTTAACCGATACGGTTACAGTCCCGGGCGACAATACGATCTCACTCGATTTTACCAATCCCTAGTGCTTTTTGGTTAAAATGAGAGAGGCATCCTGTCAGGTTGCATGATGGGATGCCTCTTTTTATTATCCGTCTTCTGTTAGCTATGGGTTAGCAGATCTTAATACAGAGCACCCGGACAACCAAGGCAAGCGTAGGCAAATCCTCATCTGTAAAAGAACACCACTTGAAAGGCGGTCTGCATGACTATATTGAACGAGCGGTCCACAAGGACCACTTACGTACCTCCTCTTGGGGAAGCTGCAATAGCTTCCTCCTTTTTTTCCAAAGAAGAAGGAGGGATTTGACCCCACCACATTACAATGATCATATAATGCGCCTGGAAGCCCTCACATTCAAGCGATTATTCCCTGAAGTGCTGATAAATGATGGACTGGGCTATTGATAGGTCCTACCTGTTAATTCAACGAAATCAGACGAGGGGATAATAGGAAGGTTGACATCACCTCTCAACAGGTTGAAGACTTCATTATGAAGAGAGGAAGGTTACTGCAATATCTTCATCCTATGCAGAGCCGCTGGTTCAAGATAGTATATTCCACAGCAGATACAGGGTATGTAATTAGGAATACCAATATTTTCTGACATTTCCTTTCAAATGGAAAGGAGAAATTCATGACTAGCCGACTCAGGCTTACTGTCCTGACATTGACTGCTTTCTTTGCAGCCAGCACCATATGCTTCAATATGGCCTCCTGTAAAAACTTGACCCAGGAGACCGCACCAGAAGGCGCTAAAACCATTACCAGCAAGCCCCAGCCCAGTTTTTCAGCTCCAGCCTGCACATGTGATCATACCCAGGTGAAGCCGCAGGATGATCAAAACCTGAGTTGCGCGGCTTGTCACACCAAGTGCGTGAACATCATGCATTGTAAAAAATTTGGTGACACCTGGAATACAAACAACTGCCAAAGCTTCCACAAGGCTGATCCGTTTAAAAAGAATCAGGAATGAACATGCGCCAGGCCCCTGGACTTGATCGCTGTCCACGAATATTCAATATTTGAAAGCGCTGTTTCACTACAGGAAAACGGGAGGGTGGATATGATAACAGTTCTTGCTTCCATTCATGTTAGGACAGGCAGGCTCGCTGATTTCCTTCATATTTTCAAAGATAATATGGTTGAAGTGAGAAAAGAGAAAGGATGCATTGAATATTTCCCTGCCATAGACATCCCTGCTGATCTGCCTTCCCAGGTTGTGGACGAAAATGTCGTGACTGTTCTCGAGAAGTGGGACACAATGGAGGCCCTGAAAGCTCATCTTGTTTCTTCGCACATGCAGGCTTACCGTGTCATGGTCAAGGACATGATCGAGAATGTTCAACTCAAGATACTCAAAGAAGCATGATGCCGCACCTGTGAACTTTAATCAAAGAGCCCCTTATTAGCCACCGAAGCTTCAGGCTCGGACAGGACATCCTCTTCGGAACACATTTCACTGGAACGGGCATGCTGGTGCTGGTACAAGGTGCTTCGTGATCTTCCTCATGGATGGCGTTGGTGAAATTCTGGTGGAGCACAGCGCGAGGGCCCTCAGGGTGAGCATCACGGTCCGCCCGTGGAGGGTGAGGGTGGCAGTTCCTGCAGGCATGCCGCTGTCGCGGGGAAGGGAACTCGCCCTTGCGAAGGAAGCCTGGATACGCGGCCACATCGATCGCATGAGATCCCTCGCCAGGGCCCGTGCAAGCACGGCCGGCAGACTCCCCCCCCTGGAAGATCCTCCGGCGGCACGGGAAAGGATCGTCGGGCGCCTCGAAGAACTCTCCAGGCTGTACGGTTTCCCCTATGCGCGTGTCACGGTCCGCAACCAGAAGACACGCTGGGGAAGCTGCAGCGTGCGGGGAGCCATAAGCCTCAACATCAACCTGGCCAGGCTCCCGGAGGAACTCATGGACTATGTCATCCTCCACGAGCTTGTGCATACGAGGATCAGGGGGCATGGGAGTGAATTCTGGAGCAGGCTCGACATGCTGGTCTCGGATGCACGGTCTCTGAGAAGAGCGCTCAGTCAGTACTCGGCTGAACTGGGATGAGAAGGGCAGGCAGCCCTTCGTGATCCTTTATTGAAACGTATCCCTGTACGTGCCCGCACTGTTCTTCGTTCGTCAATGTCAAGCTATTGATACGAAAAACCGATATGAAGTCCAGCTGTTCGAGCGAAGCCTGAGAAAGCCAGAACCTCGGCGGGCAGATAAAAGGGGGGATCCATGAAAGAGAGCACCAGGGAACTGTTCTTCAGGCCGTTGCTTTTCCAGGAGAACATCACCGCCATCGTCCTCATACCAATGATCGTGTTCTTCTTCATCAAGACATGCCCGAGCGTCGGGGATCATTTCCCCCTGGCGGCCATGGTGGCAGCGATAGCAGGGACCCTTGGCCTCATCGTGGGCCCCCTGGTGAAATATTCCCTGGTGCGGCCGGCCATGGCGCTCATGGAAAAGGAGACGTGCAGTCCGCAGGAGGTTCAGCAGGCGGTCCGTTCGGTCTCCATCCTTCCGCTTGCCGAGGCCATTGTGGTATTTCTGAGGTGGTCGCCCTTTGCCATACCCATATGCCTGGGGACCTTTTACTTCAAAGGGCTCATCACGGTCCCTGAAGCATTGTTCGGCATCAATGCACTGACCATGATGGCCCTGCTGGTCGTGCCCTTCTTCTACCTCGCCTCCGAGAACAGTCTTGCCCCTTTTTTTCAGCACTGCAGTCTGAAGGGAATCCTTGACGGCAACGTGAGGCTGTTCCGCCTGAGCCTCAGCCAGAAGCTGTTCTTCACCATGATCTTCATCACCATGCCGCCGCTGGGGCTCATTATCGGAACCATCTACCTGTCCATAGCCACGGGCCTCGACCTCGCCTCCATCCAGCTCGGCTTCTTCATCATCCTGTCCGTGGCGGCCCTGCTGACCTTCATCAACGGATTTCTCCTCATGAAGAGCCTGAAAATGTCGGTGGGCAAGATGTCGTTGATGCTCCAGGACATGGCCAAGGGACGGGGGGACCTGACCAAACGGCTGCAGGTGACAGGGCTGAACGAGAGTGGCGAGCTCGCCTTCTGGTTCAACGAGTTCGTGGACGACATGGAGCAGGTCGTGGGCCATGTGCGGGAGACGTCCTTGCAGCTGCACCGGAGCATCGAGGATGTGAGCTCGGGGTCGCAGAACCTGTCCCAGGCCACGCAGCGGCAGGCAGCGGCGGTGGAGGAGATCTCCGCCTCCATCGAGGAAATGAACGGGACGATCCATCACAACGCGGAGCTCATACGAGAAGGACGTGACAGCTCGAATACCATCACCAAACTCATCGATCAGAACAAGGACGTGTTTGCCGACCTGATGAAGGCCATCGAAGGGATATCCCGGGACTCCAGGAAGATCGGGGACATCGTGGTGACCGTGAACGAGGTTGCGTTCCACACGAACCTCCTGGCCCTCAACGCCTCGGTGGAAGCGGCGCGTGCGGGTGAGCACGGCAAGGGTTTCGCAGTGGTGGCGGGCGAGGTGAGATCACTGGCCCAACGGTCCGCAGAGGCGGCGAGCGAGATCAAGAACCTCATCGAAGGTACGGTGGGGCGGATCAGGAACGGTGACGAGATGATGAAGCGGACGTCGTCATCGCTGGAAGAGCTCATGGGCCGGATGGAGTTCTTCTTCGGGATGATGGAGGTGATCAGTGCCTCGAGCATGGAGCAGAGCCAGAACATCGGGGAGCTGAGCCGGGCCATCTCGCAGATCGATGGATCAACCCAGCACAATGCCTCCACGGTGGAGGAGCTGGCGAGCACGATGGACAGTCTCCGTACCGCCGCCACGGTGCTGGCCGGAGATGTCCGGAAGTTCAAGACCTCGATCCTTCAAGACTGACAGACTTTCTCAAGCATTTTCATTGCAAGGCATTTCCCGAAGGGCCCGCTCGTACCGGGGCCCTTTTCATGGTGAATGGAGCTTGGATATTGCGTTAGATTAGTCGATCATCTAAAATATTATTGACAAGGCCTCTCCTTCTGGTTAATGTTAGTCAACCAACTAAACAGGAGTGCTGTATGAGGATAGGTGTTCCCAAGGAGATCAAGACAAGGGAAGGTCGTGTCGCCATGACGCCCGTGGGCGTGAGAACCCTTGTGCACCATGGTCATGAAGTGCTTGTGGAGAGAAGTGCGGGAATGGGGTCATGCATTTTCGATGCAGCCTTTGAACAGGCCGGCGCCCGCATGATCGACAGGACCGAGGAGATCTGGGCGGATGCCGATATGGTCGTAAAGGTCAAGGAGCCCATCGATCTCGAATATGAGCGTCTGCGCGAAGGGCTTATCCTTTTCACCTACCTCCACCTGGCTGCCAACGAGATGCTCACCCGCGAGCTCCTGGCGCGCAAGGTCACGGGCATCGCCTACGAGACCATCCAGCTCGATGACGGCTCTTTGCCGCTTCTCGCTCCCATGAGCGCCGTGGCGGGCAGGCTGGCCATACAGGTCGGTTGCACCTGCCTGGAGACCATACACGGGGGCAAGGGGATCCTCCTTTCCGGGGTACCCGGGGTTCGACCGGGCAGGGTCACCATCATCGGCGCCGGGGTGTCCGGCCTGAATGCGGCCCACCTGGCCGTGGGTCTCGGCGCCCAGGTCACCATCCTCGACATAAACCAGAAGAGGCTCAACTACCTGGAGGACATCTTCCATTCCCGGGCTGTGCTCCTCATGGCCAATGCCGGGAACGTGGAGGAGAGCGTCATCAACGCCGACCTCGTCATCGGATCGGTCCTGATCCCGGGTGCCCAGACGCCCCACCTCATTACCCGGGACCTCCTGCGAAGGATGGAACCCGGCTCAGCGTTCGTGGACATCGCCATCGACCAGGGAGGCTGTGCCGAGACGAGCAGGCCCACCACCCATGACAACCCGACCTACGTGGAGGAGGGCATTGTCCACTACTGCGTGGCCAACATGCCCGGCGCAGTCCCCCGCACCTCCACGTATGCCCTGACCAATGTCACCATGCCCTATGTGGTGGAGCTCGCGGACAAGGGATGGGAGCAGGCCTTGAAGGAGGACCTGCCATTGTCCAAGGGTCTGAACGTGTTCAGGGGTACCTTGACGAACCGGAAGGTAGCCGAGGCGTTCAAGATGGAGTGTACGGAAATGCGGGGGGTCTGAGGGATCGATGAACGGGGATTTATCATGATACCTTTAGGGGGGGATCCATGGACCAACGGAAAGATGTCGTACTGAGCAATGCAGTGCTCTGGGCCCGGAAGCCGATGAGCAAGGTTCACGGTAGTATGCGTGTCAGGGACGGGAAGATCCTGGAGATCTCAGCAAGGGCTTCCTTCCCCAAGGAGTCATCGTTGGATCTCAAGGGGAGGCATGTCATACCGGGGCTCATCGATGCGCACCGGCACTTTTTCATATCGGCCCTGCTGCCGAACTTCGGAGATGCGAGCTCCTGGAAATCGCAGGAAGACGCGCTGGCGGCCATCGAGTCTGCATGCATGACAGGCGGACCGGACAAGGGCTGGGTTTTCTTCTCAAGGCTCGATCATACCAGGTGGAAAACCCCGGCCCTACCTCCATTGAGGGATATCGATGCAGCCGCCAAGGGATCGCCTGTCCTTGTCATGGATACAACCTGCCACAAGGGTTTCATCTCTACCGAGGCGCTCAGACGGAGTGGGGTCAGAAGAGACGCCCTGCGGTGTCCCGGGGATATCGACATCCGCGCGGGCGGCATGCTGAAGGGGACGGTATGGGAAGATGCACTCCACAGGATCCTTTCCGCCATGTACCGGGAGATCTTCCGAACATACAGCGAAGAGGACAAGAGAAAAATCATCCTTGATGAGGCGGACCGGTGCCTCCAGATGGGACTGACACATGTTCACGACCCGGGGGTCTCCACGGATATCCAGAAGCTCCTGAAGGAGGCCCAGAGGCACACCCCGCTGAAGATCAGTTGGTCGGTGACGGCAGATGATGGCCTGTGTATCCCTCCGGCATTGAAGGATGAGATGGGGGCCATACATTCCGACCATGCCCCGAGAAGCGCGAAGTTCTTTCTGGACGGGGCCAACAGGACAGCGGCATGCATGCCCATCGTGGCAGGGCTGAAGGCGGCAATCAAGGCGGCAAGGGAAAGCATATCCCTCGAAAGTTTTTCGCCCCTGAGCCTTCTCCTCGAGCAGAAGATCACCGTCAGAGACGGGAAGCTATTCATGCCCTATCAGAGATTCGAGGATACCCGTGATCTTCTCGAAAGGGCGCGGGTGTTCACGGACAAGGGGTACCGTCTGGTCGTTCATGCCCTCGGCAATGTCGCTGCACTGCAGGCGGCTGAACTGGTCAAGAAGCTTGCGCCCGCCGGTGCATCGGTCGAGCATATGCTTGTCATGGGCGAAGAAGACCTGGACACATTTGCCGGCTGCGGCGCTGTGGCATCGATCCAACCTGGATTTATCCCGTTCTATGCAGAGTCCATCGAGCGGATGGGAGTTCTGCCCTATCTGAAGACATTCCCTTTGAAGAGCCTTATCCAGAGGGGGGTTGCGGTCTGTGTCAGCTCCGATGGACCCTGCGGGGCGGATGACCCTCTGCACAACATCAGGCGTGCCGTGGACCGGAAGAAAACCGACGGTTCTGCGCTCGACCCGGGCGAGGGAATCAGCCAGGTTGAGGCCCTCACAGCAGGAACCATGGGGGGCTCCGCATCGCTCGGTCTGAAGAACAACGGCCTGAGCGAGGGCGAGGCGGCGACCTTCTGCATCGTTGACGGCGACCCTTTCTCCGATAATTGATATTTTAAGAAACAACGGATCTCGTAGGATGGATGTCCAGGAGAGGGACTTTATCCAGCACCTCTTCGGCAAGCACATCTCGCATGGACAGGTGAGGTATCTCAGGTGTGCGCACCTGGATGTTTACGAGCGGAACAGGAAGGGGGCGACCTTCATCGACGCGGTGAGCGGCCGGCAGTTCTTCGACTGCTTCAGCTCTGCAGGCTGCTTCAATGTTGGCAGGGGGAACGAGGTCGTCATGGACGTCCTCAAGAACGCCCTGGATTCGCATGACACGGGGTCGCACCTTGTCCTCTCCGAGCACAAGGTGAATTTTGCATCCAGGCTCGCTTCTCTGTGCCCCGGTGACCTGAACAGGGTCGTGCTCTGCGCCAGTGGCGCCGATGCTTGTGCCGGGGCCATCAAGCTCGCCAAAGGCGCAACAGGAAGGAACGATGTGATCACCATGAACAAGGCGTATCATGGCCACGAAGGATACAGCCTCTCGGCCAACGGCAAGGACTACTACAAGGAACTGTTCCTGCCCCTCATGCCGGGATTCCACATCGTGGACTTCAATGACCTGGAGGCGGTGAGGCGGCTGGCCTCCAAGGATATCGCCGCCATCGTGCTGGAACCCATTCAGGGCGAGGGCGGTATTCATGTGGCGACCGGGGATTACATGAAGGGCCTGCGGCAGATCTGCGACGAGCATGGCATCATGCTCATCTTCGACGAGGTACAGACCGGTTTCGGCCGCACGGGAACCCTGTGGGCCATGGAACACTACGGCATGACCCCGGATATCATGTTCACGGCTAAATCCATAAGCGGGGGGCTCTATCCCAACGGCGCGGTGGTGTACCGGGAAATCGAGCCGCTCGTCCGCTACGTGGAGGCAAACCCCCTGTTCCATACCTCCCATGGAGGCGGCACGGATCTGGGCTGCATCGTTTCTTCCGCAGTGCTCGACTATATCGTTGAGAACAGGCTGTGGGAGAACGCGGCAACGGTCGGGAAACGCTTTAAGGAGGGTCTCGAGCAGATCGCCAGGGAGAACGAGGACTGCGTCAAGGAGGTGAGAGGCCTCGGTCTCATGATCGGCATCGAATACAAATATGAGTTCATCGGGGCGCTGATGGCCGACTGCCTGGCCAAGCAGGGTGTATGGGCGGTGTATTCCGGGAATGCGCCACAGGTCATGCGCTTCCAGATCCCCATCACGGCGAGCCAGGAGGAGGTCGACGAACTCCTGCGCCGCATCAGGGCCGCCGTCAGGGTCATGAGGTGGTACCTGATCCTGCTCCTGCCCTTGGCCAAGGTGCCTCCGATCCGGATGATCCTGGACAACCTCCATGTTCAGATCGTGGCCTTCAATCTGGTTCGTGACATCGAGGAACTCATCCTCAGGTTCATTCCGAAAAAGTAGGGAGGTGTTGACATGAAGAAAACGACAGCGAAAGCCTCGGTGAAGCCGAACGACATATTCCAGGAGGCCCGTAAGGTGTTCTCCGGAAGTTATGTGGATATGCTCAGGGACAAGGGGCACGATTTCCTGGAACAGGAAGGGGCGGGTTCGTATGTGGAGGACTCGGAAGGAAAGCGCTACCTCGACTGCTATGCCTCCGCGGGCACATTCAACCTGGGCAGGAGGAACGAATCCATTGCGGAGAGCTTCAAGAAGTCGATCTACGAAACCGACCAGGGGAATTTTGTCATGCCCTCCGACTACAAGGCCCTGCTCGCCAGGAGACTGTCCGAGTTCATCCCCGGGAACCTCGACTGCGTGCTGTTCGGGGTGACCCGTGGGGAGTCCATGGATGCCGCATGCAAGCTGGCACGGGGATTCACATCCAGGCCCGAGTTCGTCACGGTGGACGGCGGCCTCTACGGCGAGTGCGGCTTCGCGCTTTCTCTCTCTCAGAGGGCGGGAAAGGAGCAGTTCGGAGGCCTCATCCCGGGAGTAAAGACCGTCCCCTTCGGCGACGTCGATGCCGCCAGGAAGGCCGTGTCATCGCGCACTGCAGCCTTTGTCATGGAACCAATCCAGGCGGAGAACAACTGCCGCATGGCCGATTCAGGCTATTACAGGCAGATACGATCCCTGTGCGACGCATCCGGTGCAAAGCTCATCTTCGATGAAACGCAGAGCGGCTTCGGACGGACCGGGACAAGGTTTTTCTACGAGCACATCGGGGTGATGCCGGACATCCTGATCATCGGCGAGGCCATTACCGGCGGTATGTTCCCCATGACCGCCATGGTATTCACCACCGAGCTCAAGCACTTTTTCGACATCCACCCCCTCATCCACCTGTGCACCTTCGGCGGCCATGACCTGGGCTGTCTGGTGGCCATGGCGGCCCTGGATGAGTATGACCGGCTGGAGCCCTGGGTCAATGTCGCCGGTCTCGGAGACAGGCTCATGAAAGATCTTTCCGCCCTCGCTGCCAAACATGCGGGAAAGCTCGTCTCGGTTGCCGGGAAGGGTCTGCTCATCTCCATCAGACTGGCAACGGATGATCTGGCGAAGAAGTTCTGTGCGTCAGCGAGGCATGGAGGGCTGCTGGTGAATACCGGCAGGGTGGATACGACGACTGTTCTCATAAGACCGAGCCTGCTCATCGGCGCCGAGGAAACCGGCAGGATAGTGGGCATCATGGCGAAGACAGTGGAGGAAATCTGAGCCTCCGGGATTCTTTCCAGCCAGGGACCGGGTGAGGCAGGGGTACCCGGTCCCTGCCCAGTACCAGGGCATGTGCACGAAGTCGCCGGGATATGCGGGGTTGAGCGGGGGAGAAGAATATGGCACGGAAAAATGTGCAGGAAGAGAGGAAGCTGCAGATCCTCAAGGCCCTGGACGCCTGCCTCCAGGAGAAGTCCTTCGAGAAGACCTCCATCAAGGACATCGCCCGGGTCGCCGGTGTGAACCACGGGGTGCTCCACTACTACTTCACCGGCAAGGAGGACATCCTCCTGAACTATATCGACTACGTGATCGACGATTACCAGAGCCAGGCCCGGGAGTGGCTCGGCAGCCAGGATCTGGGCACGTACACGAAGAGCGGTTTCATCGACGAGGTCTTCGGGTTCATCAACAACCGCATCACGCTCAACAGGAATCTCTCGAGGATCTTCGTGGAGATCTGGGAGATCGCCCTGTACAATGGCGAGGTTCGGTCAAAGCTCCAGGAGGCATACTCACGTTGGGTCGAGGAGATGGGATCCATGATCTCCCATCACATCGAGGACAAGGTGTTCGCCCGCAATGTGAGCATCGCCATGGTGGCTTTCTGGGAGGGCATGGCCCTGTTCTCGACCATCTTCCCGCAAGGGTCCCTGGGTATCGAAGAGGTGCTCAAGGGATTTCAGCACAGGATCATCGAGATCCTGTGATGCCTCGTCACGAGATCTCCTCGTCGCTCAGGTAGCATGCCGGGTCCTCGGCCCAGGGGTCGCCGCTGGCGGCCTCTGCCCGGGCCCTGAAGTTGCCGGCGCATACGTCGAGCCAGCGGCAGGTCCTGCAGCGACCCTGCACATGATCCTTCTTGTTCTTGAGCATCACGAGAAACTCGTTGTCGGGATCGTCCCAGATGTCCGGGAAGGGTTTATTCAGGACATTGCCCAGCACCCGGTGGCGCCAGAACTGGTCCGGGTACACGTCGCCGTCCCAGTTGATGCACCCGATGCCCAGGCCCGAGGAGTTGCCCGCGTTCATCTTGAGGAGTTCCAGCACCTCCCCGGAACGCGGGTTGCCCTGCCGGACCATGCGCAGGTAGACGTAGGGGCCGTCAGCATGGTTGTCCACGGTGAGAACCTCCACGTTCGGGCCTGCATCGATCATCTCTTTCGTGCGGTCCATGATGAGGTCCAGGGTCTGCCGGGTCTGCCCGTGCGTGAGGTCTTCGGCCATGAGTTCCTTGGCCCTGCCCGTATACACCAGGTGGTAGAAGCAGATCCGGGGAACGCCTTCCTTCCGCATGAGGTCGAAGATCCGGGGGATCTCGGTGACGTTGCGGCGGTTCATGGTGAAGCGCAGCCCCACCTTGATGCCCTCCCGCATGGAATGGTAGATACCGTTCAGGGCCTGCCTGAAGGCGCCTTCCACGCCGCGGAAGGAGTCATTGACCTCTTCCAGGCCGTCCAGGCTCACCCCGATGTAGGAAAGGCCCAGGTCGGAAAACCGGAGGGCCATGTCCCGGTCGATGAGCGTGCCGTTGGTGGAGATGACCGCACGCATGCCGGCCTTCACCGCCGCCTCGATGAGCTTCGGGAGGTCCTTGCGCATGGTGGGCTCACCGCCGGAAAAGAGGACGACGGGTGCCCCGTAGTCCGCCAGGGCGGCTATGAGTTCGGTCCCTTCCTTCGTTGAAAGCTCCCGTGCAGCCTTTCCCGCCGACGCATAGCAGTGCACGCATCGCAGGTTGCAGGCACTGGTGATGTTCCAGACCACCACGGGCTTCTTGTCCGCGGAGAACTGGAGCAGGTGTGATGGGAGGTCCCTGGACGAGCGGCCGTAGCGCAGGGGGTCCGATGCCTCCACGGTGCCGCAGTAGAGTTTCGATATGCCGATCATGGAGCTTCTCCTGTGAGGGCCCTGATGATGCCCTCGTCGGTGTATTCTGAGGCCGTGACCGCCGCCTTCAGGCCGTGGTTATCCATGGCCTCGGCAGTGACCGGTCCGATGGCCACCAACCTCTTGGACAGGAGCCTCCCGGGATCGTCCCCAAGCAGTGCCATGGCATGCCGTATGCCCGACGGGCTCGTGAACACGGCGGTGTCCACGGAATCCAGGGCCGTGATGAACGTCTCCGTGCTCGCAGCCTCCGGGATGACGGTATCGTAGATCATGATCTCGTTCACCGCGGCACCCTGTTTCCGGAGCGCTTCAACGAGCACGGGCCGCGCCCCCCGGGCCCGGGGAAGGCAAACCCTCCTGCCGCGGAGGTCTCTGCCCCTGAGGAGCTCCACGATGCCCTCGGCCCGGAATTCGGCCGCCATGCCGTCTGCAATGACCCCGAAACCCTTCAGGGTGTCCCTGGTCTTGGGGCCGATGCAGTAGACCTCGATCCCTGCCAGCGCACGTGCGTCATTGCCCACTGCGGAGAGCTTTTCGAAGAACAGGCTGACCGCGTTCTGGGAGGTGAAGATGAGCATGTCATAGGTGCCCGGGTCAGGGATTTCAAAGGGCAGGGCAGAGATCTCGATGAGGGGGTAGATCACCGCGCGGGCCCCCATGGAGGCGAAGCGCGCCGATGTCTCGTAAGCCAGGTGGGTGGGCCGCGTGATGAGCACGGACATACCCGAGAGCGGGAGTTCGCTCCCCCGATAGAGTTTTTCGCTCAGGCTCACGACCTGGCCAACCACCACGATGCATGGCGATCCTATCTTGTGCCTGTCAGCCTCTTCACCTGCCGAGGAGAGGGTGGAGACGATGTGGCGCTGCCGTGGCGTGGTGGCGTCCTGGACCAGTGCGCAGGGGGTGTCCGGTGACATGCCCTGCCCCATGAGCTTCTCGGCAATGGCGGATATCCGGCCGGCGCCCATGAGAAAGATTATGGTGCCGGGCTCTTTCGCGAGGAGAGACCAGTCGAGGAAGCCGGACTCCTTGGCGGGGTCCTCGTGGGCCGTGACAAAGGTGACCGATGCCGCCATGCCGCGGTGGGTGGGCGGGATGCCGGCGCTGACTGGTCCCGCAATGGCCGAGGTGATGCCCGGGACGATCTCGAAGGGGATGCCATGCTCGTGCAGATGCAGCGCCTCTTCGCCTCCGCGGCCGAAGATGCACGGGTCCCCGCCCTTGATCCTGGCGACGGTGTGCCCCTCTGACGCGAGCCTCACCAGCAGTTCGTTGATCTGGGCCTGTTTCATGTACTCTTTGCCGCCTCGCTTGCCGACGTAGATCTTCCGTGCATTCGCTGGGGCAAGCCCCAGGATCTCCCCGGGGATGAGGTCGTCGTAGACAACCGCGTCGCATCCTTCGAGGATGCGTCTGGCCTTGACCGTGATGAGCTCCGGGTCACCGGGACCCGACCCGATGAGATAGACCTTCATGGTTCTTCTTCCTTGTGTATCCTTTCCTGGAGTTTTCTTGCCAGGAGCCTTCCCACACTGGGGGATAGGCCTCTCAGCATCATCCGCACACAGCAGGCCTCGTCCGTCGAGCCGAGCATGCCTGCCATGGAGATCTCTGTGCCGGACACCTCGGCCAGCGCCCCTGCCGGCAGGTTGCAGTCCTGGCCAAGGGTGGCGAGGAAGGCCCTTTCAGCCTCGGCGCAGGCCCTTGTGGGTGCGTGGTCGAGGGCCGCGAGGATTTCACTGATCTCCTGATCCTGTGCCCTGCACTCCACGGCGATGATGCCCTGGCCGGGTGAAGGTATCATTGTTCCGGGATCCATGGCAATGCCCAGAGGAAGCCCGAGCCTGATGACCCCGGCCGCAGCCAGGATGACCGCGTCGACGGAGGCGCCCACCTTGCCCAGCCGCGTGGTCACGTTTCCCCTGATGTCCACCACCACGAGGTCGGGCCGGACCTGCCTGAGCTGGCATCGCCTGCGCATGCTTGACGTGCCGATGCGGGAACCCGGCGGCAGGCTGTCCAGGCTGTGGCCCCCACACGAAAAGAGCATGTCCCGGGGGTCTTCCCTGGGGAGGAATGCGCCGATCGAGAGGCTTTCCGGCAGGATAGCCTGCATGTCCTTGAGGCTGTGGACAGCCATGTCGATGCGGTTCTCCAGGAGACGGCACTCGATGTCCTTGACGAACACGCCCTTGCCGCCGATGGCGTCCAATGGGGCATCGGCAAGGATGTCGCCGGTGGTCCGCACGGTGATGATCTCGGTGGCCGCCTGCGGCGCCGCATCCCGCAGCGCCGATCTGACCATCTCCGTCTGGGCAAGGGCCAGCGCGCTACCCCTTGTGCCGATCCGTATAGTCCTCATCGAGCTTGAATACCCTCCGCACGTATTCGATATATCTGACGCCCGGGTGCTCCTTCAGGAAGCTCACGGGACGATGGAGCAGCCGTTTGTAGGATGACTTCAGGTGCCGCTCCAGAACGGCCTTCTCCTCTTGGGGGATCGACTGCCCCCTCAGCTGCTCGGCGACATGGGCGTCCATGAGGGCGAAGAGATCCCTGATGGTGGACTGGGCGGAAAGGGAGTCCAGCCACTTACCGAACTTGACGGACTCCTCTTCGACGATGGAGAAGGCCTTCTTTGCCTCGGTCTCGCGGTGGGCGAAGTGCCTGTCCACGATGGCCTTCAGGGCGTCGATGTCATAGAGGTAGCAGTTGTAGCACTTCCCTGCCGACTCCTCCACGTCCCGGGGTACCGCGATGTCGATGATGATGATGGGCCGGTTCTTCCTGAGTTTCATGGCGGTTGCCACCATGTCCCTGGTGATGATGGGCCGGACGGACCCGGTGGAGGAGATGACGATGTCGCTGGTGACAAGCTCGTCGGCAAGGTTCTCGAAGGTGCAGGCGATGCCGCCGAGATCATCCGCAAGCCGGCATGCTGCAGCGTGGGTCCTGTTCACGATGCGCAGGTGCCTTGCCCCCCTGTCCCTGAGGCGCCTTGCCGCTATGTCGGCCATGTCCCCGGCGCCCACCACCAGCACGGTACTCCCGCCGATGTCCCCGAAGATGTGCTCGGCCAGCTCCACGGCCTGGGATGCCACCGACACGGAGTACGTGCCGATGCCGGTCTCGGTCCGGATGCGTTTCGCCGCCCTGAAGGCCCGGTGAAGGGCCTTGTTCAGGATGGTATCCGTGGTGCCCGCTGCCAGGGCCTGGCGGTACGCGTCCTTCATCTGACCCAGGATCTGGGTCTCGCCGAGGACCAGGGAGTCCAGGCCCGAGGCAACCATGAAGAGGTGGCGGATGGTTTCCTCCCCGGCGAAGAACTCACAGGCTCCCCTGATGCTGCTCTCTTCGCATCCGGAAAGCCTTCCGAGCAGGAAACAGACTGTCTCGACTTCCAGGCCGGTCCAGTAGACCTCGGTCCGGTTGCAGGTATTGATCGCAAAAGCCTCGGAGTCCTTCCCGAGGATGCCCTTGAGCTCGGCGGGCTCCACCCGGATCCGCTCCCTGATGTCCACGGGGGCGTTCCGGTGGTTGATGCTGATGCAGAAGATTCTTTCCATCAGATGAGCCTGATTCCGTGCGATTCAGGGAAGGCCGCATTGATCCCCACGAAGAGAAGCACCATGAGGATGAAACCGAGGAGGGTTATGATGGCGGTGCGCCTGCCCTTCCAGCCGAGGGCGAACCTCTGGTGCAGGCTCAGGCCGAACACGAGCCACATCAGGGCCCCTGCCAGAACCTTGGGTGCGATGCTCGCCAAGGCGATACCCACCGCGGAGGCCCAGAGCCCGCCGAGGATCATGCCCGCCGTGATGGAAAAAAAGCCGAGGGCCAGTGAACCGTACAGGATGCCGTCCAGCAGGGTCAGGGGAGGCAGTCGGGACAGCCTCAGGTGAATGGAGCCTTTCTGGATGATCCGCTCGTGAATGAGGTATACGACGGAGACGATGGCGGCGACTACGAAGAACGCCTCCCCGGCGATGACGCTCAGGGTGTGCAGCACGTACCAGGTGCGGTGTGGACCCAGCAGGACCTCCGTGCCCGCCTGCAGGGAAGGGGCGATGAAGGCAAGCACGATGGAGGCGGCCGGCAGGAAGAAGGCTGCGAGGATGGCGGTCTTTCTTTTGAACACCAGGGGCATGAATGCCACCGATGAGAAGAGGATGAGCATGTTGAGGGCTTCCATGGGCGTTGCCACCGGGAGCTGACCGGATGCCCGCCAGAGGGTGGAGAAGGAGAGCGCGTGTGCGGCAATGCTCAAGCCGTAGAGGATCTTCAGGGCGAGCAGGAGGGCGTCAGCCCGGACAAAGAGGTAGGTGATGAAGCCCAGACCCGTCAGGGTGTAGAGGATGAATGCCGCTGTTATGCTCATGGGATGATCTCCGAGAGGTCCATATGCTGCCCCAGTGCCTGGAAGAGAATATCCTCGGCAAGAGATCGGTCGCCTGCACGGATGGCATCGAGGAGCTCCGAGTCGATGAGCAGCTCGAAGACCCTCTTGTGGTCTTCCGCAGGCCCTCCGTGAGACCGGACAATGGGGCGCACCATGCCCATGATGGCGGCGAGGACAACATACTCATCGCCGATGTTCTTTCCGATGAGCAGGCGCAGTCTCCGGGACAGGGCAGGGGAGAGCCCCCCCGTGGATATGGCAACTTTGATGGGGCCCCTTTCAACAACCGAGGGCACGATGAAGGAACAGAGTTCCGGCATGTCCACCACGTTGCAGAAGAGACGCCTCTGCCCGGCCTCTTGGCTCACTGCACGGTTGATCTTCTCGTCGTCGGTGGCCGCGATGACCAGGAAGGCGTCCTCGAGATCATCCTCCTCATATTCGCGCAGTTCAACATCGACATCTTGGCATGCGGCAATCTCGCCGGTCACTTCGGGGGCGATGACCTTCACCCGGGCGCCCGCCTTGAGCAGTGACTCCACCTTGCGGGCTGCGACGATACCCCCGCCCACGACTACCGCGAGCCTGCCCCTGAGGTCGATGAAGATGGGCAGGTAAGGATTCTCAGAATGATCCATATGTCCTCAGCAGACCTCGCGCAACCAGGACCGGATCACCTGCATGATCCGTGGGTCTTTTCTCAGCTGGTGACCTGCGCCTTCCAGGATGGTCAGCTTTTTGGGCTCCCATGCCGCAGCAAAGAGTTTTTCCGCATGGCCGACGGGGACGGTCTCGTCGCAGTCGCCATGCACGACACCAACGGGACGGGGATGGACGAACGGCAGCCAGTGGGCAGGGTTCACATCCAGGAAATCCTGGTACCATGCGCAGAGATCATGGGGGAACGACTCCTCGCGAATGGTCCCTATTGCCCTGAAGTGATCTTTCAGGAGCGATGGATCGGCAGGCAGGATGTCCGCGAAGTTCTGCGGGGATGCCATAAGGAGCAGGCTTGACACTTCCTTCTGGTAGGATACGATCTTGGCTGCAACGGCTCCTCCTGCGGAGAATCCTATGCAGTGAATGGAAGCGGGGTCGATGCCGGGGGACCCGTGAACCGCATCGATGACGGCATCCAGGTCATGATACCACCCTCGCATGTCTATGTTCCCTCCGGACAGGCCGCAACCCCTGAAATTGAACGTGGCGCAGGCAAATCCAAGCCCTGTGCATTCTTCGATGATGGGGAGATACCCCGTATCATGGGGGTCGGGTGTCGAGCCTGGAATACCATGGCAGAAGATAATCGCGGGTAAGAGTCTTTTCGGTGCAGGCTCAGGAAAGTAGAGCCATGCCCTGATTTTTATCCCCTCCCTGCTGAGTGTCAACTCTCTCGATCTCATCCTGCAGCAGCTTGTATCTCCTGTATACATGAGCCCAAGCCTTGAGCTCGTTTTCGTCCAGCACCAGCTCCTCGTTGTCGGGGTAGGCCCTCACGGGAATCCTGTTGGACTGTGCTAGCTGACGTATGGCTGATTCGGGTATCCCCAGGAGACTGGATGCATCCTCAATGGATATGCGGGACTTCCTGCCCCCGCCGACCTTCTTGAATACGAAGGTCTGAAGGATGGTCTTCTTGGCCTGATCAGGGTCGATGCCATATGCCTTGTCCATGAGAGGGAGATACTCCCGGTCCATCTGATACTTGATGTTGGCGAGCTCAATGAGTGCCCTGACATCATCCTGATACTCGTGGAGCATCTTTTCCAGGATGTCATATGCACGCTCCATATCGTTGAGAAAGAAGTGGATCTCGGAGAGGTAAAGGTAGGTGTCCTTCTCCCTGTCGCCGAGCTCCATGGCCCGGTTGAACATTTCCAGGGCAAGGTCGAGGTGGCCCAGCTCCCGGTGGCAGATACCGATGAGCTTGGAGATGAAGGGGCTCGTGGAGCACAGGACATTGGCCTTTTCCAGGTCATCTGCCGCGATGGTGTAGTAACCCTGCGACATCTTCTCCGTCGCCCGGCTCATGAAGATCTTGAAACGCTCTTCGAAGCTCTTGGAACTCAGGCTTTTCGAGCCGTCCTTGAAATGGAACCCAGACGTGCACAGGTCGATGAATTCCCGGTTCTCATGGAGCTCTTCTTCGGTATTGAGGGCATCGATGACCCGCTGGCACAGATTCTTAATGGGCAGCATGGTGTCGGTCTTGTTCGCCACGAACAGGCCGACGCTCAGGGCCTCGTTCTTTTCGATCTCGGAGAGGTGCTTGGCCTCGCCGATGAGCTCCTTGAAGAAGAAGTTCGCCATTTCTTTCGAGTTGGAGATGGGCAGCACCATGGCCGACTTATACTCACCTCCGGGGCAGGTATACTCGAAGCTCAGCCAGAGCTCGCGATATTCGGTGTCTATCCGCTCGACTTCCACGGAGATGAGTTCGATAAGTCCTCTCGGATGTTCAAGTTTGCCCCGCATGTCTTACGATGTATGCCGTGGGGCCTGAAAAGTCAACCAATTCGCATCGGGAGCCCCAAAGACCCTATAGAAATGGAGAATATTTTATGCTAGCCAGAAATCGGAGGTGATTGCATGGTGAAATACCTGAGATTCACGAGCCTGTTCATCGTGTGCGCTGCAGCCATCATCCTCGTCGAGACCGCGTGCCATGCCGCACCAAAGGTACAGGTGGACCAGCCCGTCCATGATGCTGGGACGGTAACCGAAGGCATGGATGTCATACACGAATTCATCTTCAAAAATGTCGGTGATCAGGACCTTGTCGTCAAACCGAAACCCTGTTGAGGCGCCACGGTGACCGTCCCGGGGGGGCGGCAGGTTGAGTCCGGCAAAACGGTGATCTCACCGGGAAAGACCCAGAAGGTGGTGGTGAACATCCCGACGAAGTACATCAAGACCAAGGACCTCTACACCAAGAATGTCGAGGTCGAGACCAATGATCCCGATGCATCCGTCGTGAAGCTCGCCATGAGGCTCAGGGTGGTGGAGATTCTGGCCATAACTCCGGCTCAGGTCAATTTCGGCAAGGTGAAACCCGGATCGACCAGCAGGCAGGAGATCACCATCCTCAACAAGGGCAAGGACACCATAACACTGACCAGGATTGTAGCCAGTCCTGATTCGGTGCTCTCTGTGGCTCCTCAGGGGGAGAGAAGGCTTGACCCTGGGAAATCCATGCAATGGGAGGTCGTCTACAAACCATCGCTGCCCGATGACCGTTTTCTCGGTACTGTTCAGATTGAAACCAGTCTGGAATCTCTCAGGAAGGTTGTCAGGGTCTCCGCTGAGGTTGTGAGCAACTGATTGACAGTCCATCGAACTGGTCTCCCCCAGGGCTTTCTGACATGAAAGATGGATTCCGAAAGAATGTCGCCACGGTCGGGGGCCTGACCGCCATCAGTCGCGTGCTCGGCTTTGTTCGGGACATGGTCATGGCCTGGCTGCTCGGGGCGGGCCCCCTGGCAGATGCCTTTGTCGTTGCCTTCAGGCTCCCGAACCTGCTGAGGCGCTTCATGGCCGAGGGTGCCGTGAGCGTTGCCTTTGTGCCGGTCTTCAGCGAGGTGAAGGAACGGGAGGGAACCGACCAGGCCTTCCGCATGGCCCGCGAGGTCCTTACGCTCATGTTCGTGGCGCTCACTGTCGTGGTGCTCCTAGGGGAGATCGCCTCGCCGCTCCTTGTCACCATCATTGCACCGGGATTCCTGCACCTCCCTGTCTTTGACGTCACGGTCCATCTTACCCGGATCATGTTCCCCTACATCATGCTCATCGGGATAGCGGCCCTCCTCATGGGGATACTGAACTCCCTGGGTCATTTCGCAATACCCGCCGCAGCGCCCATCATCATGAACATCTTCATGATCGGCGTGCCCGTTCTGCTGCATGTCGCCTTCCCCGTCATCCCGTCGCCGGCGGATGCCCTGGCATGGGGGGTGGTCTCCGGAGGAATCGCCCAGATCCTCATACAGATCCCTCCTTTGAAGAAGCGGGGCGTTCCTCTCGGATTCATCAGGAACTTCCGGTCTCCCCGGGTTCGGAAGGTGGTGCATCTGATGGGCGTTGCTGCCATCGGGGCATCCATCTACCAGATCAATGTGCTTGTGGGGACCCTTCTCGCTTCACTCCTGCCTCAGGGAAGCGTCTCCTTCCTTTACTACTCCAACAGGATCCTCGAACTCCCCCTCGGGGTATTCGCCTTTGCCGTGGGCAATGTGATGCTGCCCTCCATGAGCTCCGCCTCGGCCCGCATGGACACGGAGCAGTTCTCCTTTCTCCTGGGCAGGGGGATCCTGGCGGTGCTTCTCTTCACGATCCCGGCCACAGTCGGCACCATCGTGCTGGCGACACCCATCTTCACCGTCCTTTTCATGCGGGGTGCATTCACCTATGCAGACGCCCTGGCCTCGGCATACGCCCTGCAGATGTACGGCCTGAGCCTCTGGGCCGTTGGGTACACGCGGATACAGACACAGGCCCTCTATGCCATGCAGAAGGCCAGGGTTGTGGTCAACATCTCCTGGATTTCCCTTGTGGTGAATGTGGTGTTCTGCCTTGTCCTCATGCAGTTCATGGATCATGCGGGGATCGCTCTGGCCAGCAGCCTCTCAGTGCTGATTCAACTCATGATTCAGCAACGATATGTCTCGGGATCTGGAATCCATATCCCGTCAGGGCACCTGAGGCAGATCGGGAAGATGATAACGGCTTCACTTGTCATGGGCGCCGCACTGGTTCCTTTTGCACGCATGGACGTATGGAGGTCGGGTTTGACCCCTCGGTCGGGGATCGTCTTGTCCCTCTGTGTAGCTCTTGGAGCGCTTCTCTATTTCGCCAGCCTCTGGCTCATGGGCATGCGCAGCTTTCCAGGCGGCGGTTCCCAATCACGGGCCCTGCGATGAGCCTGTGGTGTCCGGCTTCATATGACAGCGAAATCGAAATACCGTATGAAATTTATTTCTTATAAAGAGTAAGAAAAGTTCTATTTGTGAATCAATCCTCATAGAGATAACTTCCCATTTACATTCATGATATCAAACTGTTGTGCGATATATCGCTCATGGCACCATGTTTGCTTCTTTAACAGCACGTCTATGGTTGATGCATGGGGGCTTCATCATGTGGCTCACGAGAAGGGAAATACTCGAACAGCTCGGAAGGCTCGGAATCAGGACCCTGAGGGAACTGAAAAGAGCCTGCAGGGATTTCGAGTCCTATTGGTATTCCCAGCACCAGCGCATGTGAAGACCCTGTCTCCATATGATATTGAATGCACGTTTTCTTGGGGGAGTAAGCGGGAACTGCTATGTGGCCTGAACGATTAACCGAGTATATTGTTGACCGAAAGCTTGAACTCTCCCCGGAATTCATAAAAAACAATGCAGACATCATCCCGCTGCTTTTCCAGGTGTCCCTCCTCTCCGACGTGGAGGTCAGGCTCGAGAAGATATCCGACCTCTTCCTGAACTTCGTCGGGCACATCACTCCTTACGATGTGGCTTTCGTCTATGTCTGGGACCCCCAGGAGACATGGTTCTGCAGGGGCCTGCAGGGTGAGATCCCAGAGGACATCGAGAAAGGGGATATCTTCACGGACGCCATGCGGGAAATGGCCAAGCCGATCCTTGTCCCCGACATAGGCCTCGCAGGAATCGAACCCGACGAGCTCCCCATTAAATGCTCCTCCATGATAGGGCTTCCCATCTACAAGGACACCAAGGTCATCGGCTGCCTCGAGCTCTTCCGGAAGGGCATCAAGGCCTTCTGTATCAACGACCTCATCCTGACCAAGCATCTCCTCCTGAGCTCCGAGAAAGTGCTCAGGGAGGTCCTCTCGCCGGACAGGGAATTCGACGATGCCCTGGACGTACGCATCGATGTTCCCCAGCGGCATATCCTTCTGGATGTGCTGCACCAGTACGAGGAGCTTTCGAAACGGCTGAGCTTCCCTTTGAGCGTAGCCATCATAGAGATCGAAGACCGGGACAAGTTCGGCCTCTACCAGCACATACCCGAAGGGATCAGGACCCTGAAGACCCTGGCGAAGAGAATTCAGGAAGGGCTGCGGTGCTATGACAAGGTCCTTCGGTATGAGGAGCTCAGTTTCTTCGTAATCCTTCCAGGGTGTTCGTCGCGGCCTCGCTGACACCATGACCATCGGGGTGGCGACCCTGCCCGATGATGCCCAGGATGCCAAGGCTGTCATCCAGGTCGCCCACCAGACCCTTTCCCATGCAAGGAAGAAGGGCATTCACGTGGCCACGTTCTCCCAGACCGGTGCCTTGAAGACGGTCAACCTGTCCCTGGAGCTTCGTGTAAAGAAGCTCCTGCAGGCCGGGCCCTCCCTGAGAGCGCTGACCGAACTGCTCCAGCTCATCAAGATCCAGTGCCAGGCCGATGAACTCATCATCCGCCATGATGCGCCCGGAACACGGATCTACTGGGATGGACATGAACTTGGCTCCCTCCACCAGGAAGGGCTGCCCGAGGATATCTTTGAATGGATATCCACATACCTTGCCCCGGCCTGGGCCGTTGCCATAGGTTTCGATACGGATATCCATGACTGGTACATGGGCATCCTGAACACGGTATCCATCGTGAGCGATCTCCGTGCAGGGTGCCCCATGGGGTATTCCCTCAAGGTGTCGGACCAGACCTATACCCTGGCCAAGGAGATGGGCATGGGTGATGTTCTGGCCAACCAATGGGCCGGCTCATCCCTTGCAGCCAACATAGGCTATCTCGGCATCCCCACGACCCTGTTCACCAAGGGCGACCTTACGCCCTTCGACAGGAAGAAGCTCAACACGCACCCCTTTATCAGTGCACGCATGCTGAAAGATGTCGCCGTGCTGAACCTCGATGACGACCTGCTGATGTTTCATCACGAGAACTTCGATGGCAGCGGGTATCCTCGGGGTCTCAAGGGGGAGGAGATCCCGCTTTCAGCCCGAGCCATGAGAGTGGTTGACACCTTCAATGCCCTCACGACACCCAGGCTCTACCGACCGCAGATGAATCACGAAGAGGCGCTCAAGGAATTGTGTGCCATGTCCGGGAAAGGTCTTGATCCGGAGATCACGTCCCTGTACGTGGACCTTATCGGTTCTTGATCCACCGGGGGTGCGTGATTCCGTATTTCCTGATCTTGTAGTGGATCACCCGCTTGCTGATCCCCAGCATCGTTGCTGCTTCCTTCTGTATCCAGTCATTCTTCCGCAGTGCATCCAGGATCATTTCCTTTTCTGAGAGCGCCAGTGATGACAGGGATCTCCCGTTATCCCCGTTGTCGCCACGCTCTGTGCTCACGGCGGGGTGATTCAGGTTCGGGTGAAGAATGGATATATCCTGGGTCCGGACCGCCTCACCCTCTGCAAGCAGCACGGCCCGTTCGATGCAGTTTCTTATCTCCCGGATATTCCCTGGCCAGTCATAATCTATGATCGCCTGGAGGGCCTGGGGTTCGATGCCCATCTGTGGCTTGTTGAATTCACGGCAGTATTTCCTGATGAAATAGGTCACCAGGGGTTCGATGTCTTCCCTGCGCTGACGGACGGGTGGGATGTGGATATTGACTACGTTGATGCGGTAGAAAAGGTCCTCGCGGAACTTGCCCCGTTCGACCAGGCTATAGAGGTCCTGGTTCGTGGCGGTGATCACCCTGACATCCACCTTGATGGTGCGCTCCCCGCCGACCCTCTCGAACTCCCTCTCCTCCAGTACCCTCAACACCTTTGACTGGAGGCCGGTATCCATATCGCCTATCTCGTCGAGGAAGATGGTCCCCATGTTCGCCTGTTCCACCCTGCCGACCCTCATGCGGACCGCCCCGGTGAAAGCGCCCTTTTCATGCCCGAAGAGCTCGCTCTCCAGGATGTTCTGGGGCAGCGCGGCGCAGTTGACCTGAACGAAATTGTTTGCAGACCTGCTTGAGTTATGATGGATCGCCCCGGCAATGAGCCCCTTGCCGACGCCAGTTTCCCCGGTGATGAGCAGAGTGGAGTCGGCCTTCGCCACCTTTTCCGCCATCTTGAGCACCTTCTTCAGTGCAGGGCTTATCCCTATGATATCGGTGGTACGGTAGATGATATCCTCCTGGGTATGGCGCAGGTAATCGATCTCGTTCTTCATGCGTTTGATGGACAGTGCATCGTCGATCTTCTGCACGAGTTCGTGCAGGCCGAAGGGCTTCTGAATGAAGTCCTGGGCCCCGTTCTTCATGGCGACAACGGCTGTGTCCACCGAGGCATAACCGGTCATGACAAGCACGATGGTGGTCTGGTTGATTGCCTTGACCTGCTTGAGGAGCTCGATGCCGTCGATGCCCGGCAGCTTGAGGTCGGTGAGCATGAGGTCGTAGATATACTTGTTCACCCTTACGAGAGCTGCCTCGGCGTTTTCCACGAGCTCAACCTCGTGGTTGTGTCGCTTCAGCTCCTGAAAGATCACCTGCCCCAGGTTGATGTCGTCTTCAACAATGAGAATATGTGCCATAGATGTTGACTTGATCGGCCTTGCAGTTACAAAACTTTACTTTTTTGTAATCGCGAATACCATCTGCTGTCCTGCAGTGGTTCTCATGCATTGGACAGGGAATCAGGGTACTGCCCTGATAAAAGATGGGGTTCAACTCTGTGCGCTTCGAGATGGAGTTGACCTGAACGGGCCGGTATACTATGGTGTGTGCGGGTCCACAGCTGAAAGGGCTTCATAACGGGAATACATCAGCCTTGGAGCGGGGTATAGGCATGCTGTTGAAAACGGTTGTGGTTACGGAGTTCATGACCAATTGCTTCATTCTTGGTGATGAGCAGACGAAAAAGGGCATCGTGATCGATCCGGGGGGGGAGGCGGAGAAGATCCTCCGGCAGATAGAAGCCCTCGGCGTGGAGATTATGACCATCGTGAATACCCATGCCCACGTCGATCACATTGGTGCCATAAGGGAGATCAAGGATGCTACAGGTGCACAGGTCATGATGCACCGCTCGGAGCTGCCGTTGCTCCAGGCAGCCTCGCGCATGGGCAGACTGTTCGGGATCCATGTGGAGCAGCCGCCAGATCCTGACCGCTTTCTGGCCGAAGGGGATGAAGTTTCTTTCGGGGACGGATTGTCCCTGAAGGTCATAGAAACCCCGGGCCATTCTCCGGGCGGAATTGCCCTGGTAGCCTCTGAGGGGAAGCTGTGTTTTGCTGGAGACACCCTTTTTGCAGGTTCCATCGGCAGGACCGATTTGCCGGGTGGTGACTACCACACCCTCATATCCTCCATAAAAACCAAGCTGCTCCCCCTGGGGGACGACATGAAGGTGTTGCCCGGACACGGACCGGCTACCACTCTTGGGGCCGAGCGCAGGCATAATCCATTCCTTTAGGGAGGCCAATGATGAAAAGAACCGTTTTGATAAGCCTAGCTGTTATGCTGTTGCTTTCCGGTTGTGCCCAGTTGAAAGGTGCAGGCACAGGAACTGCTCCTGCAGACGAGACGAAACCAACGCCCAGATACCTCGATTTCTCCGATATCCTCATACCGGGAGAGCTGGAACGGGTACCCAAGGAATGCTTCATCACGAATGGATTCGGCAGGCTCGTGGTTTCGGGGAGGGTGCAGAGCGAATCCCTGGCCCAGTTCTTCATCACCTCCATGAACTCCGAAGGCTGGGTCGCACTGAACCAGTACAAGTTTCAAGGCTCCATAAAGCTCTTCTTCAAGAAACAGGATAAGTTCGCTTCAATCCTCATTGCAGAAGATCCTCTTTCGACAAGGGTGGAGTTATGGCTGGTACCGCAGGAGAAGATCTAGAAGGCAAGACCGTCGTATACGGCATCACGGGCGGTATTGCGGCGTACAAGGCGCCGCTGGTCGTCAGGGGTCTCAAGAAGATCGGCCTTGACGTGCTTGCGGTGATGACCGAAGCGGCCCGGCACTTCGTAACGCCTGTGGTCCTTCAGACCCTCACGGGCTCTCCTGTTCATACGGACATGTTTCCGGATCCGCCACAGCCTTCCTACGATATCGATCATATCGCCCTGGCAGACAAAGCGGACCTCTTCCTCATAGCCCCTGCCACGGCGAACTTCATAGCCAAACTGGCCCAGGGCATTGCTGATGATCTCCTGTCCTGCACGGTGCTGGCGACCAGGGCTCCTGTCCTCGTCTGCCCGTCCATGAACGTGAACATGTTATTGAACAAGGCGACCCAGGACAACCTGGAGATCATCAAGGCGAGAGGCATGCACGTTCTTGAGCCCCTTTCCGGCGAACTCGCATGCGGTTGGGAAGGCTCGGGCAGGCTTCCTGATCCCGAACGGATCGTTGCAGAGGTGAAGATGCTTCTCGGCGAGCATGACCTCGCAGGCATCAATATCCTCATTACATCCGGTCCCACCTGTGAAGATATCGATCCGGTCCGATTCATCACCAACAGGTCCACGGGCAAGATGGGGGCCGCCCTCGTGGAGGCAGCCTGCATTAGGGGTGCACGGGTGAAGGTTGTCAGCGGACCCGTCATGGTGGACTATGCGCCCTGGGCAACGGTCGTGGATGTACGTTCAGCACAGGAGATGCTCTCTTCCGTCAAGGAAAACCTCTCTGAGACGGATGTTCTTATCATGGCTGCAGCAGTGGCTGACTACACGCCACACACCTACTCGAAGAGCAAGATCAAGAAGGGCGAGAAAACAGCCCACATAGAACTGACGTCTACCCCCGATATCCTTGCCACGATACGCACCCTGAAGGAGTCGAAGATCTTTGTGGGGTTTGCCGCAGAGACTGAGAATCTCAAGAGCTATGCCCAGGACAAGATGGTCAGGAAGGGACTTGACATGATCGTGGCCAACCGGGTGGGCGAGACGAGCACCGGCTTTGCCTCGGATACCAACAGCGGTGTGGTCCTTTCACCTGAAGGAGTGATCTACGACTTCGAACACATGGAAAAGGACGTGCTGGCCCACAAGATCCTGGACCTCGTGAAAGAAAGGCTGTGAGGGAACAGATCATTCAGCTCCTCAGAGATGAAGCCGCCTGGGCGGGGCCTTTTCTCATCATGCCTTCTTCGAGGCCGCAGGCGGCATCGGAATCCCAGGGTGCTGGAGACGGGTTGGAACGTCTCCGTCTGAGCGCTGAGGACTGCATGGAATGTCCCTTGAGCCGGACCAGGAAACGCGTTGTCTTCGGTGAAGGGAACCCCCGGGCCGCTCTCATGTTCATCGGTGAAGGTCCCGGCGCGGTGGAGGACGAGACCGGCAGGCCCTTTGTGGGTCCGGCCGGTGAGCTCCTGACGAGGATCATCGGGGCCATGGGGCTTTCCCGGCAGGATGTCTACATCGCCAACATAGTCAAATGCAGGCCACCGGGAAACAGAGACCCTCATCCCGATGAGGTGGCTGCATGCATCGGGTATCTTCATGCACAGATCCACGGCATACGACCGAAGGTCATTGTGGGCCTGGGCAGGGTCGCGACACGGACGCTCCTCCAGGATGAAACCCCCATCAGCAGGCTTCGGGGCATATTCAGGGATTATCAGGGCATTACGATGATGCCCACCTATCACCCGAGCTACTTGTTACAGAATCCGTCCAAAAAGAGGGATGTATGGGAAGATATCAAAAAGGTCATGGATGTTCTTGGAATCCCGCTGCCTCCATCGGAGCCCTCTGGGCGCTGAGCGTTCTTTTCCTCGCAGCGCCGGCACCATTGCAGGGCGCCGAGATTCTGGTCATCGATGTGAAGGATGCCATATCCCCCCCCATAGCCACCTACATCATGGAGGGCATCGATGAGGCGGCCGAGACCAACAAGGCTGCCATCATCATCAGGCTGGACACCCCGGGCGGACTGGACACCGCCATGCGGGACATCATTCAGAAGGAGCTGAACGCCTCTGTGCCGGTGGTCGTCTATGTCTCACCCAAAGGGGCGCGGGCAGCCTCGGCGGGAGCTCTGATCACGCTCGCCTCCGATGTGGCGGCCATGGCCCCCGGGACCAACATCGGCGCAGCACATCCCGTGAACATCGGGGGAGAGCAGGACAAGGAAGGGAAAGACAGCACCATGGTGGAGAAGGTGACCAACGATGCGGTGGCCTATGCCCGCAGCATCGCCCGTGATCGAGGAAGAAGCGAGCAGTGGGCCGAGGATATCGTTCGCAAGAGCATTTCCACACCCGCTCAGGATGCACTTGCCGTGGGGGTCATCGACATTGTGGCCAATGACATGGAGGACCTGCTCAACCAGCTCGACGGGAGGAAGATAAAGAAGAACCTCACGACCTTTGTCCTGAAAACCAAGGACGCCAGCCTGGTGGTCAAACCCATGGGGTTCAGGGAGCGATTCCTGGCCATCCTTTCCAATCCCAATATTGCCTACATCCTCATGCTCATAGGCCTGGCAGGCATCTACTTCGAGCTGTCAAGCCCAGGTGCCATTCTGCCCGGGGTCATCGGGGGTATATCCCTGATCCTGGCGTTCTTTGCATTCCAGACCCTTCCGGTGAACTATGCCGGCTTTGGACTCATCGGCCTGGCCGTGATCATGTTCATTGCGGAGATCAAGGTACCGAGCTACGGACTGCTCACGGTCGGGGGCATCATCTCCATGGTGCTGGGGGCGCTCCTTCTTTTCAGGACGCCCGAACTCTATGCCCAGGTGTCGCTGGGGGTCATCCTGCCGGTTACGCTGTTCTTCGCGGGGTTTTTTGCAGCGACCATCTACCTCGTGGTCAAGGCGCAGAGGACAACCTCAAGGGTGGGGGCTGAAGGTCTCCTTGGCGAGACCGCCGAAGTCTATGCCTGGGACGAGCACGGCACAGGCAAGGTGATCTGCCATGGAGAGTACTGGAATGCCAAGGGGCCAGCCATGCTGAAACCCGGCCAGAAGGTCGTGGTCACGAAGCTGACCGGTCTCGACCTCATGGTGAAGCCTGTCCCGGAGAACGGCGAGAAGACTGGATGATCGCTGTCGCGCTCTCCGGAGGGGTGGATTCCTCTGCCGCGGCCATACTCCTCCATGAGCAGGGTCGGTCCATTATCGGGCTGACGCTCTCTCTCGATGAGCTCACCCCTGGCTCCCGGCAGGTTGACAGGGCAAGGATGCTCTGCCGCCGTCTCGGTATCGCCCACCATGTCGTTGAGGTCCATGGAGAATTCAAGGCCGTCAAGGAGTACTTCTGCAGGCAGTATCTTGCAGGCAGGACCCCGAACCCTTGCACGGTCTGCAACCGGGACATAAAGTTCGGGGTCTTGATGGACAGGGCTCGTTCCCTTGGCGCCGACCTGATTGCCACGGGTCATTATGTGAGAAAGGACGCCCTCGAGGGAAGGCTCTTCGTCGCCCGTGCCCGGGAGCTCAAGTCACAGGAATACTTTCTGGGCCTGGTGACCCAGCAGGCCCTTGCCGGGAGTGTCTTCCCTCTGGGCGGGTTCACCCGCTCCGAGGCACAAAGGATTGTGGCATCCGCGGGGCTGGATATTTCTGTGACCCAGAGCTCCCAGGATGTGTGCTTCATAGGGCCGGGCGGATATGGGGCATTCATCGAAACCCATGCAGGGATCATGAGCGAACCGGGGCCCATCCTGGATATCCGCGGTAGGACCATTGGCATCCACAGGGGGGCACTGAGATACACCATCGGCCAGCGCAAGGGGATCGGCATCGGTCTTGGCAGGAGGGTCTATGTCCTCGCCATAGATGCTGCTGGGAATACCATTACCGTTGGCGATGGAAGGGACTGGAAGCACAGGGGTTTTCTTGTGCCTGAACTGCACTGCATGAAAATGGAGCGGCCGAGCGAGCCTGTGGCAGTCAGGGTGAAGGTTCGCTATCGCCAGGAGGCACAGCCTGCGGTGATGTATCCGGAAGGGGTGGCCGGGGCACGTGTCGAGTACGGGGGCATCTATGCACCTGGCCAGCTCGCGGTTTTCTATGATGACGACGATGCAGTCCTCTGTGCCGGATTCATCGACCACCTGCCTGGTTCCTGAGGCCGATCGTCTGCGGGGAAGTCTTTCTTGACCGGCACTTTTCGCGCGGGTATCCTGGTATGCATGTCGAGGAGGTCCGGATGCGGAGCATTTCATCTTATGGAAACAAGCCGATACATACAAGGAGCATATCTGTCGCCACATATCCGGCGGACGAACATGCCATCATAGTCGAAGGCAGGCTCAAAGATGAGCGCCTCCAGGAAATTATTTCCATAACCTCTCAAGAGAAGATCCCTCCGGGTGTGGTCCACGAGATAGTATTGAGACTGCTGGTCCGTGGTCCGAAGCTCACCATCGAGGATCTGGAGGTGGAATACGTGCATATGCCGAGGGAGGCCTGTCATGAAACGGTCAACTGTCTCAGGCCGCTTATCGGTCGTACCATATCACCGGGTTTCACCTCATATGCAAAGAGCACCTTCGGCGGGCCCCGGGGGTGCACACATCTGAATGCCCTGCTCATCGCCATGGCACCGGCCGCTGTCCAGGGCTTCTGGAATCATGCCGTAGCCAGGAAGATGCAGCCTGCGGAAGCGGCCCAAGTCATGGATAAGCATCTCCTCATCGATTCGTGCTGGGTGTGGCGCTCGGATGGACCGCTGGTCGAGGAACTCGGAAGGATTCTCTCCGCCCAGGGAACCCGGGCCGGAAAAGGTACGCCGGAGGGTCCGGACAGCATGGAGGGGCAATGATCACCATCGGGGGCAGGGCACACGCCATGCCGGAGGTCCATGAAGTGGCCAGGCTCGGTTACCCCTTTATCGAGATGTCCCTGGAGGACCCCGGGGTTGTCTCTTCCCAGTTGACGGAACTGCTGGAGATACGGAGAACCTGGGGACTCACCTATCTGGGTCATTATCCCAACGAGGACAATCCCTTTGATGTGGCCGTGCTCAGGGAACGGTTCCTGCCACGCATCAAGGCGCTTATTGACATATCCGAGCCCCTGGGGATAGACAAGGCGACCATGCATTTCTGGATCGACAGGCGGTGGGCGCCCGCAGGCCTTGTACCGAAAAAGCTCGAGCTGCTCGATGAGATCGTGACATATGCCTCGAGGGCAGGTGTCGTCATATGCATTGAGAACCTGAGCGAGCGCCATGACAGTTTCCAACCTGCATTCGAGGCCATCCCTGACCTCAGGATGACCCTGGATATCGGTCATGCCCAGCTCCTGGCACGAGAGAACACCTCATACCGGTTCATCGAGCATTGCATGGATAAGATCGAGCACGTGCACGTGCATGACAACCGTGGGGGCACGAGCGTCAAGGATGACCTCCACCTTGCCCTTGGGGAAGGCTCGGTGAAGTATGAGTCCATCCTCTCTTCTCTGGTGGGCAAGGGGTACGATTCATCCATCACCATGGAGGTGAAGCCTGTCGACATGCCCCGCACCATGGCGACCCTGAGGCAATGCATCGGACTGACGGACTGACAGAGGGCGTCAGGAGGATGCAGGCCCGTCACCAAGCTCCGGCTTCCCTTGACTTGCTCACGGGCCAGGGATAAGGAGAGGGACATGGTATGCATCGCTCCTGAATGGGTGATCCGAGGGCACGTGGATGACCATGCGCTTCCTACCCTGAACTTCACCCCTGCATTCCGTTCCCTTATGCGCGGCCGGGGGATGCATGACCCGGGCGAAGTGATGAGCTTCCTCGCTCCCAACCTCGGCCAACTCAGGGATCCCCGACCCATGAAGGGAATGAGCAGGGCCTGCCGGCGCATCATGGATGCCATCCACGCTCAGGAGACCATCGGTGTCTTCACCGATTACGATGTGGATGGTGTATGCTCTGCTGCACTCATACACCGTTTTCTGACGGGCATCGGCTGCAAGCCGCCGGTGGTTTTCATCCCGGACCGCATCAATGACGGATACGGCCTCAATATGCGCGGCATCGACGAGCTGTACTCCCAGGGAGCGACCCTGCTGGTGACGGCAGATTGCGGCATCACTGCCCTGGAAGAGGTCCGGTATGCCAACACCTTGGGCATGGACGTGATCATCACGGACCACCATGAAGTGGACGAGAAGCTCCCTGAAGCCCATGCAGTCATCAATCCGAAGCAGACGGACTGCCTGTTTTCCGGGGAGGATCTCTGCGGGGCCGGGGTGGTTTTCCACCTCATCGTCGCGCTGCGCTCCCTTCTGCGTGAACAGGGAGTGGAAAACCTTCCCAATCTGAAGGATGAGCTCGATATCGTTGCCATGGCAACGGTTGCCGATGCCGTGGCCCTGTCAGGCTTGAATCGTATTCTCGTGAAAGAGGGGCTTTCCGTCCTGAATTCGGCCTTGAGGGTGGGCTTCTCGGCGCTGGTCAAGGTAGCTGGCATCAAGAAGGAGCTTATCTCGCGGGACCTGGGCTTCATCCTTGGCCCGAGGATCAATGCCGCGGGAAGGATTTCGGATGCCAGGAAGGCATTTGATCTGCTCATCACCGATGATGCCGGGCACGCGCATCTGTTGGCCCAGGAGCTCGACACCCTGAACAGAAAGAGGCAGATCCATGAGCAGAAGGTCCTTGAGATGGCACTGCAACAGCTGAAAGACCATCCATGCCCAGGAAATGTGACGATCGTGTGTGGAAGGGACTGGCACATCGGTGTCCTGGGCATCGTGGCATCGCGGCTGGTGAGCCTCTTTTCCCGGCCGGCCCTGGTCATTTCCATCATGGACGGCCTCGGCACAGGGTCGGGGAGATCGATGGTGGGGATTGATCTCCATAGTGCACTGGCCCAGGCGTCCGGTCTGCTCAACTCTTTCGGTGGGCACAAGATGGCCGTGGGCCTGAGCGTTTCGGAAGAGCGGATCCCCTTGCTGCTGCCGACCCTGAACGATATCATCGGTTCCCAGATGAACGCTCGGGAGCGCACCTTTGAAGTGGATCTGAGGATTTCTCCCTTTGATCTTACACCGACACTCCTGGAAGAGCTGGAACTTCTCGCGCCTTTCGGGGAGGGCAATCCTGAGCCTGTCTTCCTCATCTCCTCCATGGAGATCGTGGGCAGCAAGGTTTTCGACGATGGACAGACCAAGCTTATCCTCAAGCATTCAAACAGGGTGTTCCACACACTCCGGAGTCCGGTCGGCAATGGTTTCTGCGAAAAGGGGAAATTCCTAGACGTGGCGTTTACGCCGGTGAAAATGCGCCTCAATGGGCATAACTACCTGTACTTGTCCTTGAAGGCACTGGCATCTTCGCGCTGAACCGCTCCGCCAGAACCTTCTGGTTCTGGAGCTGGCTCTTGATTGCTGCAGGCACGATCTCCTTGAAGACCCTGGGCTGACCAAAAAGAGCAAGGCCCAGAACGCACAGCGCGAGCACTACATACAGCGCAACCTTCCTGATTCTGGAGATGAAGAGGTTCCGTGCGATGGATGTGTCTCGTATGTCTGTGGCCCCCTCTGGGAAGACCTCCACAAGCCCTATGTCCATGAGCCGTACTATGGAGCTCAGGGCCTCGAAGGGAGGCTCCAGAGACTCCCGCACGATCCTCTCGACGGTTCGCTTGTCGTCTATGAGATCGTAGATGTGCAGGTCTACCTCGGAAAGGTCGTGATGTCGCACGAGCTCTTCGGTGATGGGGATGATGGTTACCGGGCAGTAGTCCACCGGGGGTATCTTCTGTTTGATCGTCGGCCATTCATCGATGATGCGCAGCGTGTCCAGTATGGCGCCTTCCGTGGGGATATGGCAGGTCAGCATGGTCTGGTGCTCGGTATTCCAGTCCTCGAATTTATAGCTGCCCTCTCTCCACTGGAAGACCTCAAGCAGGATCTGCTTGATCACGACGTTCGACGCCCGCTCCAGGAAGATCTTTTTCAACTGTCCTTTGGTAATGAGTATCTCGTGCCAGCTCTGCGAGTTCTTTTTTTCGCTATCGAAAGCCGCCTTGAGATCCTTTTCGTGAATGCAACCTGCCTTGAGGAGCACGTCAGCCCTCGGATCTCGCTCCCACTGATCAGAGTTGATGCCTACTATGATGCCGTTTTCAAAGGTGATGGTGATAGTTGCCTTGGATGAAGACAGAACCAGCGCCCCTGTCTTCATCTGCTGGGAGATGAGCTGGAAGATCTCCGTGACTCCAAATCCCTTGAGCGTACCGAGGAGAGCCATCTTTACACCCCGTATCTGATGGGAGGAGCCTTGTAGGCCCTCAGTACCAGGAAGCCGAGACAGACGAGCCCGATGATTCGTATGATCGTAGTGATGTTCGTCTCCACCGGGATGAAGGAGACGATGATGTTTCCTCCGGTCAGGATTGCCAGGAGCGAGATGCTCAGCATGGCGATACGCGTGATCGCCATAGCGGTCCTGTTGGTCAGCAAAGATCCGAGCCCAGGCAGGGCCATCTCGAGCCTGAGCATCTTGTGGTAGCTGGATGTCTTGAACTTCCTGATCTCCTCAGTCTTGTGGTGCTGGATGCTGTTTCCCTGCTTTTTCCCCCTGGCGTCCAACCAGGAGCACTGGAGACACATGGGTTTGCCGGAATTCGTACTGGTTCCCGAATAGTACAGCTTGCCGCAGCGACTGCACTGCTTGGTGAATTTTTCCTCCGGGATGTAGCTCATCATGAGGAGCACCATGAAGAGGCCAAGGCCGAAATAGATGCTCGTTTTTCTCGGCAGCAGACCGAAGGCAAAAGACCACAGTGCATCGGCTGAAACCTTGAGGTCATCCGAGGGCCTCATCTGACGTGCGAGCTGACGGGCCAGCGGGGTGGTCTCAAGGATATAACGGGTCTTGCCCAGCGCATTTTCTCTGTCCAGGAGGTGCCTCACTCCTTCTGCGTCTATGCCGCTTGCCGCTGCAATGGCCTTCTCCCCCTCGTAGAAGTTGTATGTCGACTGGTAGAGCCTGCTCACGTTGTAGTGGTAGACCATGTTGCCCGGCATGAGATTGATGGCATTCTGAAAGGCCTTGAGTGCTTCCCTGGTTTTGCCCGTACCGAGCAGGGCGATGGCAAGATGGTTGTAGTACCTTGGATTGTTCGGCTCCAGATCTATGCCTCGGTTGAGGAGCCTGATGGCCTCCGAGTAGTTCGCGCTGTTCAGCTCATTGATGGCCAGTGTGTTCATGGGCTCTGCATCAGCAGGATGCTGTTGAATCCATGAGGTGATGGCCTGGGTATCGTCGATTCCGTTCAACCTGTGCTCAACGGCATAAATCTGGCGGTTGAGATGATTTTCCGCATAGGCAATGCATCCGGCGCCCACATGGGTGATCCATCCCGAGATGATGATGAGAAAAAGGAAAAAGGAGGTGATGCGCTTTTCTGAGGGTATCATGTATCCCCACAGCAGGAGGAACCACCAGAGCAGCAGTATCATGGGGCCAACATCGAAGAACAACGGGATGATGAGAATGAAGAAGATCCAGGCGATGAGACCCCCATCGGGCAGGTCGTTGTTGGTGATATTCCTGACGTCGTTGAGCATCAGGGGGGTGTATTTGACGATGAGACACACGCCAACCAGGAAAAGCGACAGAAGTGTGGCAGAGATGACAAAAAGGTAACCGTTTCCCAGGATTGTGGTGATGACCGGCCAGGATAAGGGGATTCCCTGTATGGTTGTTGCGGGTAATATCCCTGTAAGTATCGACAAGCCCTGCAAATCCTTATCCCTCCGGCTTGAATCCATCAAGCTTGACGGCCAAATCCATCCTGTAAACCTTCGTATCGCCTTCGATCTTAACCCTTATGGGTATGCTGATGGCATTTGCAGAGATAATTTCTGCATTATCCGTGCCTACGATCTGTATCCTTCCTGCGGTGACCCTTGCATTGGGATCAACAGGGGGGTCCATCTCTCCGTACAAGGACCGTCCGGGTTCGGCTTCGAGATGACGATCAGGTGCCGGCTCATCGTACAGGGACAGGTCTGGAGTCGGCCCTGGATGACGGGCATCGGGTGACTCTCCATGGGGGGATCTGGTCGCCGGTGTGTGCTGCTGGGGAGAAGACGGGGAGATGTCGGCAGAACCGGGAATCTTCGCCTGGGGGGAAGCAGCGGGTCTATGCTGCTTGCCGCTCGTTCCCATCTCTATGTGCTGGAGCACCATCTTGGTGACCTTGGTCAGTGTCTCCAGAACACCTTCCCCTGTCGTTGCAACAGTCTCAAAGGATGGATAACCATAAGGATTCAGGATCTGTTCCATCTCAGAGACAGGGGTGACATCCGGCAGATCGCGCTTGTTGTACTGGATCACCAGCGGGATCGTTTTCAGGCTCTTGCCGTAGTAGTTCAGGTTCTCTTCCAGGTTGTTCAGGCTCTCGATGTTTTCTTCCATCTTGTCCCGCTGCGAGTCGGCGACGAAAACGAGCCCGTCCACGCCGGTGAGCACGGCCCTTCGCGTGGAGTTATAGTACACCTGGCCGGGTACCGTATAGAAGTGAAGTCTCGTCTTGAAACCACGGATATTTGCGATCTCAATCGGGAGAAAATCGAAGAACAGAGTGCGGTCCGCCTCGGTTGCGAGGGAGACGAGCTTCCCTTTCTGATCCGGCTTTATACTTGCATAGATCGACTGGATGTTCGTGGTCTTTCCACACAGGGAAGGGCCGTAGTAGACTATTTTAGCAGAGATCTCCTTCTTGGAATAATTGATGACAGCCATGTTATCCTCCACCGGCCAGCCGGATTATTTCAAGCTCCACATCTTTGAAGTCTTTCCGGTCTTTCTGTATCTCCCTGAAGATGGTCAAGGCATTGCTATTGTCACCCAGCGCCTTGTATGTCTGCGCGATCTCGTAGAGGATTCCGACCTTCATGTCCTTTGTCGCCTCTTCAAGGGTAACCGCCTGCCGCAGGGAATCCAGGGATTCATGGAAGAGACCCCTTTCACGAAAAGTCACACCGAGCATGACATAGGCGTCGTAGAGTTTTTCTCCTGTCCCCAGCACCTTCTTGAATGCCTCGGTGGCCTCGTCCAGCAGTCCTGTCTCACGGTAGGCAAGTCCCATGTTGTACTGGAAGAGGGGGTCGTCCTTGCCCTCCTTCGAGGCGTTCTCCTGGATGGCCTTGAACACAGACTCCACACCGGTAGTGTCAACGGTATCATCAAAGTTTTCATCTATGGAGAAGCCTTCCAGTTCCTTTTCAAGCTGTCTGTCCAGCTCTTTGGTAAGGTCGTAGAAATCGGTGCGCTCGACCTCAGCTTTGGGAGCGGTCCTGGGGATGGGATCGGTCATGGCCTTATCCTTCACCTTGAAGGAATGGACCTTCTTGCTCACCTGGGTTATGGCAGGATCGAGCTCGGCAGCCTTCTGCATATACATGGTTGCCTCCACACTGTCTCCGTTCTTCTCCAGCATCTCCGAGAGCTTGACATATTGTGTGGCAGCCTCCCGCGAAAACCCCTGAACCTGGTACAGCTCAGCGAGT
This sequence comes from Thermodesulfobacteriota bacterium, assembly GCA_025454155.1. Classification (GTDB taxonomy): domain Bacteria; phylum Desulfobacterota; class Desulfomonilia; order UBA1062; family UBA1062; genus MWEI01. The sequence continues at coordinate 44,882 of JALOOZ010000009.1, forward strand.
TTCTCATAGGGCCCTTCCCATGTGGGATTGATCTTGATGGCCTGCTTGTACAGAGCGATGGCTTTCGGATAGAAGCCTTTGTCGCTGTAGGTCTCCCCCAGACGGACATATATCTCTGAGGCGTTCCTGAAATTCTCCGCCTTGAGGTAGAGGTCTCCAAGCTTCTTGAGGATCATGGTATCATTCGGTCGCTTCTCCAGGGCACCCTCGCAGGCGGCAATCTCCTTTGATGCCTTGTTGCGCCCGAAGATCTTGTCGAATAGGCTCATCTCTTATTAAACCTTTCTGAGAATAGTACAAAACCGTCACAGGCCATGATATATGGTTCATCGGTGTTCAGGTATACAAACTTTAACCGGATTCTCCTGAGAACACAAGATGGGACACGCTGTCTTGCCATGGACGAAGAGCTTGACAATACATAGGGTATTCTCGTCAATGGGGAAACAGATCTGGTGGATTGCATGCAACTTCTCGCGGTGGAGCGTGGCGGAAAGATAGGGCAATGACCCCTGTCTTTTCTCGAGAGGAATGTTTCGGTAGTATAGCTACTGTCAGCGGAGGAAGAATGGACTTCGTGCATCCCCGTATAGGTGAGGAGGTTGAGGCCATAGGTGGATACTATCTCTTCATCAAGGAAGAGATTATCGACCATCCGTCCGGCAGGATACTGTATCTTGTCGGGTGTGCGGTGACGGACCGGGCATGCTGCGGTCCGTCAGGATGCGGCTATGCAGTGGTGGCAGGAAGGATCATGTCCCTGCATTCCGGCCGGACTGATGGAAACAGGCCTGTTTCTTCGCTCGAACCCCTGCAGCCGATTCTCCATGATGAGATTGCCCGGTACGTCCGTTCCCGGGAAGGAGTGAGCCAGGTGCAGTTCCTGCTCGAGGACGGACAGAGGGCAGTGCTTTTCTAGCCCCTCAAATTCTTGAAACGGCCAAGGTTGAAGATGTTGTTCAAACATCTCGTTTTGTCAGTGCGATGATCTGGATATATCTGGTATAAACGGATGCGTATGGTCATTGCCCATGCCGGACTTGAGAGAGAAGGAGAATCTCTCCCCATGAAAGGGGAGACCCTTCTTGAGATCCATGACCTGCACACGCGATTCTTCACCCCCGAGGGAGTGGTGAATGCCGTGGATGGGGTCGAACTGGAGCTCAAGAAAGGAGACACCCTTGGCATTGTGGGTGAGTCAGGCTGCGGGAAAACCGTGCTGGCACTGTCCATCCTCCGTCTGGTTCCTGATCCACCGGGCAGGATTGTCCGCGGGAGGATCGTGTTTCAGGGCATCGACCTGCTCGGCCTTGGGGATGAAGACATGCGTTCCATAAGAGGCAACAAGATATCGATGATCTTTCAGGAACCCATGACCTCACTGAATCCTGTATTCACCATCGGTTCGCAGATTGCAGAAGTGATCCTTCTCCACCAGCGGCACCTGGCGGGCAAACGGAAAGAGGCCTCGGCAGTGGCGGTGGATATGCTCCGGATGGTGGGTATATCGCAGCCGGATAAAAGGGTGCATGACTATCCCCACCAATTGAGCGGCGGGATGTGCCAGCGAGTCATGATCGCCATGGCCATGGCCTGCAGACCTGCCCTGCTCATAGCCGACGAACCCACCACAGCGCTCGATGTGACCACCCAGGCCCAGATTCTCAGGCTCATGGGTGACCTCAAGGAGGAGGTCGGCACCTCGGTCATACTGGTTACCCATGATCTCGGGATTGTCGCCCAGGCATGTCAGGACGTGGCTGTCATGTATACCGGTCACGTGGTCGAGCATTCCCCTGCCCCTGCCCTTTTTTCAGAACCCCTCCACCCTTACACCAAAGGCCTCATGCGGTCCATACCAAGGCTCAGCGACGGTTTCAGGGGAGAGCGGCTCCATGCTATCCCGGGAACCGTCCCTACCCTCAGGGACATGCCCCAGGGATGTACCTTCCATCCACGATGCCCCGAAGCCATGGATATATGCCACAGGCAGTACCCGGGCGTGTTTCATCCGGCTCCAGGCCGCCAGGTTCGATGCTGGAGGTATGCCCGGTCATGAAGCCCATACTGTCCGTGCAAGGGGTCAGGAAATCCTTTCCCATACGTTCAGGCGCCTTCGGCAGATCCGCGGGTTCCATCCAAGCAGTGGATGGGGTGGACCTCGATCTCATGCCCAATGAGACCGTCGGGCTCGTGGGTGAGTCGGGCTGCGGCAAGACGACGCTCGGAAAGCTGATCCTCCGGCTCGAACGCCCGGATGAGGGCAAGATTTTCTTTGAGGGGGAGGATGTCACCCGCGCCAGGGGTGCAAGGCTCAAGGATATGCGGAGAGGAATGCAGGTGGTCTTTCAGGACCCCTTCGGTTCGCTCAATCCGAGAAAGAAGGTTCGTTCCATCATAGAGGAGCCCATGATCATCCATGGGACGGGAAGCAGCAGGGATATCAGGGAGAGGGCTCTCCAGCTCGTGGAACTTGTGGGATTGAGCCCCGACATGATGAGGCGGTATCCCCATGAGTTCTCAGGCGGCCAGCGTCAGAGAATCTGCATCGCCCGTGCACTTGCCATCAATCCCAAGGTGATTATCTGCGACGAACCGGTTTCGGCGCTCGATGTCTCCATACAGGCCCAGGTCATCAACCTGCTGACCGATCTCCAGGAACGGCTTCACCTGTCCTATCTCTTCATCTCCCACGATCTCGCCGTGGTCGGTTATCTCTCCCACCGCACCGCTGTCATGTACCGGGGGCGTATTGTAGAGCTTGCGGCCTCCCGGACAATTTTCGCCCACCCCCTTCATCCCTACACCCAATGCCTCATGGAGGCAGCCCCCGATGTCGGTGAAAAGCCCCGCGGCACAGGGCGGGTTCAGGAGCTTCACAGCACCCTGGGCATGCATCCGGACCAGGGGTGTGCATACCGCGCATGCTGTCCTGCAAGCATCAATGCATGCTCTCAGACAAGACCTGTTCTGAAGGATGTCGGGGAAGGCCACTTGGTGGCCTGCACCCGCCTCTAGGGTCGCGGACCGCGGCTCCATAAAAGGCTTGACATGAAGTCCGTGAGCATATAGTAAGATTCACCTCGTAGCTGTACGAAAAAAGGAGGAAATCGAGTCCATGGCCAATCATCCTTCGGCCCTGAAGAGGCAGCGGCAGAGTGAAAAGCGGCGTTTGAGAAACAAGGGCCGTAAGTCCGCCATCAATACCACCATCAAGAAGATACAGACCTCTCTTTCCGAGAAGGACACCGACAAGGCGAGAGAGCTTTCCAAAGAGGCGATCTCACGCCTGGACAGCGCTGTAAACAAGGGCGCATTGCACCGGAAGACCGCTTCCCGGAGGATTTCCAGGCTCACGAAAAAGCTGAGTGCACAGATCCCCGGTTGATCGTTCTACGTCCTGACGGCTGTATGTGATGGGGGCCTGGAGAAAAGGACGAGGCGCCCGATCACTTCGGCCAGCGACGCAAATCCGTTTGTCACAGAGCTTGATTTGAGCTTCTGCTCGATTCCCCGGACGTCTTTGAGGAGAGTGACGAGCTGGGATACATTCCACAGGGATTTCCTCTTGATCGCCTTCTCAGCCACATAGTCGTGGATCTTCATCTTTTTCCAGTCCCTGCCGGCGATCACCACGTAGTGGGTGATGGTGAGGTTTTCGATCCTGCTGATGATCTCGAGATCGCTGATCCCTGACAGTTCTATCTCGTACAGACGGGACAGGACGTCTCTTTTCCGATCGAACAGGGAATCCAGAAATGCGAAAACAGCCGGTTCCACTGTCCGAGCGACCACCTCATGGACATCATCGATGGTGACGGATTGTCTGTTGCCGGCATAGAGACAGAGCTTCACCGTTTCGCTGTCAAGATACCACAGACTGCTCCCGGTCAGGTCGGCAAGCAGCATGGCTGCATCCTTGTCCATCTTCTTCCCGTGAAACAAGGCCCTTTCCATGATCCAGCGTATACGATCGTTCCTGTTTCTCATGGGTTCGAACCTGATGACATCCGCCTTGGAATCGAACTTCTTGAGGAGTCTCACGAGGTCCCTGTCGGCCTTCTCGACCTCCAGGACGAGGATGAAGGTGGTGGCTTCGCATGGGTCCTCGAGGTATGAGACAAGCTGGTCCATCTGCCGGGCAGAGAGCTTGTGGCCGTTCCGGACGATGACGACTCTTCTTTCAGAGAGAAAAGGCAGCGTGTTGCAAAGATTGATGATGTCGTCCATGTCCAGGTTCTCTTCTGCATTGAAGACCGACCAGTTCATGGAGGCATCACCCTCGAAGCGCCCCTTCATCCTGGTCAACTCCTCCTCCACGAGAAAGCTTTCCATGCCGATGAACACGGCATTGTGAAAGGGGTTTTCTGCCCTGTTATCGCTCATAGTTCCAATGAGGCCACGGCCCGAACGATCTGGAGTGAGACCTGTCCGCAGGCTTCCTCCAGTGCGTCCTCATCCTGACCTCCTTCGGAGAAGGCCCCCTGATCGGAGAAGGTCTGCTGCCAGATGATTGTGCCCATCGAGTCGCTCAAACGGACAAGAACACTTATGTAGAGCCGGTAGCGGTCCGTGGATGAGAGGGAGCCTGTCGTGGTCCGTTCCCGCCGGGCAGAAATGATGGAACATGAGAGCCTCTGCCGCGGCTCGTCGGACGCGAGCATGCCCATGGTCGCAAAGGCCCGTTCAAGCTGAGAATCCAGCATCAACCCGGCCTCCCGGAGGTAGGTCCGGTTGACACTGGGCTCCAGAGCGATATCCTTTCCGGCTCGGGAACCCTCCGGGACGAAGCCGTATCTGCAGGAGGACAGGCTAGCCAGCAGAGACAATAAAATTAATAATTTTATTCGGGACATAGATCACCTTCCGGATGGATGTCCCTTCGAGGAAACGCTTAACATTGGCGTCTTCCAGGGCCTTGCCTTCCACGAGAGACTGCTCGGCATCCTTGGGCACCTCGATGGTCGTCCGCAGCTTGCCGCTCACCTGAACGGCGATGATGACGTCCGTGTTCTGAGCCCATCGGGGATCGAATTCCGGCCATGGGTGGCCGAAAAGATGGCCGGACTTCCCCATGGCCTCCCATAGTTCATCCGCGATGTGGGGGACAAAGGGCGAGAGCATGATGAGGAGCTGTTCCACCGAGTGCTTCAGCACGGACACCTGGCCCTCGTTCTTCGCCGACTCCTTGGCCTTGTAGAGATCGTTGACCAGTTCCATCATCGCTGCGATGGCCGTGTTGAACCGGAAACGCCTGTCAACGTCCTCGGTCACCTTCCGGATGGTCTGATGGGTCTTTCTCATCACCGGGACCATGTCGGAAGGAACATCTCCGAGTGCTGAAGACCCTGGCAGTTCCTTGATATCCGTAACGAGACGCCAGAGCCTGGCGAGGAACCGGTAGGTCCCTTCGATGCCCTGGTCGCTCCAGTCCATATCCTTTTCCGGCGGAGCGGCAAAGAGGGTGAAGAGCCTGGTGGCATCCGCGCCATAGCGGTTTATCATGTCTTCCGGGTCCACCACGTTGCCCTTGGATTTGGACATCTTGGCCCCGTCCTTGATGACCATGCCCTGGGTGAGCAGCCGCTCGAAGGGTTCGTCGAAGTCCACATAGCCCAGATCTCTGAGGACCATGGTGAAGAAGCGGGAATACATGAGGTGCAGTATTGCGTGCTCTATGCCCCCGATGTACTGGTCCACGGGCATCCAGTAGGCTACTTCGCCGCTGTCGAAGGCCTTGTCGGGGTGGTTGGGGCTGCAGTAGCGGATGAAGTACCAGGAAGATTCCACGAAGGTGTCCATGGTGTCTGTCTCCCGTTTCGCCCTGCCGGAGCATTTCGGACAGGTGGTGTTCACGAACGAGTCAACCTGGGCAATGGGTGATTCTCCCGTACCCGTGAGCTTCACGTCCTCGGGCAGGAGTATGGGCAGCTCCTCTTTTTTCACCGGTACGGTCCCGCACTTCTCGCAGTGTACCACCGGAATGGGCGCACCCCAGTAGCGCTGACGGGAAATACCCCAGTCGCGCAGTTTGAAATTGATCGTGGACTCACCCCTGCCCATGGATTGCAGATAGTCGGTGATCCCCTTCATGGCCTGGGTGTTTTTCATGCCGCTGAATTGCTGTGAATTGATGAGGATACCTTCCCCTTCATAGGCCGCATCCATGGTTTCGGCCTTGACCTCCTCGCCCTCGGGCTGGATGACCACGATGATGGTGAGCCCGTATTTTTTTGCAAAATCGAAGTCGCGCTGATCGTGGGCAGGAACGGCCATGACTGCCCCTGTGCCGTAGTCATAGAGCACGAAGTTGGCCACATAGATTGGCATCCTGAATCCGGTGAGCGGATTGATGCAGTGCCTGCCCGTGAATACACCCTCCTTTTCGTATGAATCCGATGTCCGGGTGATCTTGTCTTCCTTGAGGGTCTTGTCCACAAAACTCTTGACCGCCTTCTCCTGATCGGTCCCTTTGGGCAGGGTCTTGGCCAGTGGGTGCTCAGGGGCGATGCTCATGAAGGTAGCACCGTAGAGCGTGTCGGGCCGTGTGGTGAATACCTCGATATCCTCGCTGGTCCCTTCCATCTGGAACCGTATGAGCGAGCCTGTGCTCCTCCCTATCCAGTTGCGCTGCATGATGAGAACACGCTCAGGCCAACCCTCCCTCAACCGCTCGATGTTGTCCAGGAGTTCCTGGGCGTACCTGGTGATCTTGAAGAACCACTGGTCGTATTCCCTGAGATACACCTGGGTGCCGCAGCGCCAGCATTCCCCATCCTCCACCTGCTCGTTGGCAAGAACGGTCTTGCAGCTGTCGCACCAGTTCAGGAAGGTTCGATCCTTGTAGACGAGACCTCTCTCATACATCTGGATGAAGAAGAGCTGCTCCCACCGGTAATACTCCGGGTCGCAGGTGGCGAACTCCCGGTCCCAGGCGTAGCTGAAACCCATGCGTTTGAGCTGGATCTTCATGTATTCGACATTCTCACGGGTCCATTTCTTCGGATGAACACCGCCCGCTATGGCAGCGTTCTCTGCAGGCATGCCGAAGGCGTCCCAGCCCATGGGATGGAGCACGTTGAACCCCTTCATCTTCTTGTAGCGGGCCACGACGTCGCCGATGGTGTAGTTCCGCACATGGCCCATGTGGATGCGCCCCGAAGGGTAGGGGAACATCTCGAGGAGATAGTACTTCTGTCTGGTCGTGTCTACTTCCACGTTGAAAAGTCCGGAGTCCTCCCAGACCTTCTGCCACTTGATCTCTATGGATTGAGGAATGTACTCGCCCGGCATGAAAAGGCCTCCTGAGCAATAATTGCTGCTTCCTTAACATATCCCTTCATGATTCGTCCAGTGCCGCTCATCGGTACGGTTCCAGGGTATTTGCACTTGCATTTCATGTCCATACTGATATGTAAGAAAGCACTATGAGATGGCTTAAATTCATGCTCCTCGTCTGTGCGATCGCCTTCATCTTCGCGGGTGTATGGACCTACCTGCTGGTGTTCAAGGGGCTCCCCTCCGTTCAGGAACTCAAGGGTGAGGATACCGCCAAGCTCACCAAGGTCACCGCCGCGGATGGAACTCCCATAGGGTACTTCCCGCATCAGGGGCAGATCGTGATGAACGGGCACAACATCCCCATCACCCTCAAACAGGCCATCATCTCCGCCGAGGACGCCACCTTCTACGACCATGTCGGCCTTGAGCCGCGAAGGATCTTGAGTGCGCTTATCGCCGATATCAAGGCGAACTCCTATGTCCAGGGTGCCTCCACTATCACGCAGCAGGTTGTAAGGTCTTATCTGCTCACACGGGAGAAGACCATCACGAGGAAACTCAGGGAGATCGTCCTGGCCCTGCGCATCGAAAAGACACTCACCAAAGAGCAAATCCTGAACCTCTATCTTGACCGCATCTATCTGGGCAGCGGGGCCTATGGAGTACAGGCGGCAAGTCTTCGCTACTTCGGAAAGGAATGTCGTGAACTGGAACTCTCGGAGATGGCGATGCTCGCGGGACTTGCTCCGGCACCGGCCCGGTATTCCCCGCTCAACGACTTTCCAACGTGCAAGCGCAGGCAATGGTACGTTCTCAGCCGCATGGTCAATGAAGGTTACATTACCGAGGACGAGGCCAAGGAGGCATACAAGGAGCCCCTGAGGATCATTGCCAAAGATGCAGCCCTCTTCACTGACCAGCCTTATGTTACAGAGTATGCGAGAACACTGGTGACCGAGAGGTTCGGGGAGGAGATCTTCGGCAAGGGGATCATCATTCGCACCTCCATAATCCCTGAGCTCCAGCGCGCAGCCAGGCTCGCAGTCCGGAAGGGGATCATCGAGCTGGAGATGCGTCAGGGAAAGTACCGTGGACCGGTTCGCGGCACAGTCCAGCCCGACGGAACTGTCCTGCCCCTGAGCCTGTCAGAGAAGGAGCGCATATTCGCATACCAGTCCAACCAGCTGGAATGGAAGGGCTACGAGCCGTATGAGCTCTACTGGGCCGAGGTCGTGGGTCTCGACCCTCTGACAGTGAAGCTCGGCACCAGGCGGCTCGAGCTTGGACCGGATAGCTATGCATGGATCAATCCGAAAGGGAGATGGCCCCTTAGGAATCACCTGGAACAGGGTGATATGATCATGCTCTGCCAAACCCCCCGCGGCTTTGTCATATCCCAGCAGCCTTCCGTACAGGGGGTGCTCATGGCCTTCGACCTGGAGAAAGGCGGGATTCTGGCCATGGTGGGAGGATTCGACTACTCACAGAGCCAGTTCAATCGGGCCATCTTCGCCAAGAGGCAAAGCGGAAGCGCTATCAAGCCTTTTATCTATGCGGCAGCCATCGACAAGGGCATGACACCGGCTTCCATCATCTTCGATGCCCCGGTAACCTACAGGGCGGGGGCAGATGAGGAGACGTGGCAGCCCAAGAACTTCGAGAACAAGTTCTACGGAGCCACCTCATTGAGGACCGGCCTGGTGCTGTCCAGGAATGTGGTCACCATCAAGATTCTGGGAGAGATCGGCCTGGATTACGCCCTCTCATACCTCAGACACTTCGACATGCAGGCAAATCTGCCACGCAACCTCTCCCTTGCCTTGGGTTCGGGCGACATGTCTCCCTACAGCCTGTTCAAGGGGTATGCCGTATTTGCCTCGTATGGGCTGAAATTCGAACCTCACCTGATAGAGAGTGTCGTTCAAAGCGGAAGGGGAACGATCTTCCGCGCCCCTCCTTCCACTCCACAACCCACGGAGCCGGAAGGTGCGGTGCCTGTCCAGAATTCACGGGTGATTCCCGAGCAGACAGCATTCATCATCACCAACATACTGAAGGACGTGGTGCAGGAGGGAACGGGCTGGAGGGCCAAGGCCCTCATGAGGCCTGTGGCAGGAAAGACCGGTACCAGTGACGACAGCCGGGACACCTGGTTTGTGGGATACACCCCTGACGTGCTTTGCGGAGTCTGGGTGGGCTATGACAGCATGACATCCCTTGGTGACAGTGAAACCGGAGGCAAGACGGCCTGTCCCATCTTCGTCGATTTCATGACGACCGCACTGCGCGACAGACCGGTGCGGGACTTCAAGGTGCCTGAGGGTGTTGTGTTCGCCAAGGTCAACACACAGACCGGTCAGACAGCCTTGGAAGATTCTCCGGAGACGCGCTTCGAGGTCTTCAAGGAAGGAAGCGTTCCCGCTCCCGATAAGGGTGAAAGCGATGACCAACTGCTCAAGGAGGTCTTCTGATGCCTGTTCGTGTGTCCTCACTGCTGGCCGCCATCATTGCCTGCTCGTTGTGCATGGGTGCAGCGGACATTACGCTGGTCAAGCATGCCCGGAGGGTCAAGGCTCCCCAGACCAGCGAGTACATGGTGAAGGAAGGCGACACCCTGCGCAGGATTCTCATGGAGGTATACAATGCCAAGGAGCAGGATCTCCCTTACCTCTACCGGCAGTTCAGGATTCAGAACCCGAACATAGAGAGTCTGGATACCATTCCTCTGGGGATGAAGATCAGGATACCCATCGTAGGCTCGGTACTGGCTGCATCGGAGGAGAAGAAAAGGCCCTCCGAGGTCGAGGTCAAGGAAGTCGCCCCCAATGAATATGTCATCAAGCAGGGTGAATATCTGGCGAAGATACTGAAGGACATCTATGGGATCCCGGATGAAGTCATTTACCGGCAGTATATTGATCTCGTCCAGAAGCTCAACCCCGAGATCACCAATCCGGATTACATCCGGGCAGGTCATAAGATCAAGCTTCCGGAATTCAGGCAGATGCTGGTCGCCGCGAAACAGGCGCAGTCCGAGAGCCCTCTCCCCGCCTCAGCCACAACTGCCGGGGTTCAGGCACAGAAGATGAGGCACGAACCCCCCGTCGTCGCCCAGAATGGGGGTGCACCCAAGACCGCAGAAAGCCGGGTGCCGGATGTGCCCCCGGTGAGTCAAGCGGGTGGCAGCGGAAAGGGTGTCCCGCACAAAGCCCAGGATATCAAGGTCGTCAAGCATGCCGTCCTTCCCGCCTTGAAGTCCATGGGAGGTACCAGGAGGGACACGGGAACATATTTCATGCCGGTTGCCGGGGGCACCAGCCTGTCCATCAACACCTCCGAGATCCCGGTCATGGAGCTCGATACGGGGAGAAAGATCATCTTCGATGTGAATGGGAAGATAACACCGGAAATGAAAGGTTTCATCGAGAAGACCTTCCCCTCGTTCACGGTTCTAACCGGGTCACCGAAAGACCTGGAAGACCTCATGGACAAGGTCCTGAGTGTGTCCGGGTACTTCTCCATCAACAAGGACCCGAGCCCGCTTCTTGTGGGTTCAGAAGAGAAGGTCAGGTTCTTCGGAAAGTGGATCGTCTACAAGGATTTCTCCCGGCGCAATGTCTTTGTCATCAACCTTCTTGGCGACAACGAAAACAAGACCCCCAGGGCCATCCGGAACTATGCGAGTACCTTCGGGATCGATCTCATAGAGATCGGCGGCAAGGAGGGAGGGAACACTCAATCGAAACCCGCCCCCCTCGTAGATCTCAAGCGCTCTTACCCGGAGCTCCTGAAAACCCTCAAGATACCCCATCAGGTCGGCACCGAGATACTGCTCATGAGCAGTGGCCCCATAAGGATCGCCTACAAGGCACCGGTCCTCCTGGATAAGATCATCCTTGCCGAAACCATGCCCGACCCGGAAATGGCTGCCATGCTCCAGCAGCAGTCGTACGATATCCTCAACACGAGCGAGCTGCAGCCAGATGAGGTGCTTGACGCCCTCGGGCAGGATTTCGAAGGGCCGCCTCTGAAGATCACGGTGGCCAAGGACAGGTCGGAACTGGAGGTACCCGGCATCAGGATAGGCAACCGCATCATACTCATCAAGAGGGTGGAACGTGAGATCCAGAACTATCTGGCAGCCTCGGGGATGAAGCTTTTCGTCTGGTAACCGCCCCGCCTTACCCCAGGTTGAGGATCGAGCTTCAACGCAGGCACGAAGCAGCTATGAAGCAGCCTGAAGATGAAGAATCAGAGCCTCCGGAAGCATCCTCCGTGGTGAACGATACGGAGTATGGCGATGCGAGGGGGTTTCCAGAGAGGTCCTGAACGTCTGTGGTTATGGTGGCGGTATATTGTGTTTTCCCCGCCAGATAAGCCTTGGGGGTGATGGTCACCTTGTTGCCATCCAGGGTCACGCTGGAGCTTACTGTCCCCGAAGCCGATGTGAGCGTCACCGTGGCGGGCGTGACTGTGGAGGGATCCATCTCTTCCGAGAGGCTGACCACGACGGGTGTGGTGATGTAGACGCCAGTGGACCCGTCTATGGGATCAGAGGCACGTACCACAGGTTCAAACTCATCATCCCGGTCATAAACGAGAACGGACCCATCATCTCCGGCAAAAAAGACGGTTCCCGAAGTGCTGCCCCAGATTGCCCTGATATCATCGGTGTATCCCGTGTTCAATGCAGACCAAGCATGGCCGTCGTAATGGTACACCTTCCCGTTTTGACCTGCGGCAAAGATGTCGTCACTGGCGAGCCCCCACAGGGCATACAGGGCGAGGCCGCCGGCATTGAAGGCATTGCTCCAGAATGATCCGTCATAATGAATGATGCTTCCGAGTGTCCCTGCAGCAAAGATGTCAGAGGCCGATGAGCCCCAGAGGGCCCTGAAGGTCTGGGACGTGAGACTGCTCACGGACACCTGATTCCATGCAGCGCCGTTATACAGGAAGAGTTTACCTAAGGTTCCCCCAGCCCATAGGTGGTCTTCGTCGGCGCCCCAGATGCAGTACAGGTCAATCCCCGAAGTGCTTGAAGGGCTTACGTCCTGCCAGGAGCTTCCATTGAAAAAAAGGATCTTGCCGAGGGCTCCGACGGCATACACATCCGAGGCGGATGAACCCCAGAGTCCATACAAGTCTGTGATGACGGGTGTGGTGAAGAAATACCACCTGCCGAGGCCGTCATTGAAGTAGAGTTTCCCAAGATCACCGGCTGAGAAGACCTGGGAATCTGGGGTTCCCCACAGGGCATTCAGGTCGTTTGGGTTGTTCAGGGACACCTGGCTCCAGGAGGCACCATTGTAGAAGATCAGTATTCCGTTCTCTCCCGATGCATAAAGATCCCCATCCCATGAACCCCACAGGGAGTACAGATCCTGGTTTGTTGG
>JALOOZ010000100.1 GCA_025454155.1 Thermodesulfobacteriota bacterium
ATATCCTCGGCCAGGACTTCGGGGACGAAGGCCTTTTTCTGGAGGAGTATGGCGTTTCCGGTCTGTATGGCCCCAGCCAGCTTTTCTTCGCGGAAGGCCGCAGCGCCCTCGAAGCGGACCGCATCCACCAGGGTCCTGGGGCCTTCGGTGATATGCAGTTCGATGGTCTTGCTCCGGGCGCTCCCGATGGTTTCCTTCTCTTCGAGGGCCTCGACCCTGGTGAAGAGGAACCCGGACCTGCGGTAGCGGTCAACGATGTTCCCGATGGTCCTGCCCAGGCCCCTGTCGCGATGATATCCCTCGCTGAAAATGACCATGTCCTGCTTGAGGGTGTAGGTCCAGAAGTGGCTGTTCCCCTTGATGGAGACCTTGTACTTCGGCCCCTCGGTGATGTTGACCACGGCGGAGACCGTGAGCTTCCGTTCATCCCTCTGGAGGGAGTAGTCGATCTTGCACTCCGGGTACCCCCTCTGCCAGTAGAGGCTCCTGATGTCCTTGATGTCCTGCGCCAGGTCGTACTCCAGAAAACGGCCGGATTCCCTGATGAAGTAGGACTGCCTCCAGGAGTTCATGCGGGACTTGAGCTCGGTGTCGGTGATGGCCCTGTTGCCGCTGATGGTCAGGGAATCGAGGTAATAGTAGTCCCCGGCCCGTATGTCGACGTCGATCTTCACGGTGCCGCCGACGACCTCGCCCTTCGTCACCCTGATCCTCGGGGCCTTGTAGCCCTCTTTCCGGTAGAGCTCCCCGATGAGTCTCTCCTGCTCCGAAAAAGTGTCCGGCAGAAAGGCGTCGCCAACGTAGATGCTCATGGACTTGAGGACGTCGCTCTCGAACAGGGGGTAGGCCCCATGGAAGACGATGTCCTTCACGATGAGGCTTGGCTTCAGGGCCAGGGTGATCCCGATGCCGTCTTCGAGACGCTCGAAGGACGGGGTGATCTTTTCGAACCGCTTGCTCAGCTGGAGCGCATCCATGGTGAGGCGGTAGCGCTCCTCGGTGAAGACGTCCCCCTCGTTGAGGCTGATGAGGTCGCGGGCCAGGTTCTGGATCGTAGCGCTGCACCACGGACACTCCCTGATATCGATGGTGACGCCCCGGATCGGCAGGCCCACGAAGGCCGCATGTTCAAAGGGTGCCGCCGGCACGGAGGACGGTGCCTCCTGGGCGGGGGGGGCGGAAGGTCCCTGCACCGGGGAAGGTGGAGACGCCGGGGCGGGCGGGGCAGGGGCATCCTGGGCAGGGAGGCCTGCCGGCATGGAAAGCAGGCCCAAGGCCACGAACAGGATGCACAGCGGGATGAAAGGAGCCAACCTCCGCCTTACAGAAGGCTGGTCAGGGGGGATGCCGGGGCCCCGAGCTTTCGTACGGATGAGCATGGTCAGCGGAACTCGTGCCGGTAGAGCATGTCTGTGCCGAAGATCCCGTCGCTGCTCTGGTATCCGTTGATGAGCAGGTTTTCGAGGATCTTGTACTCGGCAATGGCCTTCTGGACCGTCTCGGTATTCCTGGTCTCCATTTCATATTTCACGGTCATCTTCCGGGACAGCTCCTTGCCCACGGTGAGCTTCAGGCTCTCCCCGCCCTCGGAGGTGGAAAATTCCGATGCACTGATCTCGAGGATGTCCAGGGTGGTGGCCTTTTTTATGTCGCTGCCGTAGGTCGAGGTCACGAGCTCGGCGAGCATGCCCGAGGTGGAGACGCCCACGCTGGACTGATCCTTGGTAAGCTCCCGCGAGGTCTTGCCCACGATGAGCAGCGAGAGGATGTCCCCCGGGTCCTCCGCCGGCATGGAGCTCAGGTTGATCTGGAGATTGTCGAGCTCGCCCTCCAGGGTCAGCGTGATCTTCCAGTCACGGACCTGTGTCGTTCCGCTGATGTCGACCTGAGCCCTGGTCCTGGAGGGGTCCAGGAAATCGATGACGCCCTTGGAGACCGCGAAGTCGTTGTTCTGGAACGTCACCACCCCGTCCGTGACGGCCACGCGCCCGTTCACCACCGGCTTCGACAGGGTCCCGGTGATCTTCAGGTCCGGGTTGATGTCGAGATCGGCGATGTTGTTCTCCACCTTGACCTCTCCCCTGCGTTTGATGGACACATCGAGGACCATGGACTCCATGAAGGGCCAGGGCATGGAAATCGCCTCCTTCTTCGCCTTCACGCGCTGCTGCATCGGCAGTATGCGCTCGATGACGCCGAAAAAGATGTTTGCCTTCACGTCCTTGTAATACACGCCGTCGAGTATGACCGCATCGGCCCAGAGGCGTGACGCCGTGCCGTTCATGTCCAGCGATGCCTCGGCATCGACGACCAGGTCCATCATGTCGGGGATCGTCACGGGCAGGGCCTTGGCCTGGGCCAGCAGCTCCATGTGGCGGGGGGTCGTCCCCTTGAACGACGCGGTTCCGCCCAGCTGGAACGACCCGTCATCGAGCCTGCCCGTTATGCCCTCGATGGCCAGTATGCCGTCTTTCAGGTCGATCCTCCCGTTCACGCTGTGCAGGCGCTGTCCATTGACCGGGATGGTCCATGCAAGGTCATCCAGGGTGAGCTGGGCGGACAACTCGCTGCGGAGACCCCGGGTCCGCAGCTGCGAGGACACCCTGATCAGGCCCGAGCTGTCGGCCAGGTCCTCCGAGAAAAGCCCCAGCACCTCCAGCGGTACGATACCGTCGGCATCCAGGGTAAGCGACTTCTTCACCTCGCCCTGCCCCTGGACATCGAACCAGCCGTTCTTCGCCAGGGTCAACCTGGTCCGGGGGATCGTGAGGAGGCCATGACGGTAGGATGCGGCGGCATTGCGGGCCATGACGATGTCCTGGCTGTCATGGAGGATATCCAGCGAAGAGATGTCCGCCGTGATGTCCATCTCCTTGAGGGCGCTCAGTTTCCCCCGGGCCTCCATCCGGCCGGTCAGCCTGCCCGAGAGGGATCTTCTCCCTGCAAGGGTGAAAAACGGGGCGAGTTCCGTCTCCGCAAAGAGCGCTTCCGCCTCTATGGTGCCGGTGGAGAGGTCGTGCCGCGCATTCAGGCGGAAGTTCCATCTGCCGTCCACGGCCAGCACGTGGTCCTTCAGGTCGAAGGAGAAGGTCATGTCGTCCAGGGGGGTGTCCAGGAACACGATATCCGCCGCGGAGATGCGGCCCGTGAGGGCAGGGTTGCTCAAGAGGCCCTGGCCCGTGGCATGGAGGAAGACCATGCCTCGCGCCGATTCGAAATTCCTGGCAAGGTCCAGGCTCCCCAGGCTTATCCCGGGGGTCCCCAGGGAGAACTCGTAGGCCCCTCCCATGGTGATCATGCCGTGGGCGTTGATGTTCTCACCCTCGGCAATGGTCAGGACTGCCGGCTCTATCCAGATCATGTCCCCGTCCGCCCTGGCCTGGATGTCCAGTGACTTCAGGCGCTGGAACCCCAGGTCGATTTCACCTGCCGAGAGCCTCGCGACCCCTGCGGGCCGCCTGAGCGTACCTTCCAGGTCGGCGTCCAGGGAGAAGGCCCCCTTGGCCATTTCGGTGAAGTCCTCGAACAGGAGGTCATGGCCGCGGACCGTGAGGTGCACGGCAGGGTCCTTGATGAACCGTTTCTGCTGTGGGTCGAAGACCTGGGCGTCACCGGACATGAGAAGGACGGAATGGCCGTTGGTGAGCTCGAGGCCCGTGACGGTGAGCATGCCCCGGGACAGGGCCCCCTTCATGGTAGCGCTGCCGAGACGGATGCCGCCTGTGGAGAGGTCGTTTCCCTTCAGGTCCATGTCAGCGGTGAGGCTGCTCAGCCTTCCTGCAGCGGTGATGCGGCCATCCATGGAGACCGACAGCGGAATCTCCCCTGAAAAATCGGCCGGGTTCACGGCCTTCAGGTTCATGTCCAGGTTTGTGTCCGGGTCTGTCTCCATGTCCGGGAACCTCCGGAAGACCTGGAGGCTCCCCCCGGCCGTTATGGTCGATCCCTTGTTGGCCAGGGTGAAGGACTGGATGTTCAGCCTGCCGCCCTCATCCAGCAGGGCCCTGAGGTCGATGGAGCCCAGCGTGACGTCTTCGACCACGACGTTGCCGGCCCTGGCCGTGATGTCCGCCGCCGGGGCGTCCCAGGTGCCCCGGATGCGCAGCGAGGCATTGAGGCTGCCGGAGCCCCTGACACCGGCCCGGGCGAGCAGGGGTGCGGCACCAGGCGCGTTCAGGGTGAGGATCCCGTCCACGCCGTGGCTGGCGAGGTCGACCCTGCCCGAGGCGGCTGCCGATGCGACCCTGGTCCTGACATTCAGCCGTCCGACGTCGAGGATGTCCTTCCGGAAGGAAAGCCTGCCGTCCAGATCCAGGTCCTCCTGACGGAGAATTCCGCCGGCCGACACGCCGGAGCCCCTGGCGCTGAAAGCGGTGTCTATGCGCAGGGAGTCCCTGGTGGTGCCCGAACCCTTCAGGGCGATGCGGGGGCTGATCCTGCCCGTGAACCCCTTGGGCATGCCCGGGATGTCGTCCAGGAGCAGGCTGGTGCCCGTGATCGCAAGGTCGTAGGCAAGGGACTCCTCCTCCTTGATGCCCTCGAAGTAGCCCTCGGGGAAAAGCTGCCGCAGGTCAACGGTCCCGGTGATGCTGACCCTGCCGGAGGCATACTCCCCGGCGAGGTCCCTGATGGAGGCCACCCGGTCGGTCACGACGCCTTCGACTGAGGTCCTGCCTATACGGAGGCCCCCGAGGGTGCCGCCGCCGTAGGTGAGGGCGCACGTGAAGTCCGGGTTGTCGTAGTCGCGCCTAGCCGTGACATGGCCCCGTATCCTGCCCGCGGTCTCCGGGCCCAGGCCCAGGGCTTCCCGCAGGTCAGCCAGTTCACCGTCCAGCGCCAGGTCCAGGTCGAACTGGGCCTTTTCGGCCATTCGGGTGATGGAACCGGTCAGGGAGGCCCTGGTGGCCCCCTTCGCAACGGCCGCCCGGATGTCTCTGACCTGGTCGTTGAAGATGGTGCAGGATGCGCTCCCCGTGCCGAGGTCGATCCTTTTCCCGGAGACGAAGAGCGCAATGGATGTCTTCGGGGACGAAAAGTGCATGAGCGCGTCGTGTTCGAAGGCGCTGTCGAAGGACAGGTCGAGGTTGTCGAGCCTGACCACAGGCTTGCCGTCCCCGCCGCGGTAGACAAAGGTGCCGTCCGTGCAGGTGAGCCTGTTGATGTAGACGTTGATGGGCCCCTCCCCCGGAGTCTTCTCCACGAAGGCGGCCTCGATGTTGAGCCAGCCGTCCTTGTCGAGCTCCAGGACGAAGTCGGGCCGTGCCGCATCGATGACCTCGAACACGAGGTCCATGCCCAGGAGCGCGGGGAGGTCCATTTTCAGGAAGACCCGCTCCGAACTCAGGACCTGCCTGCCGTCCGGACCCCGGAGCATGGCATCCCTCACCGTGACCTCCTGCCGCAGCAGGGAGACCTGCAGGGCGCTTCCCGTGATCTCGCCGGGGTACAGGGTGTTGATGACGCCGAGCAGCCGCCGGGCGCCCCGGTCGGTGGTGAAATACAGGTGCCCCCCGGCCAGGGTCGCCGTGATCAGGAAGACCACGGCAGTGACGACTGCGAGGGTCCACTTCAGGACGTTCATCATGTACAGTTATGCGCTCCGTTCATTCGTTGGGCAGAATCGTGCCCCTGCTGCATCGCATGCCTACCCTCTACCAGATTCCTCGCCCCCTGTCTTCTCCCCCCTGAGCAGCGGGATGAGGCAGAGGACGCTGTCGAGGTCACCGGAGACGATGACGCTCAGGCCCAGTACGATGATGAGAAGCGGAAGAAACGTTGTCTCCATGGCTCGGCTGCCATTGTACCCATGTTCACGTCGATTTTACAGACATTTATCGTGGACACGGGCATTGGAGGTGAATGCGGCGAAGGCCGGGGTCAGGGAAAAAGTTCTTTGCAGGGCAGGCACTTTGCTCTAGAATCCGTTACCGGTAACTGACAGAAAGGTGGGCGTGACCATGGGAAGCTTTTTCGAGATCACCGCCATCCTCGTTCTGGCGGCCGTCTCCGGAGTGGCCGGCCTGAGGCTCCGCCAGCCGCTCATCATCGCCTTCCTGGCCGCGGGGATCCTGGCAGGGCCCTCGTGCCTCGGGATCATCCGGAGCTACGACCAGGTGGAGTTGTTCGCCCATATCGGGATAGCTCTCCTGCTCTTCATCGTGGGCCTCAGGCTCGACCTCGGCCTCATCCGCACCACCGGCCCGGTGGCCCTGGCCACCGGCCTCGGCCAGGTGGTGTTCACCTCGATCATCGGGTTCGCCATTGCCCTGGCCATGGGCATGGATGCGGTGAGCGCCGCCTATGTGGCCGTGGCCCTGACCTTCTCGAGCACCATCATCATCGTCAAGCTCCTCTCGGACAAGAAGGAGATCGACTCGCTCCACGGCAAGATTGCGCTCGGCTTCCTCATCGTGCAGGACATCATGGCCATCCTGGCGCTCATCGCCCTGGCGACCTTCGACACGGGCAGGAGCGCGGAGACATCCCCGTACATCGCCATGGCGCTCGTCATCGTCAAGATCACGGGCCTTTTGGTGGGCATCGGGCTGCTCATGCGGTACGTCCTGCCTGCGCTGCTGAAGCGCCTGGCCGCATCCAACGAGATGCTCATCCTGTTCGCCATCACCTGGGCCATGCTCATCAGTGCGCTGAGCGACCAGCTTGGCCTGAGCAAGGAGGTGGGGGCGTTCCTGGCCGGCATCTCGCTGGCCTCCACGGAGTACCGGGACGCCATAGGTGCCCGGCTCGTCACCCTGCGGGACTTCCTCCTCATCTTCTTCTTCATAGACCTTGGCGCCCGCATGGAGTGGTCCACCGTGGGGTCGCAGATCGGACAGGCCGGGATTTTCTCCCTCTTCGTGCTCGTGGGAAACCCCCTCATCGTGCTGGCCATCATGGGAGCCATGGGCTACCGGAGGAGGACGAGCTTCCTGGCCGGGCTGACCGTGGCACAGATCAGCGAGTTCTCCCTCATCGTGGCAGCGGCAGGGCTCGCCCTGGGCCACATCTCGCCCCAGACCATGGGCCTCATCACCCTGGTG
This sequence comes from Thermodesulfobacteriota bacterium, assembly GCA_025454155.1. GTDB lineage: Bacteria > Desulfobacterota > Desulfomonilia > UBA1062 > UBA1062 > MWEI01. Next base: position 7,041 of record JALOOZ010000100.1, read on the forward strand.
GGGGTGGTGACGATCCTCGCCTCCACGTACCTGATCCTGTATTCGGGCCCTATCTACGAGATCTTCTCTCACTGGCTCAAGGTCTTCGAGCGCTCGAACCCCTACCGGGAGGCCCGGTGCAACGACTGCTTCGTCATGCCCCGGGTCGATGTCGTCCTCGTGGGCCTCGGCAGCTACGGCCGGGAGCTGGCGGAGAACCTGCTGGAGCGCGGCAGGCAGATCATCGGCGTGGACTTCGATCCCCAGGCCCTCGAGTTCTGCCGCAGCCGCGGCATACCCGTGCTCTACGGCGACATGGGCGACCCCGAGACCCATGACGGCCTTCCACTGACCAGCGCCCGGTGGGTGGTCAGCACGATCCGCAACCCGGAGGTGGACCTGCATCTGCTCAGACACCTGAGGGAAAAGGGGTTTGCCGGCAGGGTGGCGCTCACGGCCAGGACCAAGGAGGAGGCCGAGCAGTACCTGCGCGCGAACCCCCATGTGGTGCTGCGGCCGTTTCTCGATGCGGCCGAGCAGGGGGCCGATGCGCTCACCGGTGCATGGCACGACCTGAACCAGGAGACGGACTGGCCAGTGGCCTTCCGGGAGATACGCATCAAGTCGGGCTCGGCCTTTGCAGGCCATGTCATCAGGGACATCCCCCTGAGAGCCGAGGCGGGCGTGTCCATCGTGGCGGTCAGCCGCGCCGGGAGGGTGCTCTTCAACCCGGACCCCCAGATCCAGCTCTTCCCCTCGGACCGCGTCGTCATCATGGGGCCGCCGGATGACCTGAGGCAGGCGGAGTCGATGATCCACCGGGTCGTCGATCCAGCCACGGAGGAGGAAGCCGAAAGCGTCTCACTCGTCGAGGCCCGGGTTCCGGCCGGGTCGGTCCGAGCAGGAAAGACGCTGGAGCAGACAGGGTTCCGCCAGATCTACGGGTCCACGGTCATCGGGATCCGCAGGGGGGACGAATACATCATTTCTCCCGGTCCCGACGTGCGGCTGGAGGCCGGGGACGTGCTGCTGGTAATGGGAACCGGCGAATCCTTCGACCTGCTGCGGCAGGATTTTCAGCTGTAGGAACTGAAAAAAAACGTTCCACTTCGGGCAGGCCGGGGTTTCTTATTCCATGACTTCGGCGCAGGGTGGACCCTGCTGTGAGGCCCCGTTCCAGTCGATGAGCGTGGCGATCTCCTCCCAGGTATTCACCGCGTGGAAAGGATGCGGCCTGCGGTTCCAGGGCTGGGTGAACACGATGGGGGTGATGCCGGCCTCCTGGAGCATGTGGCAGGTGTCGAGCCGGTCGTCCACGAAATGGGTGATGCTGTTTCCCTTGAGCACCTCCAGCTTGGCCGTGTTGACGCCGGTCGCCTCCACCTTGATGCATCTGCGGTCTATCTGCGGGATATGCCGCTTGAACCAGAGAGCGACGGGGTCGGACAGGGGGCGCGCCGTCACCACGAGCAGCGGCGAAAGGGAAGACATCCTTATTAGGACACTGTCTGCACCGTAGTTGGGAAACAGGTCAACCTCGTGGGGGTCGTGGGTGAGGACCTCGATGATCTCGAGGGCGTGCTGGCGGTCCATCCGGATGCATTTGAGGAACTCGTAGTCGGTGATGTCGTCGTAGTTGATGTCGTAGTTGTAGTTCTCCCTGGCCATGCGCACGAAGAGCCGGA
>JALOOZ010000101.1 GCA_025454155.1 Thermodesulfobacteriota bacterium
AGGGTGGAGATCATCCAGGGATGCGGTCACTCCCCCCATGAGGAACGGCCCGGCATGGTCGTGGATCTCCTGGCCGGGTTTCTCGGGTCCCGGTGAGCCATCATTCCTTGGGATACCCGACCGGCATGATGAGAAGCGGGTCTATGGCTGCATCGACCTGCAGGATCCGCTTGATTTCCGTATCGGTGAAGGCGCCGACGATACCTGCGGCCAGCCCCAGAGCGCGGGCCTGGAGGAAGATGTTCTTGGCGATGTGCCCGGCTTCGATCAGGGCATACCGCTCTCCCCTTGATCCGTATTTCCCGGTGACGCGTCGAAATTCGGCAGTGATGACGAGATTGACCGGGGCCTTGGCCATCCAGAACTGGGAGAGCGATGCCCTGGCACTGTCCTTCTGGTCACGTAAACCGCCGTCCTCTCCTGCATGGTGGCATCCCCGTTATCCCTAAAAATAGAGCCTGCCGGTGCCTCAGGCAAGACCATCCAGTTCCTCATACAGTCTCTGCATGATCCCCAGTGTCTCCCTCATCCTGTCCGCCAGGCGGGTCGGGCTGACAATCCTGGCTTCGGTCCCGAAGGAGAGTACCCAGGAGATGAACTCCCGCTCGGACGAGGAACTGAAGGATAGTCTGATGGTCTCGTCGTCGATGCGGCGGATCCGCTGGTCGGGACTCCACGTGCGCTCGGCCGCATACCTCGCCGAAAGGCCTGTGAACTCCACCTCTACAGCGAAGGCTTCGCCCTTGATGAGCCCGAAATTGCGGTTGTAGATCACCTCGAAGTCGTAGTCCTTGGGATAATCGAAAGGGCGGTCCGTTATCTCGACATCTTTGAGCCGATGAACGGCGAGAAGGGGATCGTACTCACGGTCCGTGAGAAGTTTTCCGGGCTTCCCGGCGTACCTGGCACTCAAATAGATGGTGTCGTTGTGCGAGAATATCTTCAGGGGCATGACGAGGAATTTCTTTGAGCGCGAAGCAAGCAGCGACCGGTAGGTCACCACACAGATCCTCCCCGTCTCCATGGCCTTGAGCAGTGTCCTTATGACCTCCTCGTGGGGCGTATAATCGATACTGCCGGGTTTGAAGGAGGTGAAGCTCCGCTCTGCACCTCCAGCTCCAGCGACCGCAATGGCGCGATTCTTTTCAATGGCCGTGGCCGCCTCTTCGAAGAGGGTTTCACCCAGCAGGTGCCTGGCGAATGCCTGGCACATGAGCAGCACGCTCATCTCGCTCCCAGTAAGGGCCATCGCAGGCGGCACCTTCCCTGGCCGCCTGAGCCGGTAGTACTTGTTCCTTTCCTGTACGGTCTCCTCGATCTCCACCCCATAGGACCTGCGGATATCGTCCATCAGTCTGAGTACGGTCTGCTTCGAGCAGCCGAGCATGCGGCTCAGATCCGTGAGCGAGTAGCTCTGGCCTGAAAAGAGGAGCTTGGCAAAGAGCTTTATGATCTTTTCTCCATATGTTGCATAAGGGCTTATTTTGTCTGGCATTATATTTTTACCTTCCCGTCTTGTCATTCCGCGATATGGAACGATGCCATGATACCATCCTGCGAGACCCGATGAAAGGAGGTCCTGCAGATGCATCAATGGCGCATGGTGATGACGGCATATATCGCCCTGGTGGTGATCCTGGCCGTTCTGCTCGGACATTTCGGAGATCCGGCACGGTGCCTGTCCGGGGCCCTGGAGAACACAGCTCTTGGCGGTGGTGGTGCCTGTCCGTGGCAGCTGAAGATCGTGACGGTGCAGCAGCTTGAAGCTCCAGACCAGAGCCCCGGAGGCACTTCGCACCCTGATGATCTCGCTCTTCTCTGCCACTATGACCGGGAGCGTTTTCAGGTTATAATGCCGGATGAATGAAGATCTCGTATGCAGCGATCGATGAAAGGGCCTCTGGACTGATAAACGAGGTCATACGCCTCCGCAGGGATTTTCACGAACACCCCGAGCTGGGTTTCGAGGAGAGGAGGACATCCTCTGTCATTGCCCGGTATCTTGCCGATCTGGGCCTGGAGGTGAAGACCGGCCTGGCAAGGACCGGCGTCGTCGGCCTCATGGCGGGATCGGGGCCGGGGAAGACCCTGATGCTCAGGGCCGATATGGATGCCCTCCCGGTTCAGGAACTCAACGAGTTGGACTATCGCTCGTCCACACCCGGCGTCATGCACGCCTGCGGACATGACGGCCACATGGCCATCCTCCTGGGCGCCGCCAAGCTCCTCGCTTCGCTCAAGACATCCCTGAACGGACAGGTCATGTTCGTTTTCCAGCCCGCCGAAGAGAACCTCGGCGGCGCTAGGTTCATGATCGAAGACGGGCTCCTGGAGAATCCGCATGTCGATGCGGCGCTTGGCCTGCACCTCATCAGCATCCTGCCCTACGGATACATCGGCACCCGCAAGGGGCCGTTCATGGCCGCCATGGACACGTTCACGATCCGCATCCACGGCCGTGGAGGGCACTCGGCCATGCCGGGGGGCTCCATCGATGCCATCGCCCTGAGCGCAGGCGTCGTCTCCGGCCTGAACGACCATGTCCGAAACGGGCTCCCTGCCGGGAGCCGTTTCCTGGTCAACATCGGAACCATCCGGGGCGGCACCGCCCACAACATCGTCGCCGACCTGGTGGAACTCGAGGGGACCGTGAGGTGCCTGGACGAAGCGGTGCACCCCATGATCAAGGTCCTGATGGAAGGCTTCCTCAGCGGGCACATAACACCGGGCGGAGGTGGTTTCGAGCTCGCTTACCAGGAGGGATATCCGACCACGGTGAACGACACGGCCATGACCGACCTGGTCTGCAGGGTTGCCGGGCATGTCGTGGGCCCCGACAAGGTCATAGAGATGCCCCCCTCCATGGCGAGCGAGGACATGTCCTTCTACCTTCAGCGGGTTCCGGGCTGCTACTTCTTCGTGGGCGCCGGCAGCGACGATGCGGCCCTGAACATCCCCCACCACAACCCCCGGTTCACCGTCGATGAGCGCGCTTTGGAAACAGGGCTGAGGATGCTCTGCTCGGCGGCAGCGGTTTTTCTTGAAACGACCTGAATCTTCCCGGACCTACTTCTGCTGCCTGTATCCTTCCAGCTCCCTCATGGCCAGGGGCACGGTGTCCTTGGGGCTGACCTTGTACCAGGCCTTCATGACCTTGCCGTGCTCATCGATGAGAAACGAGGAGCGTATGATGCAGAAGGACATCCTGCCGGCCATGTTCTTTTCTCCCCAGACACCGTATGCCTCCGCCACTGCATGGTCCGCATCCGACAGAAGGGGGAAATTCAATTCGTGTCTCTCGTCGAATTTCTTGAGAACCGGTTGCGTGTCCTGACTTATACCCACCGCCTCTACCCCTGCACGCTCGAGTTCTTCCCGCGCGGCACTGACCTCCTGGGCCTGCATGGTGCAGCCCGAGGTGAGGGCCTTGGGGTAGAAGTAGAGGAGGAGCTTTTTCCCTCTGAAGGCATCCAGATCGATCTGTCTGCCGCTCTGGTCAGGGAGATTGAATCCCGGGGCCTTGTTCCACTGTTCCAGTCTTGCCATGCTATGCACCTCACTGGAATGCTTATAGTGCAGTCTCCTGCCGATAACAAGCGGGGTTTCTGAGGAATAGCTCTTGAGAAGGCCCTCCCTAAGCTGGTACTATTTCCTCCGTGCGGTATCTCCTTGCACCGGGGGGTCAGGACATATGGAGCCGGAATTTTCTGAAAACGCCCAGCGGATCCTCAAGGCCCGTTACCTCAGAAAGGACGTCCAGGGGGCGGTCATCGAAACGCCCGACGAGATGTTCCGCCGGGTCGCCTCCCATGTTGCCAGGGCCGAAAAATCCTTCGGCGGCCGTGAAGCCGTCGAGGCGATGGCGGCCGAGTTCCACCGGATGCTCTCCGCCCTGGAGTTCCTCCCCAACTCCCCCACCCTCATGAATGCCGGCAGGGATCTGGGCCAGCTGGCGGCATGCTTCGTGCTGCCCGTGGAGGATTCCCTGGAGTCGATATTCGAGGCGGTGAAGAACACGGCCATCATCCACCAGAGCGGCGGCGGTACCGGCTTTTCCTTCAGCCACCTGAGGCCGAAGAACGACATGGTCCTGAGCACCAGCGGGGTGGCCAGCGGCCCTGTCTCCTTCATGGAGGTGTTCAACAAGGCAACGGACATCATCAAGCAGGGCGGCACCCGGCGGGGAGCAAACATGGGCGTGCTCAGGGTGGACCACCCCGACATCGAGGAGTTCATCACGGTCAAGCGGGACCTGCACCGGCTCAGCAGCTTCAACCTCTCCGTGGGCGTGACCGACCTGTTCATGGATGCCGTCAGGAAGGACCGGGGATTCTCCCTGATAAGCCCCCGGAGCCGGACCCCGGTCAGGTCGGTCGGCGCCCGTGAGCTCTTCGACCTCCTGGTCCAGTGCGCATGGGAAAACGGCGAGCCGGGCATCCTGTTCCTCGATGAGATCAACCGCCACAACCCCACCCCGTCCCTGGGCACCATCGAGACCACCAATCCCTGCGGTGAGCAGCCCCTCCTCGCATACGAGGCCTGCAACCTCGGCTCCATCAACCTTGCCCGGATGGTGAGATCCCGGCGTGCAAAGACGGAGATCGACTGGGACAGGCTCGGCAGGACCGTACTCCTCGGCGTCAGGTTCCTGGATGACGTGATCGAGGTGAACAGGTATCCCCTGCCCCAGATCAAGCGCCTCGCCAGGGGGAACCGCAAGATCGGCCTCGGGGTCATGGGGTTCGCCCACCTCCTGATACGGCTCGGTGTTCCCTACGATTCTCCCCGAAGCGTCAGGCTGGCGCAAGACATCATGAGGTACATCCAGGAGCACGGGCATGAGGCATCCCGTGAACTGGCCCGCGCCAGGGGGTCTTTCCCGAACTTACCGGGCAGCGTCTACGACCGCCAGGGCAGGGCCCCCATGCGCAACGCCACGGTCACCACCATCGCCCCCACCGGGACGTTGAGCATGATTGCCGGATGCTCTTCAGGAATCGAGCCGCTCTATGCCCTCTATTCCACGAGGATCATTCCCGGTGACATCGGGGTCGGGGAGATGGACCCCCTGTTCCGGGAGTTCGCCTCCGCCGAGGGCGTCCTGGACAGGGGCTTGGAGGCCCTGCTGAAGAAGACCGGCTCCCTGCCGGACGATATCCCGGTGCCCCGGAGAATGAGGGACCTGTTTGCAACGGCGGCCCGGATACCTCCCGGCCGGCACGTGAAGATCCAGGCGGCCTTCCAGAAACACACGGACAACGCAGTTTCCAAGACCATCAACTTCTCGCAAGGGGTGTCCCCTGACGAGGTGAGGGAGGCCTTCCTGCTTGCCCATGAGATGAGATGCAAAGGGATCACCATCTACCGGGACGGCAGCAGGACCGGTCAGACCCTCACCTGCGGCCTGTCCAGTGCCTGCTGAGCATTCACGGTGAAGCTCAGAGGGTGCTGGCAAACTGGATCTTGGCCTCCACGTTGTCCTTGATCCAGTGGGGATCCCACCACTCCTTGGGGTCCACGAACACACCGCCCACCAGGATGCTGAAATGCAGGTGGTCGCCGCCGGCAAAGCCCGTGGCTCCGGAGTTGCCGATGACCTGTTCCTTGCTGACCCGATCCCCCACCTTGACGGCAATGGAGCTCAGGTGGGCATACAGGCTGGAGATCCCCTGCCCATGGTCGATGATCACGCAGTTTCCGTAGATGCCCAGGAACTCGGCGAAGATCACCGTGCCGGCATTGGCCGCTTCCACGGGCGACTGGGCCAGGGATGCCAGATCGACACCCAGGTGGACGCTGGTCCCCAGGGATGCGCCCTGGTATACGTAGGTTCTTTCGTCTCCGAACAGGGCCTTGGGTGCCGAATTCTTCATCCTGAGGAAGATCCCCTGCCAGAGCTGCTTCCCGTCCGACTTGGCACAGACCGAACGTATCTTGTTGTCGTTGTCCGCCCTCATGCTGCTGTTCACATAGGCAAATACGTCCGTGGATGATTTGCCCGCAAGGGTCGTGTCCTGCTCCTGAAATTCAACGGCCTTCTGCTGGACAAAGGTGTCGCCGACCGTAACCGTGTCGCTGCGGAAAGGTCGGGTGCTGCGGATATAGAAAGGTATGCCCGTTGATGTCTGGTTGCCGGCCCGGTCCGCCACGGTCACGGCCATGGGCGTGGTCCGGGTGACATCGCGGGGTATGGCGAAGTAACACACATAATAGGGCCGGGTGCTGCCCTGCACGAGATATCCGGGGAAGAACTCGTTTGCGCACTTCACCCCCCCCGACACGACAGGCTTGGATGTCCTGTATACGACCAGGCAGGTGCCGCCGGGATTGATGTTGTGGGCGCTGGTCAGCAGGGCTACGCGGGGCGGCACCGAGTCGACGGAGATCTTTGCCTCGTAGGTCGCGGTGTTCCTCAGGGGCGAGAAATCGACTACCTTCACGAGAAAGTCGGCCTCGCCGTCCTTTATCCTGAGATCCCTCGGCACGATCTTCAGTTCGAGGCGCTTCTCGAGAGTGCCCTTGAAGGGAAGATCTTCCTGCGCAACGACAACCTTCTGTCCCCCCTGTATGACGGCCACGCTGTAGGACCGTATGCCGCTCCGGCTGTCGCTCAAGGTGATGGTCACGTCCCTGGACTTCCCGATGGTGTCGAAGGCCTTTTCCAGGACGATGCGCGGCTTCTGCCACTCGAGGTAGTAGAATGTCGCCCCTGCACCTGCGATGACGAGAATTGCCAGAAGAATGAACTGGATGGTTTTTCTGGTGCCTTTCATCTCTCCCCCTCCCGGGCGTTCCTGTGACTGTGACCATGCCTACTAAATCAGGAGCGATTATTCAATGTATATTTCACATCGAACTGGCCAAAATGGAAGGGACTTTGCTATAGTGGTCCCATCCCATCCCTCAAGGATCAGTCCCATGAACGAGGTCCAGGCCGAAAAGGAGAAGATCGCGGTTGCGCGTCTTTCAGTCATATCCAACTCCGTGCTTATCCTGGCGAAGATTGCGGTAGGAACCCTCACGGGATCGGTCTCCATCATTTCAGAGGCGGCCCATTCGGCGGTGGACCTCTTGGCGTCGGTCATCGCGTTCTTTTCCGTCAAGAATTCCGGAAAGCCCGCAGACAGGGACCATCCGTTCGGCCACGGCAAGATAGAGAACATCTCGGGCACCGTGGAGGCAATCCTCATCTTCATGGCAGCCGGGTGGATCATCTTCGAGGCCATGAAAAGGTTTTCCCATCCCCGGCCCGTCGAAGCGCTTGGATGGGGCGTGGGAGTGATGCTCTTCTCCTGCGTTGTCAACATCGTGGTCTCCAGGTTGCTTTTCACGGTTGGCGAAAGGACCGATTCCGTGGCCCTGAAGGCAGATGCCTGGCATCTCAGGACCGACGTCTATACCTCTGCCGGTGTCATGGTCGGACTCCTCGTCATCGTGATCGGCGAAAAGGCGCTGCCGGGCAAGCACTTCCACTGGGTCGACCCGCTGGCAGCCATCGTGGTGGCGGTCCTCATCGTCCACGCGGCATGGAAGCTCACCATCCAGTCGGCCCGCGACCTCCTGGACACCACCCTGCCGGACGCAGAACGGGACATGATCAGGGAGCTCATCGCCAGCAAGCGTCCTGAAATCCACGGCTTCCACAAGCTCAGGACACGCAAGTCCGGCCATATACGCTTCATCGAATTCCATATGATCGTCGATCCCGGGATGAGTGTGGAACAGTCTCACCGGATCACCGACGAGCTCGCCGGCATGATCTACGACCGACTTCCCTACTCCATGGTGACCATACACGTCGAACCGTGTGACGGCAGGTGCGACGATGAATGTCTGGGAAACTGCCTGCTCCCCTCGGACGAGCGGAGAAGGATATTAGAACAGGTCCGGAGGCCGGGGGACTCGTGACGATCGTCCCCTGAGCTTTCCTATTCTATGATCTTGAGTATCCTGGGTTCCGACCGCGGTGGTGTGCCCGGTATCCTTGCAGGGTAGCCCAGGGCTATGGTCGATGCGATTGCGTAGTCCTTGGAGAGACCGAGCTCGTTCCTCAATCCCGCATCCCTGATCACCGACCCGAGTTCCACCCAGCAGGTACCGAGCCCCCTGTCTGCGGCGGAGAGCATGAAATAGGCGGCGGCCAGCGCGCAATCGACCGCGAGAGATCGCACGTCCCTTGGTCCGGCAATGTAGACCACGCACGGTGCATTGTAGAAGACGTTGAAGTCGACGTTTTCGAGAATGGGCTTGTACATGGTGTAAGGAGACGACGGGTTGTCTCCCATGTCCCAGAGGATGTTCTTCTTGCTCTCATCGGACAGTTTCTTGATCATGCCGCTGTTCGCCACCACGATGAAGGACCACGGCTGGGCATTGCGCGCGTTGGGTGCCTGGATGCAGTCTGCGATGATCTCTCCCACCAGGGCGGGCGACACTGCCTTGCCGTCGAATTCACGAATGGAACGCCTCTTTATGATAAGTTCTCTGAAATCCATCTCCATCATCCTCCTTCATGATATTGGATGTAACCGGGGGCTCATTGGCTTCATCGGTCGAATTTTTATACAACAACATGGCATGCAAGAACAGCCGCTCGAGGGCCTTGTCCCTGTGATATTTCTCAATAATCACTCAAGATACAGGTATTGAAAGCTCATCAAGTTCATTACCAGTGAAGATTATGATTAGAA
>JALOOZ010000102.1 GCA_025454155.1 Thermodesulfobacteriota bacterium
AGGGCCGGCAAACCTGGTCGGCCTTTTCAGGGGGACGCTCGAACGCATGCAGGGGTTCTATGCAGGGACGTCCTGACCGGGAAGGCTTGTGCCCGGCTGCAGGCAGGGGATCGACGTGGCCTTGCGCACCTCAGCGTGCCCGGGGGATGCCGGACGGCATGTTTTCCCCCAGAAAATCGCGGATGAGGTCTGTGACCCTGCCGGGCATCTCCTCGTGGGGAGAGTGGCCGCAGTCTTGAAGTATTTCGACCTTCAGGTCACGGACCTTACCGGCAAAGCGTCCGGCCAGGGAGACATCCAGGTACCTGTCCTGGGCGCCCCAGATGAGCATGGCCGGCCGGGACAGGACCGGCAGGCCTTCCTCAACGGCTTTCCATGAGAGGTTCCGCGAGAGCATGCACTGGGCCTTCCTGTTGGCGGGGATGGTCAGCGGCAGGTAGACCTCCATGGCCATGGCTTCGTCCACCAGGGAGGCGTTGTGGAATGACCTCCTGAGCCTCCGGCGAACCATGCCCGGGGTGAGGAACCGCATGAAGACCCCTCCCAGCACGGGCATCTTCAGGAGCTCCCACTCGAGGACATCCGGCACGTCAAGGCCGCTGGAGTCGATGAGCACGATCTTTTCCACCATGCCGGGCCACGCAAGGGCGAAGGCCAGCACCCAGCCGCCTCCCCAGGAATGGCCGACGAGGCAGGCCCTGTGGAGGCCCTGGCATTCCATGAATTCCTTCAGGGCTGAGGTCATGGCCAGGTTGTTCAGCAGGGATCCACGATCACGGATGACGGTGAAGCCGTACCCCGGCATATCCAGGGAGAATACCCAGTGAGACAGGGAAAGAGGCCCCGTGATATGGCGGAACGAGTAGAGCCACATGCCGCCGCCATGGACGAGGATGACGGGGGTTCCCGAGCCTGCGTGCAGAAAGTGAAAGCTATAGTGGTCCGTCTCGGCATACGAGGTGACATGGGATTCGAGAAATGTCGATCTTCCCATGAGCTGTTTCATGGCGCTGACCATGGGGATACCATACGGTGAAAGCATGGTTTCATAAACAGGATTCTCCTTGTGGTGAGGGCTTGACAGGAGGACATGAAATAGTATTACATAGTATTACCGCACTTGGTGCAGGAGGTATCCCGCGATGAAGAAGCAGGGGATCATCACCTTCAAGGTGGACGACAAGCTCTTTGAGGTCATCAGGGAGATTCCGAGCCGGTCCGAATTCATCAGGAACGCCATCCTGTCCGCCTTGGGGAACATATGCCCGCTGTGCAGCGGGACCGGGATCCTCACCCCCCATCAGAAGCAGCATTGGGAGGAGTTTGCGGCTGACCATGAGGTGCAGACCTGTGATGACTGCCGGGAGAGGTACCTGGTCTGCATCGGAGGAAGACCGAGATGAATCCAGTGCAAAAGGGTGTCCTTGGGGCCGTCTTGATAACGGCCGCCATCATCGCAGCGATCATCTATTACCCCTCTGCGGGCCGGAAGGAACTTGACAGGCAGGGGGCGGCAGCCAGGGTAGTCATCGTCACCACGCTCTTTCCCCTGTACGATTTCGCGGGGAACATCGGCCGGGAACGTGTGGATGTCTCGCTTCTCCTTCCCCCCGGAGTCGAGGCCCATGCCTATGAACCGAAACCCAGCGACATTGCCAGGATCAGCTCGGCGGACCTGTTCGTCTATACCGGAAATTTCATGGAGCCCTGGGTGGGAGACGTCCTGAAGGGCATACATAGTCCAAAGCTGAAGGTGGTGGATTGCAGTAAGGGGGTAACCCTGTTCAGACAGGAGCATCCGGGAGAGGGACACAGCCCGGACCATGAAGGGGAACACTACGAGCACGAGCATGGCCATTCCAGGGGCGTTGACCCGCACATTTGGCTCGACCTCGGCAACGCCAGGAAGATGAGCGCCTCCATAGCAGCAGCCCTCGTGGAAATAGACCCCGGGGGCCGGGAGACCTACGAGGCCAATGCACGCGCCTACGACCACGTGCTGAGCTCCCTGGACGGCAGATACCGGGAAACCCTTTCCTCCTGCCCCCGGAAGGAGTTCATACACGGCGGCCACTACGCGTTCGGATACCTCGCGCGGAGATATAATCTGCACTACATCGCGGCCCAGGGATTCAGCCCCGACTCGGAGCCGACTCCCAGGCAGCTCGCTGCCATGACGCGCACCATCAGGGAGCACTCCCTGAAGTACATCTTCACCGAGGAGCTCGTGGAACCGAGGGTCGCCCGGACGCTTTCCCGGGAGACCGGCGCGGAGGTCCTGACGCTCCACGGCGCCCACAACATCTCCAGGGAGGAACTGGAGGGGGGGAGAGGCTTTGCCGGGATCATGGAACAGAACCTGGAAAACCTGAGGAAGGCCTTGGGCTGCGGACAATGAGCAAGGAAACCGTACTGGAGACGAGAGGCCTGACGGTGAGCTACAACGGCAACCCGGTACTGAACAAGGTTTCGGTCCCGGTCGCCGCCGGAGACTACATCGGGCTTGTCGGTCCGAACGGGGCAGGAAAGACGACGTTCATCAGGGCCGTCCTGGGCCTTGTAAGCCCGTTGAGCGGTTCCATCGAGCTCTTCGGCAAGCCCCTGACAGCCTTCTCGGACTGGAGGAGGGTGGGCTATCTGCCCCAGAGGCAGTCGTTCATCAACCCGCTCTTTCCCGCCACGGTGAGGGAGGTGGTGGGACACGGCCTCTTGTCATGCAAGACCTGGCCCCGGAGGATCTCCTCCGGTGACATGCTGCGAATCCGGGATACCCTGGTCATGCTCGACATAGCTGACCTGAAGGATGAGCTTGTAGCAACCCTTTCAGGGGGACAGCAGCAGAGGGTCCTCCTGGCACGGGCCCTCGTCTCGTCTCCCGATCTGCTGGTCCTGGACGAACCGAGCACCGCCCTGGACCCTCAGATCCGCGAGTCTTTCTATGATCTTATCCACGGGCTCAACGTCGACAGGTCGATGACGATCATCCTCATCACCCATGACACCAGCACCATAGGGAGGTATGCCAACAAGCTCCTTTACCTCGACAAGAGGGTCGTCTTCTACGGTTCCTTCAAGGAGTTCTGCACCTCGGAGGACATGGGTGAATATTTCGGCGGCTTCACCCAGCACCTGATCTGCCACCAGCACGGATAGCCATGGACATCGTCTCCTTCCTCCAGTTCACCTTCATCCAGCGGGCCCTGGTGGCCGGCATATTCATCGCCGTACTCTGCGCCATCCTCGGCATGTTCCTGGTGCTGCGCAGGATGTCGCTCATCGGGGACGGCCTGGCGCACGTGACCTTCGGCGCCATCGCCCTGGGGCTGTTCTTCGGCATGTATCCCTTCGCCGTGGCAGTACCGCTGGTGGTGGCGGGTTCGTACCTCATCCTGAAGATCTCCGAGAAGGCCAAGGTATACGGCGACGCCGCCATAGGCATCGTATCGGCCGTGGGCATAGCCGGGGGAATCCTCCTGGCAAGCCTCTCCGGGGGGTTCAACGTGGACCTGTTCAGCTATCTCTTCGGGAACATCCTTGCCATCAGCTCCACAGAGGTCGCCCTCTCCATCGTGCTGTCCATCACCGTGCTGGGCGCCATCTATCTCTTCTACCAGGAGATCTTCGCCGCTGCCTTTGACGAGGAGTTCGCCCGGGTGAGCGGGTTGAGAACCAGTCGCATCAACACACTCCTGGTGAGCCTCACCGCCGTCTCCGTGGTGCTGTCCGTGAGGGTCGTGGGAATCATGCTGATCTCGGCGCTGCTCATACTGCCTGCAGTCACGGCGCTGCAGCATGCCCGCAGCCTTGCCCGGGCGCTTCTGGCCGCCGCCGGCTATGCCGTGCTGTCCGTGCTGCTGGGTATTGCCCTGTCATTCTACGCCGACCTGCCCACGGGTGCGACCATAGTCATGGCCAACGCGGCATTCTTCGGTACAGCCCTGTTGTATAAAAGATTCGCAGGTTCCTAGGTCGGGCAGCGCCGGCTCGACCTATTCCCCGCTTCCCACCAGGGGCAATACCTTGTCGAGCCTGAAGGTAACCAGGTACTTGTTTTCCTTGTAATATTCGTCATGGGGGATGTAGTGGCGCCTCCTTCTGAGCTGATCAATGAGTTCGCTGTTCTGCTCCTCCCTGATCTTGGTGAGATAGAGCCGCTTGCCGATGTACTTCTCCCCCTGTTCCATGAAGATGTAGGTGGCGTGGGGATTCGATTTGAGGTTGTCATGGGTGAGCCTCTCGGCCATGATGAACGCCACCGACCCCTCGTCGAGGAAATGGGGTCTGGCATACACGGCGGCATTGACATAACCAGAGGCGTCGGCAGTGGCAAGCACGCCCTTGCCCGCGGTGTTTTCGAAGTATTCAGAGAGTTTCATGGAGCCCCCTTCCATTCGTTTTCCCTTTCATAGGTCTTTCCTGCCCAAAGGTAAAGGTTCGCCGATAGGCAGCGGGACAGCATGGAGTAAAAAAATAGGATGGCGGTTAGGGCATAGGACGCGCCATCCCTTAAGAGGAGGTTAAAACTTGCTTTTCTACTTATTTTGATGCGATTCGTCCCAAAAAGATGCAATATCCCAGAAATTGCCCATGATGACTGGTTGAATCAAGGATGCATGCACCATGAGCGGATTTTACGACATGACTGAATAGTCTGGACTTGTGCCGTCATGTGGGTAGAATAGGACGTACTGATCGGCAATCATCCGAGAGCGGGGAGTCATGAAAAAAACCTTGTTCATATCGCTGTCCATGATGTCCGCCCTTGTGGTCATGGCCGTATGCACCGCCGTAGATCCTCTCACGCGGGCCCAGGCCCGGGGCATGGCATCCGCAACGGGCGCCGACCCTCGGCAGTCAGGGTGCCGCGGCTGCCATGAACGGTTCTATTCGCACTGGTCCGGCTCCCCCCACGGCCTTGCCGTGCAGGCCTATTCGAGGGAATTTGCCGTCAAGGCCCTTACCGCCCAGGCAGGCGACATCGCCCTTGGCGCGTACCGCTACCAGGCGGACATCGGCGACGAGGGGGGTGTCGTCCATGAAAAGGGCAGGTGGCCCTGGGAGAACACGGAATACCGTATCACCCACGTGCTCGGCGGCAGGAACGTCTATTATTTCTTCACCCCGAAGGAAGGGGGCCGGCTGAAGGCGCTCCCCCTCGCCTATGATGTCACGAGAAAGGCCTGGATAAGCACCGCCTCCAGCGGCATACGGCATGCCAGGATGGATGCCGGACCATGGAAGGATTCAAGACTGATCTTCGATACCTCGTGCTACAGCTGCCATGTGAGCCCGCTTTCCACGAACTACGACTTCAAGGCCGATACCTACCGCACGGAGATCCCGGAGCCCGGCATCAAGTGCGAGGCCTGCCACGGCCCGCCTGAGGAACATGACAGGATCATGAGAGGACTCCCCCCGGGCGTGGGGGTGAAAGACACGAGAATAATTGGAACAGGGGCGTTCACGGCGGATCAGCTCAGCTCCACCTGTGCGCCATGCCATGCAGGAGCGGTCCCTATCACGAGCTCCCTGCTGCCCGGCGAACCCTTTTTCGACCATTACGACCTTGCCGCACTGGAGGACAGGGATTTTTCCCCTGACGGGAAGGTCCTCGATGGAAGCCATATCTACACCTCCTGGCTCTTGAATCCCTGCGCACGCGCCGGCAAGCTCCACTGCCTGAAGTGCCACACCCCGGGGGGAGGCTACCGGTTCAGGGATGCGTCGGCGGCGAACGACGCGTGCATGCCATGCCATGAAAAGACCGTGCGGGATCCCCTGGCGCACACGCATCATGCCCCTGCTTCACGTGGCAGCAGGTGCACGGCCTGCCACATGCCCACGATAGCCCGAGGCATGGGGAAGCGCACCGACCACTCGATCCTTCCACCTTCACCGGCATCCTCCATGGCCTATGATTCCCCGGATGCCTGTATCCTCTGCCACACTGACAGGGACCATGCGTGGGCGGACCGGTGGGTACGGAAATGGTTCAAGCGCGACTACCAGGGGCCCCTCCTGAAGCGTGCAGGGCTCATCGATGCGGCGCGAAGGAAAGACTGGTCCAGGGGCGATGACATGATCGCCTATCTACAGTCCATGGACCGGGACGAGGTGTACGCGGCCTCCATCGTCCGACTTATCCGGCAGTGCCCCGATCCGTGGAGGGAACGTGCACTGAGAACCGCACTGAAGGACAGATCGCCCCTGGTGCGATCATCGGCGGCGGAGGCCCTGGGAGCCGTCCTGTCTCCCCTTGTCGTCGGCGAGCTTATGGAAGCCGCGTCCGATCCCTCCCGGCTTGTGCGCATCAAGGCTGCCGCGGCATTGCTCCGTCATGGAAAGATGGTGATACCCGATGACAAGGCCAGGAGTCTGGGCAGGGCCACGGGAGAATATCTGGCCTCCATGATGGTCCGCCAGGACCAGTGGACTTCCCATGTCAACATGGGCAATTATTTCCTCGATCAGGGCGATGCCCGGAATGCCCTCATGGCCTACACGGCTGCGTCAAGGCTCGACCCCCTGGCCGTCCCTCCCTATGTAAGTGCCTCCATCGCCCATGCAAACATGCATGACCTGGCCAAGGCGGAGGCAGAGCTGGACAAGGCGTTGAGGATCGATCCGAAGAACGCACCGGCCCTCTTCAACATGGGTCTGCTGAAGAACGACCAGGGGAAGTCCCAGGAGGCCGCTACATACCTCAAGGAGGCCCTGAAGAACGATCCGGCCATGGCCGCTGCAGCCTATAACCTGGCCGTCGTTTTATCCAAGGAAAGCATGAAAGAGGCCATTTTCTGGGCCAGAAAGGCGTACGAAATGCAGCCGGACGCCAAATACGGATACACCCTTGCCTACTTTCTCAAGCAGGACGGCGACTGGAACGAGGGTATCGAGGTGCTCAGAAGACTGATCAGGGTGTACCCCCTCTCCACCGACGCCTACCTGCTCCTGGGTGAGATATACGAGAAGAGAGGCAGGAACAAGGACGCGGAGTCGGTCTACCAGCAGGGATTATCCGTTGGGGACATGCCCGACCAAGACAAGGCGAGGATCGAGAAGAGGATGGAGAAACTCCGCCCAGGAGCCTGAGGAAGCGCACCCGCTATAGGAGAAACCCAATGCCAGTCTGGCCCAAGAATCCTCGCATCTATGAGATCAATGCTCTGGTCTGGGTCCGCGAACTCAGCTCCGGTTACGGTCAGGAAATAACCCTGGCAACGGTGCCCAGGCAGGCATGGAATTCCCTGGCAGGGCACCACATGGACGCGGTCTGGCTCATGGGGGTGTGGGAGCGGAGCCCCTCCGGCAGGGACATCGCCCTGGGGCACCATGGCCTCAGGGATGAATACACGCACACCCTGAGCGATTTCAATGAGGACGATGTCCTCGGCTCACCCTACTGCGTGCGGTCATACGAGGTGGACAGTCGTCTCGGCGGGAACCGGGGCCTTGCAGCTGCACGCAAGGAGCTTGCCAAGAGGGGGATGCTCCTCATCCTCGATTATGTGCCCAATCACGTGGCGATCGACCATCCTTGGGTCAAGAGTCATCCGGAGATCTTCGTCAGGGGAACACGCCAGGACATGGGGGAGGAACCCGCTCTCTTCACGGAGCTGGGAAACGGCATATTCGCCCTGGGCAGGGATCCGTATTTCCCTGCGTGGACGGACGTGCTCCAGCTCAACGCGTTCCACCAAGGCATGAGGAGGATGGCCATGAGGACCATCAAGGAGATAGCGTCACAGTGCGATGGCGTCCGCTGCGACATGGCAATGCTCCTCATCAACGACGTGTTCGAGCGGACCTGGGCTGATCATGCCGGCGCTCCCCCGGATGACGATTTCTGGGAGGAGGTGATCCCCGCCGTCAGGAAGGAGCATCCCGAGGTGCTCTTCATGGCTGAGGCCTACTGGGACCTCGAGTGGACGCTCATGCAGCAGGGGTTCGACTGCTGCTACGACAAACGCCTCTATGACCGGCTGGTTCGGGGGAATGCCGATGGCGTACGGCTCCATCTGAGTGCCGACATCGAGTACCAGGAGAGGCTTGTCCGGTTCATTGAGAACCACGACGAACCGAGGGCAGCCGCCGCCTTCGGGGAAGAAAGGGCAAGGGCTGCGGCAGTCGCCATGACGACACTGCCCGGCACGAGGCTCTACCATGAAGGACAGTTCGAGGGCAGGCGCGTGAAACTGCCAGTCCAGCTGGGACGGAGGACCCTTGAAGAGGTGGACCGGGGGATGAGCGAATTTTACCGGAAACTCCTTGAGTCCACCCGGGGCGAACTCATGAGCAGCGGCACCTGGATGTTGTGCGACGTTTCGGGATGGCCCGACAATGCTAGCTGCAGGAACATCATGGCATGGTGCTGGAGAAGGGGCCACGGCAGAACCCTGGTTGCGGTGAACCTCTCGGACAGACAGTCCCAGGGCATGGTGAAGCTGCCTTGGCCCGACCTGGCGGGTGGGTCATGGAAGCTCACGGACCTCATGGGCGGTTCTTCCTTTGAAAATGAGGGCTATGAGATCGCAGCGCATGGATTGTATGTCGACCTCTGCCCGTGGGGATACCACGTGCTGGCGTTCGGAGAAGGCCCGGATGGATGAGGCCCTTTTCATAGGCATGTTCTCTCTAGGAAGAGGTTCATAACCAGCTCTTACTA
>JALOOZ010000010.1 GCA_025454155.1 Thermodesulfobacteriota bacterium
ATGGCCTGCCTGACGGGCCAGCTCGCGGCAGCCATCCTGGACCTTCCCTGCGCCACCTCGGTCATCCATGCCGAGATCCATCCGGAATCTCAGGAGGTGAGAGTGGACAGCGAGATCGAGGGAGGTTCCAGGGCATCATTCATGTTGAGCCTGCCCGCCGTGCTCACCATCCAGTCCGGGATCAACACCCCGCGCTACCCGTCACTGTCGAACGTCCTGCGGGCACGTTCCCAGCAGCAGGAAATCATCGCGTTCGGGGACCTTGAAATCCCTCCGCCCCAGGATATCTGCTCAGGGATAAGGTCTCCGGACATGGCATCTCTCGGCCTCTTCATCGGCGGGACACCCCGTGAAAAGGCACGGAGAATCTTGGAGATCCTGCGCGAAAAAACAATCCTGCCCTAGGGAGCTGACATGGACGCGGACGGCCGTCTGCCGGGGATCATCCTTCTTGGGAGCGAGGGCGATGAACAGGCCCGCTTGCTTGCCGAGAGGACCGGCTGCACCATCCATCATGTCCAGGGTGACCATCTGGCGCTTTATACCGCTGAGTCCTACTGCGAAGCCTTTCTCGAGGCCGTCTCCGGCATGCTTCCGGCCATCGTGCTCCTGCCGCACTCCTCCATGGGTTCGGACCTTGCCCCGAGGCTCGCGGTGAAAATGGGGGCATCCTGCATAACGGGGGTTGAAAAGGCCCATGGGAGGTCATTCACTCGGTCCGTCTGTTCAGGCCGATTCCTCTCGGACATCATACCGCTGACGGACAGCGTGGTGGTTACCGTGGTTCCCGGCGCGTCCCCGCCCTATGCGCCGGAAGCGTGTGAAGCCGGAACCATAGAAAAGATCCCTTCAACGCGGCGGTCGTCAAGGACCAGGGCACTCGGTGTCCAGGGGCCGCTCCACCGGGACAGCGCCCTGAGAGACGCCGAGGTGATCGTATCGGCCGGAAGGGGGGTGGGCAAGAAGGAGAACATGGCCCTCATCAGTGAGCTTGCCTCGTACTTCCCCCGCTCTGCCGTGGGCGGTTCACGCCCCGTCTGCGACCTGGGGTGGCTTGATTACGCACGGCAGATCGGTACGACGGGCCAGACCGTTGGTCCGAAGGTCTACATGGCCTGCGGCATCTCGGGGGCCATGCAGCACGTGGCAGGGATGAAGGGCGCCCAGGTCATCATTGCCGTCAACACCGACCCCGAGGCTTCGATCTTCCGGGTGGCCCACTACTGCATCGTGGAAGACATCACCACGTTCATCCCAGTCCTGCTGGAGGAATTGAACAAAGGATAGTGAACCACCCCCGGCTGTGCCTCCATTGTCTCACCGGATTATGGCATGGGTGATCAAAACAGGCCGGTATTCGACTCGTGAATCTTCATGGGGAGGGAGAGATGGCTCTGTACGAGTTCAACAACAAGGCCCCCCGGGTGGGGGAGGGAACTTGGGTGGCGCCTAGTGCCGAGATCATTGGAGATGTAACGATCGGGAAAAACTGCTGGATCGGCCCATGTTCGGTCATAAGAGGCGATTTCGGGACCATCGTCATCGATGACGAAACCGCGGTGGAAGACGGGGCGGTTATCCACACGCCGTCTCTGGTCACCATCGGCAGGCGGGTCACCATCGGCCATCTGGCCATGATCCATGGCAGTACCGTGAAGGATTTCGCCGTCATCGGCATGAACTCGACCCTGAGCTCTATGCCGGCTCTCCTGCCGTGGAAAAGGGTGATATCACAGAGGCTTACCGGGAAGTGATGCTCACGGGGAAGCAGATGTACTGCGCTCTCGTGGAACAATACCATAAAAGCCTCAGAAAGGTTGGATAGCTCCAGAAGATGGAAATGTCCTTGTCTGAAAGAATGAACACTATTATCATATGTTCATCTTGCAAGCAGAGGAGGTATCCATGCATAACCCCGAAGCAACTGCCATGGCCCTGTCCATACTCAGGTCGGGCGACCCGTTCCAGTGGTATGTGATAACCCTTTTGGCGCTGACCCTCTATGTCTATCTCAACGAATTCTCCAAGAAGAACTGGAAGGGCATCGCGGCGGGATTGTCGCTGTACATGGTCCACTGGTTCGTGGAGATCGTCAATGCCCTGATCCAGCACTTCTCCGGGCATGCCCTCTGGACCGTCCCCACGGGAACCGCCTTCCTTATCCTGGTGGGCGTGGGCATCGAGATCAGCCTCATGTTCTCCATAGCAGGGCTCATCCTGAGCAAACTCCTGCCCGAGGATCCGAACCTGAAGATCATGGGTATCAATAACAGGCTCCTCTTCGCCATTGGCAATGCGGCATTCTACTCCATCTTCGAGATATTCCTGGTGAAGACCCCGACCTTCGTGTGGGTTTGGCCCTGGTGGGGTTCCTTGCCGGTATTCATAACGGTCTATATCCCGTTCTTCCTTGCCGCCTTCTATGCCTTCGACTGGCCGCCGCAGAAGCAGAAGGCGTTCATCGGGGGGCTCTTCGTGCTCAACGCGCTTTCGCTGGTTGTCTTTGCCGGGATTCTCAAATGGATATAAATCGCAGGGGGGTATGCGCAAGAGTGCCTGCGCATACCCCCTGAACGATCAATGAGCCAGGTTCTCTCTGTTCCTTCTCTCCCTATCTCTTCATCTTCTCGAGCTCGGTGATGATTCCTTCAAGGGGCGGCCTGCTGTTGATGTCATGGACATCGATGTAGCGGATGATGCCCTGCTTGTCGATGATGAAGATGGCCCGCTCCGTGGTACCGTCACTGCGCAGGACGCCATATGCCTCTGCTGTCCTGCCGTGGGGCCAGAAGTCCGAGAGCACCGGGAACCACAGCGTGCCCATGGTCTTCGTCCATGCATACAGGGTCGGGATGTTGTCCACGGAGATGCCGATGACCATGGTATCGGACTGCTCGAACTCCTCCCTGGCCAGATTATACCCCGGCCACTGGTCGGAACAGACAGGGGTCCATGCAGCAGGGACGAACGAGATCATGATGTTCTTCTTCCCGATGTAGTCCTTCAGGGAGATAGTGCCCCCCGAAACGGCCCTGAGCGTGAATTCCGGGGCCCTGTCCCCCACCTTGACCCTGAGGGTGCTGTCCACGGGCTTGAGCGTACCAACCTGGTAGACACCTTCATGGAGGACATCCGATGCCGCTGCAACCGGTAAGCCGGCACAGACAACCAAGCCCAGAACCATAAGAGTGTATACGCTTCGATGGATCATCCATCACCTCACAGTGAGAGTCCTGACTGCTGTATTACCTTCCGGAGAAAGGCATCGGCATCGTCATGGGGACCCTGCTCCATGAAGAACGCCTCTGCGGCCTTGCCTTTTTTCCTGATACCGAAAAACGATGGCGTCTTGATCCCGGTCAACTTGTTGAGGACGGCCGAATTGGGGTCATCGAAGAGGGGAAAGGGAACCGTATACTTCTTCTTGAAGAGCTTTACCTCATAGGGCGAATTTCCCACCCCTATACCGATAAGCTTGACCCTGCCCTGGGTCCTCTTGTCGGTTTCAATGATCTGGTAGAGCTTGTTGGCTGTGGGCGCATGTCTCTGGCAGTGGGGGCAGTACATGTTAAAGATCTCGATGATGACGATATCCGCATCGATATCTGCAAGACCGATCTGCCCGGTGTCCTGCTTGATGCCCAGGTAGGAGCGATCACCCGCATCGACCGGTACGGCAAGACTCACCTTCTCGATGATGCTGCCGTAGTACACCGCCCCCAGGAGCAGGGAACCGGTCAGGACAGCGACAAGGCAAAACAAGGATATTTTTTTCATCTTCACCACCTGCCTTCCTTTACCATGTAACATGGCCAGCCCCGGGGCTGGGTCTTCATAAAAAGGCCTTACCAGTTCTCCCCGAGGAGTTCGAAGTGATCCCTGGGATGGGTGCAGGCGGGGCAGGATGCCGGTGCCTCGGCCCCCTCGTGGAGGTACCCGCAGTTCCGGCATCTCCATACCACGGACTTCTCGCGCTTGAAGACCCTGCCGGCCTCGATATTCGCCGCCAGGTCCTTATACCGCTTCTCGTGCTGCCGCTCGGCCACCGAGATTGCATCCCATACCTTTGCGATGGCCTCGAAGCCCTCTTCACGTGCGATATTCGCAAAACCAGGATACAAAACCGTCTGCTCGTGGCGCTCTCCGGCCGCCGCCGCCTTGAGGTTGTCCAGGGTGGTGCCCACAACCCCGGCCGGGAAGCTCGCCGTGATCTCCACCTCTCCGCCGTCGAGGAACTTGAAGAAGCGCTTGGCATGCTCCTTCTCCTGGTTGGCCGTCTCCTCGAAGATGTCGGCTATCTGAACATAACCGTCCTTGCGGGCCTGGCTGGCGAAATAGGTGTAGCGGTTGCGGGCCTGTGATTCGCCGGCAAATGCGGCCAAGAGATTCTTTTCCGTTCGAGATCCTTTTAATGCTGCCATATCATTCCTCCCTTACAGAATGTTTTCTGGCCTGTATGTTGAACCCTGCTTCTATCCGTTGGTAACGTTCCTGAGTCTGCAGGCCGGGCAGACGCCATGGAAATCCAGTTCGCAGCCCATGACCTCATAGCCTGTCTGTTTGCGCACAACATCGTACATAGTAGTGATACTCGGGGATTGATTCAAGGGAACATCGTCTACCCGACCGCAGGATATGCAACGGATGTGCGTATGATCGTTCATATCCGCATCGAACCTTCTCTGTCCCTGGGCCAGATCCAGCCTCCTGATGTGCCCTCGGGAGGCCAGGTGTTCGAGGTTCCTGTATACCGTTCCCAGGCTTATGCGGGGGAGCCTCAGCCGGACCGATTCATAAATGTCATAGGCCGTCGGATGACTGCTCACTTTTTTCAGCTCTTCCAGTATCACCACCCTCTGCCTGGTCATCCGCTGCTGCCTGTCGTTCATGGGGCCTCCGCATGGCGAAGAATGCAAAAGATCGTGCTTTTAATCAAGAACCGTTACTGATATCATGCACCATTGTCAAGGGTTTCTTATGAAAGAGGCCGGGGGAGCGCACTTTTTTATATATACGTATCCATAGAACGGCAAAGGTTGGTGGTGTGACGATCTTTGTGATACATACCACGGTGGAGAGAACGACATGCGTCTCATGGGGGTCACACGGCGGAGTCAATTTTACCGGGCTGCTGAACGGGGGAGAGCTCTGTGCTGGAAAATCTGACCAACAACCTGGATCTGTACTTGAAGGGATCTGTCCTTCTGTCCTTTGCGGCATCGTATATCGGCGGAGTTCTCGTGAGCTTCACTCCCTGCATGTATCCCCTCATACCCATCACCATGTCCTACATAGGGGCCCAGGGCAAGGTCTCCCGGACAACCGGCTTTCTCCTGTCCCTCCTCTACGTCCTCGGCACCTCGATCACCTATACGATCCTGGGCAGTATCGCAGGGCTCACAGGCAGTTTCTTCGGGGCATTGCAGACAAACCCATGGATGAACATCATCATGGCCAACATCTTCATCATCATGGGCCTTTCCATGCTGGATGTCTTCTTTCTGCCTTTGCCGAACATCTTCCGCTCCCAGCTGTTTACCCCGAAAAGAAGGGGATATGTCGGGGCCCTGCTGCTGGGTATCGCATCGGGCCTCATCATGAGTCCATGCTCTGCACCGGTGCTGGCCGTTCTCCTGAGCTATGTGGCGGCAAAACAGAACATCATCCTTGGCATGAGCCTGCTCTTTGTCTTTGCCTTTGGCATGGGCACCCTGCTCATCATCCTCGGTACCTTTACCGGCCTGCTGGCCAGCATTCCCAGATCAGGGCCCTGGCTGGTGAGAATCCAAAAGTCTCTCGGTGTCATCTTTATCGCTATGGGCGAGTACTTCCTCATCAATGCGGGCACATTCATGATTTGAAGGAGTGGATCTTCAATGAGAAAGCTGGTCATTCCGGCGTCCTTGGCCACGGGCGTGCTTTTCCTCCTGCTGTTCGCCCAGATGGATGTCGCCAGGTGCGGCGACCAGGATATCCAGATGGTCGACATGCTGTCCGGCCCTTCCATGGCGCCGGATTTCATCCTGCAGGATCTCAAGGGCAAGGAACGGTCATTGAAAGATTACAGAGGCAAGGTTGTCCTTCTGAACTTCACCACCACCTGGTGCCCGTACTGCAAGAAGGACATTCCAAACCTGAAAAAGCTCCACCTCTCCATGAAGGGCAAGGCCTTCGAGCTCGTTTCCATCTATGTGAACGAAAGCCCCAAGAGGGTCATGGCCTTCGCTGAAAAGTACTCCCTTCCTTACACCGTACTCGTGGACAGCGATGCTGTTGTTGCCCGAAAATATAATGTGCGGGGAGTGCCCATGAAGGTCGTGGTGGACAAAAAGGGTGCGATCGGATGCTACCAGTGCAGTTCGGCCGAGGACAAGGTCGGTGAACTCCTGACGAGCATGTAATTGCAGAGGAGGTGGTGATCCCCGCATCACCTCTTTCCGCTTCTTCTCTTTTCAACAAGCCTGTGCGCAACCCGCACTGCCTCGACGCCGTCTCTCGCGTAGCCGGCACCTATGGACTCGGCAAACTCACTGGTGACGACAGCTCCACCCACCAGGAGCTCGCTGGTCAGGCCCGATTCCCTCATGAGCCGCATCGTATCTTCCATGCCCAGCATGGTGGTGGTCATGAGTGCTGAAAGACCCACGATGTCGACCTGGTGTTCTCTGGCGGCATGGATGATCGTCTCGGGGGGTACGTCCTTTCCGATATCCACCACTTCAAACCCGTTGTTTTCAAGCATGAGCCCGACGATGTTCTTCCCGATGTCGTGGATGTCACCCTTGACCGTGGCGAGCAGAACCCTTCCCCTGTTCCCGGAGGCCGTCCCCTCCTCCTTGAGCCGCGGCTCCAGCCGCTCGAATCCGCGCTTCATGGTCTCGGCGCTGGCAATGAGCTGGGGGAGGAAGTAGGTCTTTCTTTCATAGAGCTCCCCCACCTTCTGTATGGCCGGCACCATCACAACATCCACCAGGGTCCGGGCCTTCATGCCGCTCCCCAGGGCCTGATCGACCAGGGCCGGCACGAGATCCCTGTCCCCCTCGAGGATGGCCAGAGAGATCCTCTCTTCAATGGATTTCGGAATGTCTGCCGCGGGCCCGGAAGGTGCCTGATCCGGTGATTTCCTGAAATGGTCTATGAATCCGCTTGCATCTCTGTCCTTGCCGGCAAGCACATCGGCGGCCCGTTTGACGCTCATGAGCTCATCGCTTTCCGGGTTGGCGATGGCACACGTGAGGCCGGAGGCAATGGCCATGGCCAAGAACGAGGCATTGACCCACTTCCGTTCAGGCAGGCCGAAGGAGACATTGGAGAGGCCGACGACCGTGTGGCTGCCGAACGAGCTGCTGCACCAGCTGATGGTCTTGAGGGTCTCCAGGGCTGCCTGGCCGTCGGCCGAGACGGCCATGGTCAGGGCATCCACCACGATATCGTCCTTGGTGAATCCGTATTCCCTGGCCTTTGCATATATCTCCTCGATGATCTTCCGCCGCTCGGGCGATGTCCTGGGCAGGGAGCTTCCTGCAATGGGCAGGAGAATGACCATGGATCCATAGAAGGCTGCAATCCTCAAGCGCTCCTCGATGGACTTCCCCTCCCCAGAGATGGAGTTGATAAGGGCACGGCCAGGGTATATCCGCAGGGCCGTTTCCATAGCATCGACCCGCGACGTGTCGATGCACAGGGGGGCATCCGTGGTCAGGGTGAGTTTCTGCACCGCGTGCCTGAGTATCGATTTCTCCTCTATCCCCGGCATGCCCACATTGACATCGAGGACAGCGGCGCCATGCCTCACCTGATCCCGGGCATAGGAGCCCACCAGAGAGTATGTCCCTGTGAGGAGTTCATGCTGGAGGTCCTTCTTCCCTGTAGGATTGATCCTCTCCCCGATGATGGTCAGCGGTGCAGCCCTGTCCAGGACAAGGGACCGGGCATGGGAGCTCAGCGCGCTGATGGAGCCGGACTGGGCTGGACTGGGCCTGAGACCAGTACAGCTCTCCTTCAGTGCCCGGATGTGCTCAGCTGTGGTCCCGCAGCAGCCACCCAGCAGATTGGCCCCGGCCTCGACAAAAGCCCTGGCGAATCCCGCGAATTCTCGAGGTCCCATATCGAAAGAGGTCTTCCCCTCCTTCAGCCTGGGAAGCCCCGCATTGGGCTTTGCCACGAGAGGGACCCGTGCAAGGGGCTTCATCCGTGCGATGAGGGGGATCATCTCGGCAGGTCCTGCCGAACAGTTACATCCAACGGCGTTGGCCCCCAGGGACTGCAGCGTGATGAGGGCCGAGAGGGGATCGGTGCCGTTCAGCGTCCGGCCCGTATCGTCATAGGTCATGGTGACGATGGCGAAGACGTCCGCCATCTCCCTGATGGCGATGAGGGCTGCCCGGGTTTCCTGGATGTCGATCATGGTCTCGATGACGAACAGGTCGACACCACCTTCAAGGAGCCCCCTGGCCTGCTCCCGATAGCATGCCACGGCATCCTCGAAGCCGAGGTCGCCGAAGGGCTCCACGAATCTCCCGGTGGGTCCGATGTCACCAGCCACAAGGCCTTTCCTGCCGGCAACCTCTCTGGCCATGGCGGCTAAATCCCGGTTCATGCCGCAGACATCGGTAATGCCGTACTGGCCAAGCTTGAACCGGTTGGCCCCGAAGGTGCACGCATAAATGATGTCCGCCCCCGCATCCAGGTATCCACGGTGCACGGACTTGATGGCGTCCCTGTTCTTGACACTGTAGATCTCGGGGGATACACCGTAAGGCATTCCCCGTGACTGGAGCTCGGTACCCGTGGCGCCGTCCAGGATGAGCACCTTGCGACGAATCCTGCTCTCTATCTTCTGTCTCGTATTCAATGGAACCTCTCTTCCCTAAGGCGAATACTATGTCAATGTCAGAACACCTGCAACTGCCGTTACACTCTTTTCCGGGATGAGTATCCTGACCGGTGTCAGGCTTATGCCTATCATTCCAAGCTGCAGCAGGTCATAGATGGCCAGCTGGTTCTCCAGGGAAAAATCACCGTAGCCTGCGGAAAACCGCTTCCTGGTGAGCCGCTGGGCGTTCCGCAGGAGATCCTGGCCGACAAAGTCCATGATCCAGTCGAGGGCAGCGTCGGTCATCTCGCTGGCAACTGCATCGAGGACCACGGCACGGGCGAGGTTCTCTGCAGAGCAGGCGGCTATGGCCTCCATCACGGCCGGCCCGGCCGTGGCCCCCATGAGCAGCACGCCGGTGCTGCCCGCAAGCATGCCAGCCAGAGAACTGCTGGGGAAAACCGTCCCGTCCTCGAGGGTTATCCCTGAGTCCTCCACCCTTTTCAGTGTCATTATCCTGACCGCACCCTTCAGCGCGACGAACCCTGCTGCGTCCTCGATGGTGCGGGCCATGGTTTCCTGCTCGGCCCGATTGATTGTTGTGAGGCCCCTCCTGAACCCAAGCCGTGCATAGATCGCCCTTTCCGGGGGCCTCACCCGGATGTTCGGGAAATGGATCGGCACATGGTACATTGCGTAAGATCTAGATGTTCAAAGAAAAAGATTCAAGTCCTTTTCAGGCGGAAGGTTGTCCCTGCCGAGTAGGAGCCAGAAAAAAACTAGTGGTCTCTCCGTCATTTTGATACTATGTTCTGATCATAACACGTTCTGTGCATCTTAGAAGGAGAGGACCCATGAATCTTCAAAGGCTTTTTTATCCAGAAAGTGTTGCCGTTGTCGGTGCGTCCCCCCGCCTGGGCGGAGGGAAGATACCTTATTTTCAGATGCTCCAGGCGTCAGGCTACAGGGGAAGGCTCTATCCGGTCAATCCCAAGTATACAGATATCGGAGGGGTCAAGGCTTATGCTTCTCTGGAGGATATCCCTGATCCTGTGGATTTTGCCATTGCATCCGTGCCGGCGGACAGGGCGCTGGAAACGGTTCAGTCAGCGGCCCGCAAGAGAATCAAGTTCCTCCACTTCTTCACCTCGGGTTTTTCCGAAATCGGAAACAAGGACCTTGAAAATGCCATGATCGAGGCTGCCCGCATGGGAGGTACAAGGATCGTGGGACCCAACTGCATAGGCGTCCATTGCCAATCATCAGGTATTACGTGTGATGTTCCCAGGCCACCGATGAAGGGAACGGGGAGCGTGGCCTTCTTGGGCCAGTCCGGGGGCATGACCCACAATTTCATGCGTATGGCCAGGGCCCGCTACCTGGATTTAAACAAGGTCGTTTCCTATGGAAACCAGCTTGACATCAAGGTGGAGGACTACCTGGATTATCTTGCAGACGACGACTCGGTCAAGGTCATCACCTGCTACATCGAGGACATCAAAGACAGCAGGCGCTTCATGGAGATCCTCAAGAAGACCACGGCAAAGAAGCCCGTGGTCATTTTCAAGGGAGGCATCACCGAGCAGGGGGCAAAGGCGGCATTCTCCCACACCGGTGCCCTGGCGATGAGTCATGAGATATGGGGCGCGGTCATGAGGCAGTTCCGGGGGATCGAGGCAGGAAATTTCGAGCAGATGGTCGACCTGACCATGATGGCCGTAGCCGAAAAGACTCCTGCCGGGACGAGGCTGGGGTTCCTGGGCGCAGGAGGGGGGACATCGGTTCTCTTCACAGACCTCTCTACCCTTGCAGGCCTTTCCCTGCCTGAGCTTTCGGATAAGGTCCAGTTACAGATCAGCAGGCGAATCAGCAACGTGAACACGAGCACCACCAACCCGGTGGATCTCGGATTCCACGGATTTGATTTCAACATCATGGCCCAAACCATTGAGTCGATGGCTCAAGATGATCGCATTGATGCCATCATCCCCTACTTCTCCCTGGATTTCATCACGACTTTCCAGAAAGATCAAATCGAGAGTGGCCCCCATGCCATAGTTGAGGCGGTTCGGAAGACAAATAAACCAGTTATCCCCATCCTCTCACAGTTCACGGAAAACATCCTGGACATCGAGGATGTGAGGATCAGGATGTTCTCCATCTTCCGGAAAGCGGGTATGGCGGTGTACAGGACCCCGCAGGATGCAGTCGCATCCATCCACGGTTACTTGAGATGGCGGCTACGGCCGGGGCCCTCCACCTTGAGACATGAGGCTGGTGAACGCCTGTTGGCCAAGGCTGGATGAGAGGGCATGGCATGAGATATCTGGTCATGGGTGCAGGTGCCCTGGGAAGTGTTTTCGGCGGGCTGCTTGCCGAGCGCGGCCATGATGTTACTTTCGTGGGGATGGACGAACACCTCAAGGCCATGCAGGCTCAGGGTCTCAGCATCACCGGGATCTGGGGGGATCATGCCATAGGCGCCGTGAAGGCCCACCATGGCACTGATGGCCTCTCCGGCACCTATGACACGGTGCTCCTGAGCGTGAAATCCTATCACACTGCAGCGGTCATGGCCCGGACCCTTCCCTTCCTCCATGAGAAAAGCCTCGTCTTCTCCATCCAGAACGGGCTCGGCAACTGGGAGGCCATTGCCGATGCGGCGGGCTGGGACAGGACCGTGGGGGCCCGGGTCATCTTCGGCGCAGAGGTGGATAGACCGGGCACTGTACGGGTCACGGTGTATGCCGACAAGGTCCTCCTGGGCTCTCCCTCGGGAACGGCCCCTCGGAAGAGGATAGAGCTGGTCTGCGACCACCTCAACGATGCAGGGATACCAACGGCCATGTGCGACGATATTGCCTCGTTCCTCTGGGGCAAGGTGCTCTATAACTGTTCGCTCAACGCCCTGGGAGCAATCCTGAACGTCCCCTACGGCGTTCTGAGAGAGACCCCCGAGGTCTTGGAGGTCATGCGCCGGATCATCGAGGAGATCTTCGCGGTGGCCAGGGCGAGGCAGGTCATGCTCCCCTACGAGGACTCCGAGACCTACTACCGGACCCTCACCGAGGTACAGCTGCCACCCACGGCCCTGCACCGGTCCTCCATGCTCCAGGATATGAACAGGGGGTCACGCCTCACCGAGATCGACGCACTCAACGGGGCCATCAGCAGGTACGGTCGTGAACTGGGTGTGCCGACCCCGTGCAACGACATCCTGACAGCCATCATCAAGGGTTTCCAGAACTTGCCGGCCTGACCCCTCCCTGCCCTCCCTGAGGGATCTCCTGATCGCCTCGTAGTCGTCCAGGCTCAGACCTTCCGACCTGCAGGGCAGCAGGGTGTTGTTATGGAACAGCGGTTCTTCCCCGATGGGGTATGGGCTTGTCCGAAGCGCTGCCTCCCAGTCCCGGGTATGGGGGATGGGGGAGTACTCGGACAGCCTGGGCCTCCCTCCGCTGTCCTGGACGAACCTCACCGTATCGAACACCTCTGCCGCATCCTGCCCCGGCAGCCCGCAGAGGATGTACACCCCGATGTCGTCGGTCCCGTACCCCGCCCCGTGCAGGCTCTCCATGGCCCGCACGAACTCGTCGTTGGTAACCTTGCCTCCGCTGGCGTACTGCCGCAGGGGACTCGTCGTCTCCAATCCCAGGCGAACCGTTGCAAAGCCCGTCTGATGCATGAGCGTGGCAATCTCGGGTGTTATCTGGCTGGCATGGAGCCCGTTGGGGCAGTGAAACCGCACCGTTGCCCTCCGGGCCAGGAGCTCCAGCAGGAGTCTCCGGGCGTTGTCCCGGGGTGTGAACAGGGCATCATCGTAGAAGGCGACGTCGCTGACCCCGTATTCCCGGTTCCAGAACTCGATTTCGTCGACCACCTTGACGGGATCCCTCAGACGCTGTTTGCCGCACAGATACGATGATGCGCAGTAGGTGCAGGAGAAGGGGCACCCCCGTGACGTCCTGATGCACACATAGGGAAGGTCGCTAACGAGGTCGAAGCAGGGGTAGGGGATGGAGTCCAGGTCTTCTCCATCCGGAACGAAAACCGGCGGCTCACCCCAGATTTCACCCAGGAGTCTCAGAATGGCCAGCTCCCCCTGGTGCGGGATGACATGGTCGGCCCCGGAGAACGACCGCGCATGATCGGTACACAGGGTCGCATACACGCCACCCAGGATGACCGGCACCCCGGGAAGGTGCTCCCTGACGAGGCGGATGGCTTCAAAGACTCCGGGATACCAGTAGGTCATCATGGAGGTGACGAGCACCGCATCGGGACGGGGGACGCTGTGAAGCTCCCTGACGAATTCCTCCAGGCCAATGCCGTACCGGGCATAGTGCCTGGGGACAGATGAAAGCTGCGGGGGCTTGGGAATCCTCTGCCGGCGGAACCTCCCATGCCCGCCCGGCTTCCTCGGGGTGTCATCCTCCGTGCTCAGGCAGTCAACGAACTCCACCCGGCAGCCGTTCTTCCTGAGGACCGCGCCGAGGTAGAGCAGGCCAAGGGGTTTTGCCCACAGGTCATAGGCGGCAAAATCGCAGATCCATGGGTTGATCAGGAGGACCTTCCGTCCGTGCATGATGGACGCCCCGCTCCCCGTCCCGGCCTGTCATGCTTCGGCCTGCTCTTCCCGCACCGTGAAAACATCCAGGGCCTTGTCCATCTCTTCATTTTTCCTGGACTTCTTCCACCCGAGCTCCTTGGCCATGATCTCGGCCACCCGCTCAACCACTTCCTCGCCTGGGTCGCCGAGCGTGCACAGACCGGTCCGTCGGAAAAGCACATCGGTCAGGCATACAGCCATCTCGTGCCTCACCGCATGGATGACCTCGGCCCAGATGTCCGGAAACTGCTCGCAGACACGGTTCAGGTGGGCCTTCTTCTCCCCGGATTCGATGACATCCAGGTACCTGCTCCCATAGTTCCTGCAGAGGTTTACGATGGCGTCATCGGAGAGCCCCGCGGGCTTCCTGATCTTGGCCCGCTGCACAAAGCTCGCAAATCTGCCTATCTCGCCGCCGAAGAGCGGGGTCGTGTGGGTCTGGCAGGGAATCACCTCCCTGCTGAGTTTCAGGAGTATCATATCGACAAGCTGCCTGGCCATGTTCCGTGAAGTGGTGTATTTCCCGCCGATGGCCGTGACGAATCCCCTGATACCCTCGTCGGTCTCGTGATCGTAGAGCTCATACTTCCTGGAGGCATCGTACACCTCGACCTCCACGCTGGTCTCCTTCTCAACGATGGGGCGCAGGCCTCCGTACTGAAAACAGACATCGGAGCGGCTCAGCCTGGCGGCGGGTACGGTGACATTGATCTCTTCCAGGAAGTCGGCTATGTCGTTCTCGGTCACCTTGAAGTCGTCCGGGTGTCCCTTGTAGACCACATCCGTGGTGCCGATAAGGCTGTGTCCCCGCCACGGGATGATGAAGAAATGCCTGCCGGTCTTTGTCTGCAGGACCATGGCGCGGTCCTTGTACAGCGGCCGTGTCAGGATGTGAATCCCTTTGGAGCGGATGAGCCCGTGGTGTTTTTTCCCCCTGATCTTGCCGAGGATCATATCGGCCCAGGGACCTGCCGCATTCACCGTGACCGAGGCCTTCAGGTCATATTCCCTGTTCTTGTCCATGAGGTCCTGCACAAGGGCGCCTGTGACCCGGTCGCCCTCAATGAGGAGGTCCTCGGCCTTCACGTAGTTCACGACATCCGCCCCGTACTCCTCCGCCGAAAGGATGGGCTCCAGACTGAGCCGTTCGGGGTTGTACATCTGGCAGTCATAGTAGATGACGCCGCCCTTGAGCTCCGCGGGGTCGAGGATCGGTTCGAGCTTGAGAACCTGCTCCGCCGAAAAGGTCTCGTGCCCAGGGATCTTCTTGTCATCGTCATTGATCCATTTCCGGTCATACGAGAGCGTATCATAGAAGACCATGGCCGAGACCGCTGCAGGCATTCCCCTCATGCCCCAGCCGTATGCAGGGAAGACAAAGGGCAGGGGATAGACGAGGTGCGGGGCCAGGATCTCCATGATCCTTCGCTCCTGGAGTGATTCGCGGACCAGGCCCACCTCCAGGGTCTTGAGATACCGCAGTCCTCCATGAATGAGCTTGGAGGTGGCCGCCGAGGTGGCCGCCCCGAAGTCACCCTTGTCGACAAGCGCGACCTTCAGACCCCGCAGCGCACTGTCCCAGGCTATGAAGGCCCCGGTGATGCCGCCGCCGATAACCAGCACGTCATAGTGATTAGCTGCCATCTTTTTGATATCCCTGATCATAGCACCTCTCCGTCTCGTTGTTTTCCGGTTCCTGTTTTCCCCCTAGAAAGCCCTCATCGCCCCGGTTATCCCTTCATGCCAAGGCAATGGAGCGCTCATGCACTTCCCTGGGGGCTCTCCACCCGCACCTGTCTCCTCATGCCATGAGATAGCCGCCGATGATGAGCTTCTGGATCTCACTCGTTCCTGCACCGATGGCATAGGCCCTGGCGTCCCGGAGGTAACGCTCCAGGGGGAATTCCTTCATGTACCCGTATCCGCCGTGTATCTGCAATGCCTCCGAGGTGGCGCGGTTCACCATCTCGCAGGCATAGAGCTTGACCTGGGCCGCTATCATCCTGGTCTGGCGCTTCTTCCCCTGGTCGAGGCACGCAAGGCCCTTGTATGCCATCAGGCGCGCAGCCTCGATCTCCACGAGCATGTTCGCCAGCTTGTCCTGGATCATCTGGAAGGTGATCAGGGGCTTCGAGAACTGCTTGCGCTCTTTTGCATACTTCAGGGCTGCATCGAAGGCCGCACCAGCTATGCCGACTGCCTGGCAGCTCCAGAGAATGCGCTCCACGTCGAGGCCGGAGAACATAATGGAAAGCCCCGTACCCTCAACCCCGCCCAGGAGGTTTTCCTCCGGAACGACACAGTCGTCCAGGATGATCTCTCCCGTGGGCGATGAACGGAGCCCCAGCTTGGAGAGGCTCTTTCCCCGATGATATCCGGGGAAGTCTTTTTCGACGATGAAGGCGCACAGACCGCCTTGACCGAGAGCGGGGTCAGTGGTGGCATAGATAAGGGCCGTATCCGCAATGGGGGCGTTCGATATGAACATCTTGCTCCCGTTGAGCACATAGCCCTCTGCCTTTCTTCGCGCCCTGGTGCGTATCGAAAGGGCGTCCGAGCCCGCCTCCGGCTCGGTGATACCCATGCATCCGCATCGCGCACCTGAAGCGAGAAGGGGGAGATACTTCCTCTTCTGTTCCTCTGTCCCGTTGCGCTCGATGTTGTTGCCGCACAGCACCGAGTGGGCACCGAAGACAACCGCCACACCGGCATCAACCCTGCTCACCTCCTCGGCCATGATCCCGAGCGAGAGATGGTCGCTGAAGCTCCCTCCATACTCCGGGCCGATGCCCATGCCCACGAATCCCAGCTCCCTGCCCTTTTCCCAGAGATAGCCATCGAAGGCCTCATCCCGGTCCATGCCCGGGGATCGTGGCTCGATTTCCTGCAGCGCAAAGCGTCGTACTGATTCTTTCAGGATCTGGTGCTCTTCGGATAAATCAAAGTCCATGGTACCCCCTCTCCATGGAATCGAGATGCATTTCATGGCTGGCATTCAATGGTGTGTATCATTATATACCATGACCGGTTTCCATGCTATCCCGGAGAACTCTTCGAACACCTGCGAGCATACCTCCTTGACAGGGGCGGGGTCCCGAATGTATTTTCAATTCATCATGAAATCCGGAAAAGAAAAGAGGGTCCACGAACGCATACCTCTTCCCGACGTCAAAGGATCTGTTGAGGTGAGTGAGGCCATGAAGCCGATAACCCTCATCAATGCCAGCTCTGAAGGGGTGTGTATCGTCGGGGCATCCATCCCGGTGGGTTCCGTGGTGAAGCTTGCCATCGACGATCATCTCGGCGTGGGTGACATATCCCTGTACTGCAAGGTGGCGTGGGTGTCCGAAGAAAAGAAAAAGGGGAAGTTTGCAGGGCTTTCCTTGCTGAATACCAACAGGGTCCTCTTCAAGAAGGACCTCCAGTCCTTCAACCGCCTCATCGAAATGGTACAGGCCCAGGCAAGGTTCTGAGCCTTTCACCCGCCGATATCGGACATCCTGGCGCGGCCTGCCTCATGGAACAGCTCCATGCCCCTGCATACTCCGTGTCCAGAGGGTTTCCTCCTTACCCCTTCTTCAATGAGCGCCTCAAGCTCCTCATCCAGGATCCCGCCCCTCATGGGTCCCAGGAGGTCGATGTGCTCCTCGGAAAACAGGCATGGCCTCAGGTTTCCCGTGGCTGTTATGCGGATGCGGTTGCATGACCCGCAGAAGTCCCGTTCGCTCAGGGCCCCTATGAGGCCTATGCTCCCCCGGGCGCCGGGTATCCGGTAGATCCAGGCCGGGCCAAGTCCTCTCTCCAGCGTCTCAAGGGGGCCGAACCGCTGCTCGATGGATTCCTTGATCTGAGTGGCGCTGATATTCTCGTTCTCGGGATACTTGGTGATGCACCCGATGGGCATGAGCTCAATGAAGCGCACCTGAAGGGGCAGGGTCATGGTCAGTTGCGCAAAATCTGAGATCTCCCCGTCATTGAAACCCCGGATGGCCACCGCATTGATCTTGACAGGACTCAGGCCTTGCTCGTGAGCCGCACAGATGCCCCTGATAACCTCATGAAATGCATCGACATGGGTGATATAGGCGAACTTTTCCGCGTCCAGGGTGTCGAGGCTCACATTAACCCTCCTCAGGCCCGCTTCTTTCAGCTGGAGCGCCATGGGCTCCAGGAGGATACCGTTGGTGGTCAGTGTGAGGTCTCTGAGGCCGTCGATGGTGTTCACCTGTGAGATGAAATCCACTATGCCCTTTCTCAGCAGGGGCTCTCCGCCGGTTATCCTGACCTTCTCCACCCCGCGCTTGATGCAGATCCTCAGGATGCGGAGCATCTCCTCATAGGACAGCACCCGTTCATGGGGAACCCAGCGGATCCCGCTCAGGGGCATGCAGTATCGGCACCGCAGGTTGCACCGGTCCGTGATGGAGATCCTGAGATATCTGATGCGCCTGCCGTGCAGGTCAATAAGGGGCCTCATCTTTCCATCCTCATGTCTTCGCGGTTTTTTGATGCATCACAGGACACAATAGTTCCCCTATGCCTGCCGGAGCATCGTGTCAAATGGATTCACCGGGGACAAGGAAGGGGTTGACTACAGCGGACCGCAAGCGGTGCCGGCGGGCGCGATCACGCCGAAGAACCCTTGCGGAAGAGGGAAGTCCCTCGCCCCTCTTCGATGGCTGTGAGGAGGCGCTCCATGAGGATGCGAGTCTTGCGCTGTTCGTCCAGGATATCCTGAAAGGTCTTTTCCAGGGCCCTCGGCAGGACCTCTCCGTTGTGGGATACAGCGCGCATGGCCTTGGCCCGGCCTCCCTTCATGAGCATGGCTACCAGGCGAGACAGGAGCTTCTCCAGGTCGGCACCCACACTCTTCTGGCCGAGAAGGGTAAGGGCAACGACCCGGTAACAGCGGGCGATATCCGATGTGGGGTACCGCACTATGGCCGGGACCTGATCCTTGACCGCCTTGGGCAGCTTATCGTCCGAATAAACGCTCCCCAGAAACTCGACCTGTAAATCAAGGAACCTCTGCGCGGCAGAGGAGATCTTCTTGTAGATGGCATGCCCGGCGGTGCTGTTTCTTGCCTGGCTTGCAAACATGGAGATCCTTCCCTCATATCCGTTTCGCTTGAGGATCTTGATGAGGGCATAGGCATCGGTGAGGCTCGTGGGCTCCTCGCTCACCCCTAGAATAACCTCAGGGACAGCCATGAGGAACGCGACGACATTCGCGGATATGCCGGAGGCCGTATCAATGAGGAGAAAGTCGGTATCCTTGGTGACTTCCCTGACCGCATGAAGGAGATTCCCGATCTGCTCCCTGCCGAGATCCGCCATATCCTGGGTGCCGGAAGACCCGGGGATCAGGCCCACCCGATAATCGGTCCTGACAATGATATCCTGGAGGCCCGCCCGTCCCAGGACGACATCCTCCAGAGTCCTGTGGGGCCGTATCCCCAGAAGGACATCGAGATTCGCCAGCCCCAGGTCGGCGTCCAGAATCAGCACGCTGGATTCCATGGCGGCCAGACCAATGGCTACATTGAGCACAAAATTGCTCTTGCCGACCCCTCCCTTTCCGGAAGTGACTGCAATAAAGCGTGTCATGTCACCATACCTCTTCGTTTTCACCTGCAAATTGCATGCACGGCTCAACCCGGCCTATTAGACTGGGTTTTTGATAAATGAAAGGGGAAAATGGCAAACATTTTCCCATCTGAAAGAATTCTTTTATCCCTGTGCCTCTTCCAGGACCATGGAGACGACCTTGCTGATCCCCGGCACATCAAAGGTCACTCCATAGAGAATGTCCGCCGTTTCCATGGTGTGCCGGTTGTGGGTCACGATGAGAAACTGCGATTCACTGGAGAAGGACCTGATGAGCCTGTTGAGCCTGATGACGTTCGCGTCGTCAAGGGGGGCATCCACCTCGTCCAGGATGCAGAACGGCGAGGGGTTTACCTTGAACAGGGCGAAGATGAAGCTGATGGCGCACAGCGTCTTCTCCCCCTCCGAGAGCAGGCTCATGGCCTTGAGCCTCTTGAAGGGCGGAGATGCAAAGATCTCTATTCCTGCCTCCATCTCGTCGCCCTCGGCGATGACCAGGTCTGCCTTGCCTCCACCGAACATGGCGGTGAAGATCTCCTGGAAATTCTCCCTCACAAGGGTGAAGGTGGAGGTGAAGGCCTTGATGCTCTGACGTTCGATGCTTGCAATAACCTCTTTCAAGCGCGTGCTGGCCCTCACGATGTCCTCATATTGCCGGTGGAGATCCTCCCAGCGTTTCTGGGCATGATCGAAGGCCTCCAGGGAAGCGAAGTTGATCTGTCCCATCCTCTCTATGCGCTCTTCCAGCTCGGCCACTTTCTGTCTGGCCTGATGGATGTCAAAGTCCGCCGGGATCTCCTGGTCGCCAGGGCCGAATCGTCCCTCCATCCGCTCAAGCTTCATGGCATGGGCGACCTCCTGCTCCTTCTCCTTCAGGAGGATCTCAGAGCGTGCCCTTTCCAACTCATCGATGCGCCGGCGAACGTTTCCCGTTTCTTCCCGGGCCGCATTGAGAAGGTTCACGGTCTTTTCAAATGCAGGCAATCCCCTGTTATAATCTGCCTTCAGGCCCCCGATAACCCCCTGTGTTCGCGCCATCTCCTGGGAACATGCCTGAATCGCATGCTCCACCGTCATCCTGGTCACAGCCAGCTCATCGAGCCTGACAAGGTCTTTGCCAACGGCCTGGTTTATCTTTTCCAGGTTCTCCGTCATGGCCTTGAACACAGCCTCTTTTCCCGCAGCCATCACCTTCAGCTCATGGAGCCGGTCCTGGATGGACTGGATCTCTCTCTGGGATGAGGAAAGTCCCGTCTTGGAGGCGAGCTTCTGTTCGTCGAGGGCCCTGAGGGCCTCTTCCCTCTGCGAACGCTCTGCCTCCAGCTCGCCTTTCCGCACAGCAAGGGAGCCGGCCTGGGAATTGAGCCTTTCCGAAAGCTCCTGCATCTGGGCCAAATCCGTCTCATGGGCCTTCTGCTGCTCCAGGATCCTTTCCTTCTGTCCGAGGATGCCCCGCCTCTTCTCGGTCAACGCGGCATATTCCTGTTCCAGCTTTCGCAAGGCTTCCATCCCGGCATCGCTCTGTGCCGAGAGTCGGGTGAGGTCTTCTCTCGCGAGGTTCAAGGCGACACTCTGCCGCTCCAATTCGGCCCCGAGTGTCCGTCTCCTGGCGGTGAGCGCCTTCTTCTCGGCCTTGGCCTTGAGTACATCGGCATACTTGGTGTGCTCGTGGGTGGTTCTTATGACTCCCGTAGGCTCGAGGATCATCCCGTCCACGGTCACGAAGCTGCACGTGCGGTAGCCCTCCTCCCACAACGACACCGCCGTATCCAGTCCGTCCACCACCCACATGTTCTGGGAAAGGGCCTGTACTACCTCAGCATAGCCCTCGTGGGGCTCGATGAAGTCCCTGAGCTCCCCCAAGACCCCGGCGCTCCCGGTCGGGGCGGTCATTTCATGGTTCCCGATGTGGGGCTGCTCGATCACAAAACCTGGGCCCCTGGTTCTGAAATCATCCAGGGACAGGATCTCTTCATGGTCACGGAAGATCAGGAAATCCAGGGCATTCCCCATGGACCTGCCCACGGCTGATTCGAACCCGGCCTTTACGCTGAGGGTGTCCGCCACCTTTCTGGCGCCGTTGGGGGATGTCCGGGCGACCCCCTGGTCCTGTTGCTCTTCGGTACCGATGATCCTCGCGAGCATGGTGATCTTGGCAGCGACCTCCGTGCTCTCCTTCTCAAGGTCGATCACTGCCCTGGTACAGCTCTCGATGCTCTGCCTCGCAGCATCCATGGCCGCCGCCTTGGTCTCGATGTCCTGTCTGACCGGCTGTCGATCTTGGTCGAGCCGGGAAAGCTCCGCCTCCAGAACGGCGAGATCCTTGGACAGCGCCTCTGCATTCCCCGCCAGGACAGAAAGATCCTGCTGCCTGCGCCTGATGGTCGAGACCGCCTCCTTTTGGCGGCCCGAGATCTCCTGGGCGCGCTGATCAAGGGACCTCGCCTCGGCGATGACGTCAAAGAGGGCGGTCCTCTTTTCATTGTAGAGTCCTTCCAGGCTTTCATGCTCCTTCTCCAGGGACATGAATCCTGCCTGCAGGGCCTCGAGGTCCGCCTGCACTTCTTCGATGTCCTTCCGGATCGTCTCCTGCTGGATTCTGAAGGTCACCGCCCGGTTTTCTTCATCGCTGATGGATCTCCTGCTCTCCTCCAGGTTCTGGGAGAGCATGGCCCTGGTGGCATCGATATCTCCCAGACGAACATGGGAGGCCTCCATCTCCCGTTTCGCCAGCAGGTGAGCGGATTCGGCCTCACTCAACCGCGCAGCCAGCTGTTCCAGCTCGGCCTTGGAACGTCCGCTCTCCGCTTCGAGACCGGAGAGCCTTTCCCTGAGGCCGGCGCACAGACCTTCGTCATGGCTCATTCTGCCTTCCACGTCCGCAAGCTCGGCCTTGTAGGCTTCCCTGAGCCCTGCAATATCCTGGAGCTCGCATACCATGGTGCGCCACGATATCGCGTTCGCCTCTGAGCGAAGCTCCTGGTACCTCCTGGCCTTGTTCGCCTGGGTCTTCAGGTCGTTGCGCTGCTTCGTCACCTCGCCCAGCAGATCGTTGATGCGCTCCAGGTTCCTGGAGGTGGCCTCCAGCCTCCTCAGGGCCTCGGTGCGCTTGATGCGGAACCTGCCCACCTCCGCGGCATCCTCGATGAGGTAGCGGATCTCCTCGGGCCTGGACTGGATGATGTCCTTGACCTTGCCCTGCTCGATGATGGCATAGCCGTTTCTGTGCAGACCGGTATCCAGGAACAGGTCCGTGATGTCCTTGAGCCGGCACTTCACGTTGTTGATGAGGTACTCGCTCTCGCCCGAACGGAAGAGCCTCCTGGTAATGGAGACCTGCTCGAATCCCTCCAGGGACTTGGGGAAGGAGCCTCCATCCTTTTCGAACTCCAGTGTCACGCTGGCCATCGAACTCGGCCCCACCTCCTGGGTGCCGGAGAAGATCACCTCGTTCATGGCCGATGCCCGCAGGGACTTGGCGGACTGTTCCCCCAGCGCCCATCTCAGTGCATCGATGATGTTGCTCTTGCCGCACCCGTTCGGACCGGCTATGCAGGTCACCCCCCCAGAAACGGTGAGGGATGTCATTTTCGCAATGGACTTGAAGCCCCTGATCTCAACCCTGGATAATTTCACACCCCAAGCTTTAGCAGAGCTTGATGGCCATCGCAAGCACCCCGATGCCCCCGTGTGGAATGCTCGAAAATCCCTTGCAATCCAAGCGTGAAACCTGCACATTAGACAACGAGCAGTTGCAGGGGAGGAGGGATAGAGGGCCATGTATATCCTGGGGAATATACTCATCGGATTGGGCAATGTCTTGGATATCCTCCTGAGCATCTACATGTGGATCGTCATCATAGGCGCGCTCATCTCCTGGGTGAATCCTGACCCGTACAATCCCATCGTCCGCTTCCTCCGTGGGGCAACCTATCCCATGTTCTCTTGGATTCGAAGGCGGCTGCCCTTGACGATCGGGGGCATCGATTTTTCTCCGATCATCGTCATCGCCGCCATCGTTTTCCTCAAGTATGCCCTGGCCAGGACCATCATCGAATCCGGGTACAGGCTGAAAGGGGGGCTC
Source organism: Thermodesulfobacteriota bacterium (assembly GCA_025454155.1). Taxonomy (GTDB): domain Bacteria; phylum Desulfobacterota; class Desulfomonilia; order UBA1062; family UBA1062; genus MWEI01. Next base: position 23,116 of record JALOOZ010000010.1, read on the forward strand.
TAGATGAAGCTTTCGCCGGAGATGATACGGGAGCAGCGCTTCAAGGCACGGCTGTCCGGGTTCGACAAGAACGAGGTCATCGCCTTTCTCCTGGATATCGCCGAGGACATGGAGATGCTCATCGAAGAGAATTCCCTGCTCAAGAGCGAGGTCGAAACGGTCAAGCGGAGGCAAAAGGACATGGAGGACCTGTTCCTTTCGGTCAAGCAGTTCTCCGAAGAAAAGATGAAGCGCGCCGAGCTCGATGCGAAGGGCCTTGTTGCCGAGGCCGAAAAGAAATTTTCCGAGATTCAGGCTGCAGCCGGACGGAAACTGGCCGAGGCCGAGCAGCGGGCCCAGGAGATGCAGTCCCAGGCCGTGCAGAAGGCCCGGGAGATCCTGAAAGAGGCCGAGCGTTCCAGGCAGGAGCTGGAGCGGGGGCTTGAGGAGATCAAGAACCGGAGAGCCTCGCTCCTGGCCGAGCTCAAGGGAATCCTGGAGTCATATCAGGCCTGGGTCCAGGGGAATGTGGTGTAGGGAGAAAGGAGGCTCGGTTCTCCTGAACATCAGGGTGCAGCCGAATTCTTCAAAAGAAGAAACCGGCGAGGTCAGGAACGATGCGCTGATCATCCGGCTGACTGCGCCGCCCGTGGAGGGCAAGGCCAACGACGCCCTCATCAGGTTTCTGTCCAAACGGTTGGCCGTTGCAAAATCCAGGGTGACCCTCGTCCAGGGAGAAAGGGGCAGGAACAAGCTCGTCGCCATACAAGGGCTGGGGGCCCGTGAAGCAGCGATGCGCCTGGGGGTCAATCCGTGACTTTAACGCCCCGGTAGCCCAGGCTCGTCAGCTCTCGGGCGATTTCGCCCGGTTCACCGCCCGAGATGCGGAAGTGGTGGATGTTCTCCTCTCCGTTCATGGTCATTCCGGCGCTGATGATATACCCGCCCTTGGACTCGATGATGGAGACCACCTCATCGAAGGAGCCGTGCACGCTCTTGAGGATGACATCGATCCTGCTGCCGCCCTTGAGAACACCCATGATGTCGATGAAGGCCTTCAGGATGTCGTTGACCGTGATGATCCCCACGATCTCGCCGTCCTCCACCACAGGCAGGCAGCCGATGCGCTTTTCATAGATGACCTGTGCGGCCTTCTCCAGGGAGGTGTCCCGGGTGACGGTGTACGGCTCGCGGATCATCACATCGCTGACCTTGAGCTGTTCGATCATGGAGGCAAGGATGGCCTGTTTGAGGTCCCCCAGGGCCACCAGGCCCACAAGGGAGTCGCCGTCCACCACGGGGAGGTGGCGCACCGAGTGCTTCTTCATCACGGTCAAGGCCTCCTTGATGCCCGCCTTGCTCGTGATGGTGATGACGTCTTTGACCATCCACGACTCGACCTTCATGGAGCGAACTATACCAAATGTTTTCAGGAATACACAACCGCAAAGCGACCGTGCGTGATTCGAGAAGGGCCGACCGTCAGGAACGGGTTCTTTCCCGGAGAAACGTCAGGGCTTCCTGGGGCGAGCCGATGAGGCCATCTGCCTGTGCCTGCTCAACCTGGCGGAGCAGTGCCCCTACCTTGGGACCCATCGGGATTTTCAATGTTTTCATGATATCGTGCCCGGTGAGCAAAGGGTTTTCCCTGCAGGACCGATACCTGCCGAGAAAGAATCCCCAGATTTCCGAGCAGGCCCTTTCCATGGCCCCGGCGTTCCCCTTCTCATCTCCGCCTGGTGCTGCCATGGCCAGCAGCAGCATCTCCGGGATGCACCCCTCGTGCTCGGAAAGCACCCGGTACATGCCGCTCCCGCTCGGACCGGTGTTCCCGGCAAGACCCGGCATGCTCCCTGCCCCCGCCATGGTGCCCATGATCGTCCGGCAGGCCTTTCCGGACAGTGCAAATCGTTTTCTGAGAATCCTGCCTGCCTGCCGGGGGTCAGTGCAACCATGGAGGAAAGCGGCCAGCCTGAAAGCCGCTGCCCGCGTCAGGCCGTGTTCCAGTTCTTGGGAAAAATGATCTCCGACCCCGGGCAGCAGCTCTTCTCTTTCATCCAGACGGCTGTCGGCACGGCGAACGATTTCCAGGGCGAGGGTACGCGGCGCATCACCGAAAAGCACCCGGTCAAGTCCTGCCTGTGCCAGGAGCATGAAGAACATGGAGCTCTGCGGGCCGGCCAGGGCCTGCAGGAATTCGTGCTTTATCCGTTCGGAAGCGACGCCTTCCAGGGCGGCTGCATGCCGCCTGACCAGCGACATGGTGGGCGCCTCCACGGAGAATCCGAGCTGAACGGCAAACCTGAGGCACCGCAGCCCCCGGAGAGGGTCGTCGAGCAGGTTCCTTTCCCCGATGAGCCGGATGCGTCCCGCGCGCAGGTCGGCCAATCCCTGCAGGGGATCGATGCATGCCCCTTCGGCCGGCAGGCAGGCCATGGCATTGATGGTGATGTCCCTCTCCAGGAGATCGGCTCCGATATCGGCACCGCGGGCAGCGGATATATCGATGGTATATCTCCCGCCATCGATGGCTATCCTCTCGACACCACGTTCCCGATCAAGGGAGAATGCATTGCCGCCTAGGACGCCGGCTATTCTTCGGCCCAGGTCCAGGGGCGCGTCGAAGGTGACGAGGTCGAAGTCGAAGGGCTCGATCCCGAGCAGCAGGTCGCGTATGCATCCGCCTACCAGGTAGGTTCCCCCGGGCAGCAGCGGCAGGATCCGCTCAAGGATCCTGTTTGTCGAGACGGCACTCAACAGATCGTGCATGCGCCTCCAGGTCCTCTGAACGGGCGATGCGCACCGCCACGGGGCCCAACGTGTCGACGGCCTGTCGGGTCACCCCGATGACCGATGTGCGCTTGGTGAAGTCATAGACGCCCAGCGGCGAGTAGAATCGCGCCGTGGATCCCGTGGGCAGGGTGTGGTTGGGGCCCGCCACGTAGTCGCCGATGGCCTCGGGGGTCATGTACCCCAGGAATATCGCTCCTGCATTCCTGATCCTGCCCAGGTATTCCCAGGCGTCCCTGATCATGAGCTCCAGATGCTCGGGCGCGATTTCGTTGGCAATGGCAACGGCCTCTTCCAGATCGCCTGTCACGATGCATGCCCCGTGGTTCTCCAGGGCCTTCATGACCGTTTCCTTGCGGGGGAGCGATGCAATGGCGACATCCAGGGCCTTGAGTACTGCATCCGCCAGGCCGGCCGACGTCGTGACCAGGATGGAGGATGCCTGGGTGTCATGCTCGGCCTGGGACAGGAGATCATGGGCCACGACCTTCGGGTCCGCGCCGTCATCGGCGATGACCAGGATTTCCGAGGGGCCAGCAAAGGCGTCGATGCCGATGACTCCCTGAAGAAGGCGCTTGGCGTGAGCCACATAGATGTTTCCCGGGCCCACCACCTTGTCCACCCTTGGGATGCGCTCCGTTCCGTAAGCCATTGCGGCTATGGCCTGGGCGCCGCCGATGCGGTAGATCCGTTCCACCCCCGCCACGTGGGCGGCGGCAAGAAGCGCCTGGCTGACCCTGGCTGCCGGGGTGGGGGAGACCACCACGATGTGCTTCACCCCCGCGATATTCGCCGGGATGACGTTCATGAGCACCGTGGACGGGAAGGCGTTCAACCCTCCCGGGATGTAGATGCCCGCACTGTCCACCGGCGTGACCTTCTGCCCGAGGATGGTGCCCGTCTCCTCGGTGATGAACCAGGACTGCTCCTTCTGACGGGCGTGGAAGAACTCGATCCTCTTTGCTGCAATGCCCAGCGCCTCTACGATCTCGCGGGGTGCCGCCCGGTATGCCTGTTCGATCTCCTCAGGCCCGAAAAAGAGCCCGTCCCGATGGGGATCGAAGCCGTCAAAGGTCCTGGTATAATCGAACAGGGCCGCATCGCCCCGGAGTCTCACCTGCTCGATGATCTGCCTGACAGTCGCATCAACCTCTCCCGGTATGGTCCTCATGCGGTCCAGCAGATGCCTGAGCTTGTCCTTCCAACCCGGATCGACGGTTCGTATGGTGAGCATCACAGCCCGCCCTTTTCCCGGGATACATCCGCACCCAGCGCCATGAGCTTCTTATCGAGGGCGTCATATCCGCGGTCCAGGTGATAGATCCTCCTGATCTCCGTGTATCCGATGGCATTCAGCGCCGCCAGCACTAGGCTCGCCGAGGCCCGCAGGTCGGTGGCCATGACGGATGCGCCCTGAAAGCGCTCGATGCCACGCACGATCACGGTCCTGCCCTTCTCCTCAAGATTTGCCCCCATGCGCATGAGCTCGGGTACGTGCATGAAGCGGTTCTCGAAGATGTTCTCCGTGATGCTTGTCACGCCGTCAGCCACGCAGGCCAGTGCCATGATCTGGGCCTGCATGTCCGTGGGGAAGCCCGGATGGGGAACGGTTTCCACGTTGACCGCCCTGAGGTCGCAATCACCGTTCACCTCGATAGTACCGCTCTGCCCTTCCGATATCTGGAGCCCCATTCCCATGAGCTTGTCGATCACTGCAGTGACATGGTCGGCCCTGCCCCTTGCTATGGAGAGCCTTCCCTTGGTGATGCCCGCGGCCACCAGGAAGGTGCCCGTCTCGATCCGGTCCGGGATCACCTCATACCTGACCCCGGAAAGCGTTTTCACTCCTTCTATGACCACGGTGCTCTCGCCCGCGCCTTCGATGCGGGCGCCCATGGCGTTGAGCACGCCGGCCAGGTCCACGACCTCGGGTTCCTTGGCAGCCCCCTCGATGACGGTTGTGCCATCGGCAAGCGACGCGGCCATCATGACGTTCTCCGTGCCTCCCACCGTGGTGTTGTCGAACACGATCCGGGTGCCCTTCAATCTGTCAGCAGAGGCAACGACATACCCATGGGAAAGGTCAATCTCGGCCCCCATCTTGGCAAAGGCCTTCAGGTGCATGTCGATGGGTCTCACCCCGATGGCGCAGCCCCCCGGCAGCGACACCTTTGCCCGGCCATATCGTGCGAGCAGAGGCCCCAGGACGAGGATGGACGCCCTCATCTTCTTGACCAGGTCATAGTGCGCCTCGTGGGAAGTGATGCCTGTCGGGTCGAGGACCACCGTGTTCGGTGCGGGTTTCTGCGACGTAACGCCCAGATGCCCCAGGACCCTGCAGATGGTGTCGATGTCGTCGAGGTCAGGCACGTTCGTGTAGGTGCACACCCCTTCCGACAGGATGGACGAACAGAGGACCGGCAAAGCTGCGTTCTTGGAGCCCGAGATGGTTACCTGTCCTTTGAGCCTGTTTCCCCCGTAGATGATGAACTTATCCATGGATCCTCTCCATGATCACGACCCTCGGGATGCCCGCCAGGTCGAGCTTCCATGTCCGTACCGCGATACCCTCCTGTCCCTTCACCAGGGATTCGACGGCCTCCTTCTGGCCAATGCCCGCCTCCATGAGGAGGAGGCCTCCCGGAGAAAGATGGTCGGGTGCGCCGTTGATGATCTCTTTTACAATATCGAGCCCGTCTTTTCCACCGAAAAGGGCCCGTGCCGGTTCGTGGAGCTTCACATCGTCATCCAGCGCAAAGGCTTCACGCTCGGATATGTAGGGGGGATTGGCGACAATGACCTGCATCTGCCCCCGCAGCCCTTGAAAAGTATGTCCGGCAAAGAGTTTCAGCCTCCCGGAAACGCCGTGATCGGAGGCATTGGTTCTGGCTGTCCCGAGCGCCTCGATGCTGATGTCGTTGCCGATGCCCCGGAGGTCGCCGCGCTCGGCCAGGATCGAACAGATCACTGCGCCGGACCCCACCCCGATCTCGAAGACCGTCGCGCCCCGGGGTGCCCGTTCAAGGGCCTGTTCCACGAGAATCTCCGTCTCGGGGCGGGGAATGAGGACATGCCGATTGACCTGGAAACTCCTCGAGTAGAATTCCTTCTCGCCGGTGATGTAGGCAACGGGTTCACGGCGTTCCCTCCGTGAGATCAGGCTGCCGAAAGAGGCCATCTCCTCTTCCGTCAGGAGCCGGTCGCGGTGGATGATGAGGTCGATCCTCCTGAGATGCAGGCTGTGGGCGAGGAGAAGGTCGGCATCAGCGGCGGCCGATTCGATG
>JALOOZ010000103.1 GCA_025454155.1 Thermodesulfobacteriota bacterium
GCTGACCACCGGCCTGAACGCCTGCGGGAATGCCGAGGTGAGCTTCGACGGCGTCGACCTTCCCAAAGAGAACCTCATCGACCGTGACGGCGCCGTGCAGATGCTGTACACCTGGCTGAATCTCCTGCTCGGCGGAGTGAGCATAGGGGCCGCAACGAACTTCTTCGAGCTTCTGGCAGACTGGAGCGACAACCGGGTCATCAAGGGCGGCACCACCCTGAAGGAAAATCCCCTGTGCGCATCGGTCCTGGCGGACGTGGCCGAAGAGATCGCGCTGGCCAAGCTCCTGCTCTACGACCTGGCGGCCATCATTGCAAGGCCCTCGTCCCTTGACGCTTCATCCCTCACCCGCACCTTCACCTTTGCGCAGATGATCGGATCGAGGGTCCAGCAGGGCGCCATGCACGCCATGAACCGTGGCCTGGAACTGATGGGATCTGCGGGTTATGCCAAGGAGTGGCACGTGGAAAAAGACTGGCGGGACGTCAAGACCATCCAGTCCGTTCTCTGCGGCGCAGGGGCCGAGGCCCCGGTGAAGATGGACACGGCCAGGTTTTTCTACAGCTGTACCGAGATCTGAGGAGGGGTGAAGCCATGAAAGGTATCGACGATTTCTCTCGGCCTGAAGAATACATATCTCCCTTTGACAGACACTTCCGCCGCGTCATCAGAAAGCACCTCGAGGAATGGGTCATGCCCGAGCGGCGCAGGTACGACGAGGACTGGAAGGACCATCACCTCATAGAACCTGCCTTCGACAAGCTCATGGGCGAACTCGGACTGCAGAAGTCCCTGTTCCCTCAGGAATACGGCGGATGGGGCCTGGCCAAGTCCGATTACGTCTTCCGGGTCGCCTACATGCTGTGCGAAGAGCTCGGCAGGGCAGACACCGGCATGGCCGTGGCCCTGGCCGTCACCTTCTGGCCCCTGCTCGTCATCATGGTGGAACCCTATGTGAACGACCGTCTCATCGGGGAATTCGCACCCATGTTCTGCAATGCGACCAAGGCGGTCTTTGCCGCCAATGCCATGACCGAGCCCCAGGGTGGGGCTGACATCGAGAACATGGGCCTGCTCGGCGGCAGGACCATCCGCACCACGGCCCGGCTCGACGGGAGCGAGTGGGTGATCAACGGTCACAAGCTCTGGCCCACCAACTCGGGCGGGGTATCGAAGCTCTTCGGCGTCCCCTGTACGACAAAGGCGGGTTCCTCCAACAAGGAGGACTTCGCGTTCATCTATGTCCCTGCCGACCTGCCCGGCGTGACCCAGGGCGGGGCCTACGAGAAGGCGGGCATGGCGGCCGACAAGAACGGCGACATCTGGTTCGAGGACGTCCGGGTGCCATCTTGGTACCGGGCCCATGGTCCTGGCAGGGATGCCGATGCCTTCTACCAGCTCATCCCCTTCGGCCAGGTGGCGAGCTGCGCCTTCCTGACCGGCGCCATGATGAACCTCTACGAGCGCATGCATGAGTTCGTCTCCACCCGCACGTACAACAACAGGCCGCTGAAGGAGAACGACGCAGTCGCAGCTGTCATCGGGCGCATCGCAGGCGACATCGACATCTGCCGCATCCTCGGGTACGAGGCGGCCATGATCGGCGACAGGAGGAACAAGCCCTACGGCAGACCGCTGACCAGCGAGGACGTGGTGGGAAGGATCCGCAACATCAAGGATTTCATATCCGACCGCGCCGTTGATATCTTCGGCAGGGCCATGGACGTGCTGGGACACCATGGCCCCGACCGCGACTGGGACATCGAGAAGCACTGGCGCGACATCAAGATCGTGCAGCTCTGGATGGGCGGCAAGCAGCTCTGCCAGATGGAGGCCGCCCGGTATTTCTTCAACTGCGAGACCATCTGAGGTGATGCCATGGAAGAGCATGCAAACAGAGGGTTCATCGAGACCAAGGCCAACGTGCTGGGGGAGCTGCTGGACAAGACCGCCTTCAAGGAGAGCCTGCGGCTCTTCCTGAAGAGCATCGACCCGGAGTCCAGCCCGCAGCTCGTGCGAACGCTCCTGGGAAGGGACATCGAGGCCCCCCTGTCCGTGGTGGGGGCCCTGCCCTGCCTGGCCAATGCCGTCATCAAGGCCGCCTGCGAGCTCATGGTCCAGGTGAGAGACAAGTTCCCACCCCCCCTGCTCGCGAGCTTCGTGGAATCACTGCTTTCCGATATCGACAAGGACGACATGGCAAGGCTCATCAAGGAGGCCAATGAACTGGCCAGAGACCTCGGACCGGTCTTCAAGGCCTCCTGGAAGGCCGTACAGGACAAGGCCGGACAGCCCTGAGGAGGAGCTGCGATGTGCACTGAACTCGATGCTAAAGAGAAAGCCGGCATTCTCGGCGTCATGCTGAGATCGCCGGTCTTCAAGGACATCCTCCGGACGAACCTCAACGAGATGAGCCCGTCCACGGGCAGCTCCATGGTGAAGACGCTCATGTACGAGGACCCGGAGGTATTCTTTGCCGTCATCAGTTCGCTGCCCGTTTTCATCAATGCGCTGCTCAGGTCTTCCGCAGAATTCGCCCTGCAGCTGAAGGACAAGTACCCACCCCTGATGCTCAAATCATATCTCCTTGCCCTTTCCAGCGACATCGATCGTGAAAACCTGAAAAGGAGCTGGACGGTCTGGTCAGAACTGATTTCGTCGCTGTGGGAGGCATCGGGAGACCTCAGGGAAGAGGCGGGCAGGTTCATCCTCAACCAGGGTCCCGCCATCGCTGCAGGGTTTATCAACCGTTTCGCTCGCGCCGTCAATACCGTGGATCCCCCGGCCTTCAGTACCTTTCTGACCGGTGTGTTCTCTCGTATCGACAGGGCGGAGATTGACAGGTCCGCAAGGACCATCGCCGGAGCCCTCCTGGACCAGAAGTGGCATCTCGCCTCGTGGGTCTGGTCCTTTGCAAAGGTCAGGGTCATGAAGAGGCTGGGACTGGTCAGCAGGGGATGAGCCCAGCAACACGGAGCCAGATATGTCGAGTCTCATCGAGAAAAAAAGACAGTACACCCGGGACATGATCATCGAGGCGGCAGAGGAGCTGTTCAGCCGGCACGGCTACCACAACACCCAGGTCATGGACATCGTCAAGTCCGTGGGCATGTCGGCAGGCACCTTCTACAATTACTACACGGACAAGCGCGACCTGTTCGAGCAGATCACCCGCCGGAACTTCGAGGATTTCCGGGCCCGCATACGGAAACTCAGGGAGCCGGTGAACATCTGGGACCGCAGCGACCGCTTCGCCAAGCTCGATGACACGTTCAGCGCCTACTTCGACTACATCGACGGCCACCGCCAGCAGTTTCTCATCCTGCTCCGGGGGAGCTTCGGCGTCGATGAGGAGCTGGACGGCAACGTGTGGAGGCACTACAGCGACATAGCCCAGGACCTGGCGGACGACCTCCAGACATGGCTCAATGTAGGCATCATCGAAGGCGTGAACCCCCACACCCTCGCCTATGCCGTCGTCGGCATGGCCATGCACCTCGGCCACAGCTACCTCATGGAGCAGAAATTCACCCGCGAGGAGGCCATCAAGACCCTCACCTCGCTCAGCAACACCATGTTCGAGTCGTACCTCACCGAGGCAGGCAGAAAATCCCTCGAAAACTCAAACGACATGCAGCGGAGGTTTGAAGATGAACACGACTGACCAACAGGCCGAACCTGTCCGGATCCTCGCCGGCATCGTGGGCGAGACCATGCGGGCTGCGGGCACGAGGGTCCTTATCGCAGAAGTCGCCAGGGATCTCGTCGGCACCTGGGCGGCCAAAGGAGGGATCAGGGGAAAGCTTGCACCTCCTGTCATGTGGCTCATAGCAAAGGTGCTGCTGCAGCGCACGAACGGAAAAGGCAGGGGCATATCGGCCGACGCGGGAAAGCTCCTTACCGCATGGGCACGCAAGGTCAATGCGGATCATGCGGCAGACCCCCTCTGCCATGCAGGGTCCCGCGGTGAAACCATCCACGCCTTCCTCAGGCACACCGATTTCGGGGAGATCAGGGAGATGGTCGAAGGCTCCGGTCCCTGCGTTCTGAAGACCGTGGAGGCCTTCAACGAGCAGCTCTGGAAATACCCGGCAAAGGTGGGGAGCCTGCTCGGTACACTGCTGGCCGTCGTCAACACTGCCATCAAGTCCGCGGCGACCCTCCTGAAACCCATAGAAAGAAAGGTTGGCCCTGACCTGCTGGCAGACCTCCTGCTCTCCCTCGTCAGGGGAATCGATGCCCGGGAGGCCGCCGGGCTCGTGAACTCCGTCCATGAGTTCATCAGGCGCCTGCATACCGGGAACCTGCTTCTGGCCAAGGCAGGAAAGCCCCTGTTCCAGGGCTACCTCACCTCGCTTCTCGAAGAGGGACTGCCGCAGATCGACCCTGTGCTCCTGAAAAAGGCCCGTGTGGCACTGGCGGAGGACAGGGAGGCCCTTGCCAATGCCCTTGCCGATGTGCTGCGGGATAATCCCGGGCTCGTGCTCGAGATGGTCTCCGCCTACGGTTCCCTGAAGACGCCACTGATAAGGGCTTTTTCCCGCAGGGCCGGCCTCTACGATGAGCTGGACCCGGAGGCACTCGCCGGGGCCATTTCACTGGGCCTGTCCGATCTCGATACCTATGAGATTTCCCAGGCCGTCAACACCTTTGTCCGCCTTCTCAACAATCTCCACGAGATCAAGCCCGACATGTTCTCCTCCTTCCTCACCAGCATAGTCGATTCTCTCAATGCCGAGGAGATCAGGACAGCAACCGCATGGATCGTGCCCGAGATCGTCGAGGCGGCCCGGCCGTTCCTGGATGCCGTCATGCCCGCAACGAAATCCGGATTGCGCCGGGCAGGGGGTGAGTGATGATCGATGCCATGAAGGATATCGCACAAACCATCAGCAACAGCCACGTGAAGAGATGGAAGGACCAGGGAAAGAAGATAATCGGCTACCCCTGCACCTTCGTGCCCGACGAGATCATCCATGCCGCAGGCATGCTGCCGTTTCGGCTCCGGGGCATCAACACCACCACGCTGTCCATCGGCGACACCTATTTCGGCCCGGTGATCTGCAGCTTCCCCAAGTGCATCCTCCAGCTTGCCGGCCAGGGAGACTATTCCTTCCTCGACGGCGTGGTGATCGTGAACGGCTGCGATTCCATGAGGAGGCTCGACGAGTGCTGGAGAAAGGCCGGCGAAGACTACGCTGGAACAGTCCCCGGGTTCTTCCACTACATGGGTGTCCCCCACAAGGTGGCGGACTACAGTCTCGCCTGGTATGCGGATGAACTGCGGGCATTCATGGAGCGGCTTGAAGAGCACTTCGGCGTTGCCGTCCCAGCTTCTTCTCTGAGAAAATCGATCAAGCTCTACAACCAGGGGCGCAGGTTGCTCATAGATCTCGACTCCCTGAGGTCTTCCCCGGACTCGCCCCTGACCGGCGAGGATGCCGCTGCCATCGTGCTGGCCGGATTTGCCATGCCCAGGGAGGATTATACCGGGACGTTGAAAAAGATCGTGAAAGGGCTGAAAAAAACCACCCCGGTCACGAACGGCAGGAAGCGCCTCATGGTGGTGGGCAGCACCAGCGACGACCTGGATTTCATCAAGCTCATAGAGTCTTCAGGTGGTGTGGTGGTGAGCGACACCATGTGCTTCGGTTCACGTTCCTATCACGATCTGGTGGACGAGGAGGGTGACCCGATCGAGGCCCTGGCCTCACGGTACCTGAGCCACAAGTTCTGCCCCCGCATGTTCGGTTATTACAGGGAAAGGCTCGAATTCATACAGGAACGTGCCCGGATGGCCCGAGTCGACGGCGTCATCCTCCAGAACATCAGGTTCTGCGACCTCCACGGCTCGGAGAACGGCATCTTCGAACGCGACCTGGAGGCCCAGGGGATCCCCTGCATGCGCATGGAACGGGAATACGGCCCCCTGGTGGAGACTGGCAGGATAAAGATGCGCATCGATGCGTTCATGGAGAGGATCTCATAGCAGATCGGGCGGGATGCATGAAGAGAGAGACGAGGGAATACAACTACGACTGGGACATCTGGACCATCCTGGAGAACGCAGCGATGGTATGCGACGGCACGCCAAAGGAGTACAGGAGCCTTCTGTCTCTCATTCCGCACTTCGGCACTGCGCTCGATGCCTTCATGAAGCAGGGAGAACCCGGCGTTCTGTTCATCAAGCTCCTGGCAAAGTACATCAGGAGATGCCTCACAGCCGGGGGCGAAGGAAAGAAAACGGTCTTGACATCGTTTTCCATGGCCACACCCATCCTCTACGCACTCGACATCGTACCCATCTGCCTCGAGGCATTCACCATCTTCGGCACGGTTGTGCTCAAGCGCGGGACCAGTGAATTCCTGGATTACTGCTGCGAGCTGGGATTCACCGAAACCTCCTGTTCATCCCAGCGCGGCGCCCTTGGTGCGTTTCTCTCCGGCCTCGCGACAAGGCCCGACATGATCGTGTGCAACTCTCCTGGGTGGTGTGACTCCAACGCCAACTCCTACTCGTTTGCCTCGGCATATCTGGACATCCCGTTCTATCAGCTCAATTACCCCTCCGAGGTCTCGGGGAAAAGGTCTGCCACCTATCACCGGCAGGACTACCGGAATCTCATCGCTTTTCTCGAGGGGCACTCAGGCAACAGGCTCGATCTGGATATGCTTCGTGATATCATAGACGAGACCATCCGCCAGGACGAGCTCATCAATGACCTGTGCGACCTCCAGATGCTCGTCCCCAACCCGGTACCCAATATCTACGACCTCATGATCTACGGTGCCAAGAGCTGCATGAACGGGCGCCCCGAGTTGACCGAGGTCCTCGAGTCCATGGTGAGACACGCAAAGGCCAACGCTGCGAACGGGGCCTCCGGCAACAGCACGGAGTATGAGAAGGCCCGGGGGCTGTTCTGTTACATCGACCATTACACCACCGATGCCCGGCTCTGGGACTGGCTTGACCGGAACGGCATCAGCCACCTGGGATCGATCCTGTGCAGGTACTGGCAGGCCGATGCCTCCTATGCCGTCGGGAGAGGGGACGAGGCATATAGAGTTGAAAAAGGGTCTCTGGACGGCATGATCGATTCCCTGGCCGACATGACGGCGAGGATGCCCATGGTGAAACAGATCCGGGGACCTTATGACGCCCCCCAGATGTGGCTGGAGGACAACCTGAACCTGGCAAGGCTCCTGAAGGCCGATTTCGTGGTCTACTTCAGTACCGTAGGGTGCAGAAACACCTGGGGCGCCGTGAAGCTCCTGGTCAGGGACCTCGAGAAGAAGGGCTTCCCGTCACTGCTGCTTTTCCTCGATTCCTTTGACGACCGGGTCATGTCCTGGGAGGCGGTCACGGACAAGATGAGCGAGTTCATACATGTCAGGGGTATAGTGAGTTGAGGGGTTCCAAGACAGCGATTCCTTCTGGAGGTCATATGGAAAATGAACAGCTTGCCATCGAAGTCATCCGCGGCATCGCCATGGATTCAAGCCGAGTCCTGGTGGAACGGCAGCGGGCCATCGACGCGCTCACGCTCTTCCACGAGGCGGCTATCCCCGCCCTCGCCTACATCGAGCGCAAGACCGACATGCATGTGCTGAAAGAGCGCTGCCGGCTCTACATCCAAAGGATCAAGGACGGGGCGATCGTCAGCATGACCCTGTGAGGATACGGCCATGAAACGAGAAACGCGGGAATATCCCTTCGACTGGATGGTCTGGAGCATCCTGGAAAATGCAGCCAGGAGCACCGACGGGTCGCCCAAGGAGTATGATTCTCTCTGTGCCCTGGTGCCGCACTTTGCCGATGTGCTCGACAGCTTCGTGAGACACGGAGAGCCCGGCAGGCGCTTCCTGAGGCTCATCGCGGATTATACCGCCATGTGCACCACTGCTCATGAGCGTGGAAAGAAGGTGGCGCTGACCACCTTCTGCATGGCCACACCCATTCTCTACGCATTCGACGTGGTGCCGGTCATGCTTGAGGTCATGACAGTGCTCGGTACGGTCGTGCTCAAGCGCGGTACGGGTGAATACCTTGATTACTGCTGCGAGGTCGGCTTCACCGAGACCTCGTGCTCTGCGCAGCGCGGTTCCCTGGGCGCCTTTCTCGCCGGGCTGGCGGTCAGGCCCGATTTCGTCGTCTGCGATACCCCGGGCATATGCGACACCAATGCAAACTCGTTTTCCTTTGCCTCCGCTTATCTCAACATACCCTTCTTCCAGCTGAACTACCCCCCCACGATCACGGACGACCGGGCCTCGCACTACCAGCGACAGGATTTCAGGAGCATGATCCGCTTCATCGAGGAGCAGACCGGCTCCACCCTGGCCGAGGGGCGTCTCCGGGAGATCCTTCAGGAGCTCCGGCGCCAGGACGTGCTCGCAAGCGAGCTCATCGACCTCATGAGACTCAAGCCGTCACCCGTGCCCGGCATCTATGATCTCCTTCTCTACGGAGGAAGGTTCATGATGAGCGGGCAGAAGACCTACACCGAGCTCCTCGAGTCCATGCTCAGGGTGGCCAGGGAGAACGCGGCCCGCGGACGGTCGGGCACGAGTTCAACAAGGGAACGGGCCCGCGGCATGT